>NZ_SMMF01000768.1:0-8253 GCF_009711355.1 Roseibium sp. RKSG952 | reverse complement strand
AAGGGCCGCCGCCCGCCAATCGTGCTGTCCGCACTCGTCCTCGCACTTGCCATCTCCGCCATGCACTATACGGCCATGGCCGGAACGACCTACTCAGCTCTTGTTTTCCAAGGAACCGGAACCGCGCCTGCGCTGAGCCCGGGCATGCTGGCTATACTGGTGTCCTGTGTCGCGTTTCTGGTCTCCGGGCTTTTTCTTCTGGCTCTTGTCCCATCGAAAAAATCTCTGACCCAACCAACGGAAAACACAACCGGCACCCCGTCTCTGCGCGAGCCCCCGTTGTCAGAGCCCGCACTTTATGAGAGGGACGCTACACCAAACAAGGGTATTGAAACCGGTTCAGTCAACCGCCCGGCCTCGGGTCTTCAATCAGCCAGCTCAACAGCCCGCGCCTCCGCCAACACCACAAACCAGACCCTACCGATCGAAAGCGACGGACACCGGAGCCAGATCAGGGCCACGGATGTCGTCGCGATCCATGCAGATGCCCACTACACGCGGCTCTATGATGGCCACCGCGAGTTCTTTTGTCCGTTATCGATCAGCGAAGCGGAACACCAGCTGGACCCGAAACTGTTTTCGCGGGTGCATCGCAGTCATATCGTCAATTTGAGCCGTGTCGTGAGTTTACGGCGTGCCGGCGATGGCGGCCTGCTTGTTCTGGGCGGAGAGGACACGGCCACCGTTCCGGTAAGCCGCGCCCGATGGCGGCGGGTCCGGACCCGGTTGACCGTCCGGTTGGAAAAGGCAGACCTCAAAAACCAGCCGGACGCCGCTCAGTAGGGATTTTGGTCAGATTCTGGAGAACCGACCGGTTGCCCCCAATTCCCGCGCTCGCCGATCGTCGGTCAGCACTCCGCTGCATCCGTTTTCTGCGTGAAATACGTCAGGTCCACTTACGCTGTTCGTGCAAGAGCGGCCGTCACTGGTGCATTCCGTAACGCAACTCGTGCAGGTTCGCTTGTGAGTGCGCCGCACCAATCCGCATTCTGTCGTGACGCAATGGAAGCCTCGAAAAGGCCGCCAATTTCACGTGCCGGAACACACAAGTTCTTTGGGAGGAGCCAATGTCTTCCGGCACCAGTCCGAAACCGGATTGCGTGACGAGGGAGAGAAACGTGATTCCTGGCGAATTCACTTATCATCGGCCATCTTCGGTGGCTGAAGCCGTGGCGATACTGGCAAATCATGGCGACGAAGCAAGACCGTTGTCCGGCGGGCACAGCCTGATCCCCATGATGAAATTGCGCATGGCAGCGCCCGAGCATCTCGTCGATCTTGGCGGCATTGCAGCGCTCAAGGGGATGTCGGAGGACGAGAACGTCATAACCATCGGTGCGATGACCACCCAGCACGAGCTGATCAATTCCGAGCTGTTGAGCGCGAAACTGCCGATCATCAGCGAAACATCCTTGCTGATTGCCGATCCGCAAATCCGCTACATGGGGACGCTCGGAGGGAATGTTGCAAATGGCGACCCGGGCAATGACATGCCGGGCCTGATGCAGTGCCTCGACGCGTCCTATGTGCTGACCGGACCGGACGGGGAGCGCGAGGTCAAAGCGCGTGATTTCTACGAAGCAGCCTATTTTACCGCCCTCGCCCCCGAGGAATTGCTGAGCGCGGTCAAGGTCCCCGTTCCGCCTGCGGGACATGGCTATGCCTATGAAAAACTGAAGCGCAAGGTCGGTGACTACGCCACTGCCGCGGCAGCCGTCATCCTGACCATGAGCGGCACGACGGTCGAGACCTGTTCCGTGGCCTTGACCAACGTCGCCGACACTCCGCTTTACGCAGCCGACGCAAGCCGCCTGCTGACCGGATCAACGCTGGATGCAGACACGATCAGCCGAGCTGTTGCCGCTGCCGAAGCCATTACCGACCCGGCTTCAGACGGGCGGGGTCCGGCAGAATACCGCACAAAAATGGCCGGTGTCATGATGCAGCGGGCACTTGCCCGCGCAGCTGAGCGCGCAAACGCCTGAACCGGGCCCGAAGGAGAAACGTGATGAGCGATATCGAGCAGGTTCCGGTCACCATGACCGTCAATGGCAAGAAAGTGCAGCGTTTTGTCGAGCCGCGCACACTTCTGATCCATTTCCTGCGGGAAGAGCTGAACCTCACCGGCCCGCATATCGGATGCGAGACGTCCCATTGCGGTGCTTGCACCATCGACATGAACGGCATGTCGGTGAAGGCCTGCACGCTTTTTGCCGCCCAGGCCAACAACGCCGAACTGACAACCATAGAAGGCATGGCCAATCCGGACGGAACCCTGTCGGCCCTTCAGGAAGGCTTCCGCCAGATGCATGGCCTGCAATGCGGCTATTGCACGCCGGGCATGATCATGCGCGCCCATGTGCTGCTGAAAGAGAACCCCAATCCGAGCGAGGATGAAATCCGGATGGGCATTTCCGGAAACCTCTGCCGTTGCACCGGCTATCAGAACATCGTCAAGGCGATCCAATATGCCGCTGCCAAGCTGAACGGCGAAGACTTTCAGGAGGCTGCAGAATGAATGACATGACCCCGACACGGGAACAGCGCGAGGCCGCCCTGGAAGGCATGGGCTGCAAGCGCAAGCGCGTCGAAGACATCCGTTTCACACAAGGCAAGGGCCAATATGTCGACGACGTTAAATTGCCCGGCATGGTGTTTGGCGACTTCGTGCGCTCACCTTACCCGCATGCGAAGGTCGTCAGCATTGACGCCGCTGAAGCGCTGAAACTGCCAGGGGTGATTGCGGTTCTGACGGCAGAAGATCTCAAGGGCGTCAATCTGGCCTGGATGCCGACACTCGCCGGCGATGTCCAGATGGTGCTCGCCGATGGCAAGGTGCTCTACCAGAATCAAGAAGTCGCCTTTGTGGTCGCGGAAAACCGATATATTGCCGATGATGCGATCCAGCTGGTCGAGGTCGAATATGAAGAGCTGCCCGTTCTGACCGACCCGTTCAAGGCCATGGACCCGGATGCGCCGGTGCTGCGCCCGGATCTGGACGGCAAGAGCGAAGGCGCACATGGCCCGCGCAAACATCACAATCACATTTTCGAATGGGAAGTTGGGGACAAAGATGAAACCGCGAGGGCGTTCGCCGATGCCGACGTCACCATCAAGGAACTGATTTCCTATCACCGCACCCACCCCTCACCGCTTGAAACATGCCAGTGCATTGCCTCGATGGACAAGGTGAAAGGCGAGCTGACCGTCTGGGGCACCTTTCAGGCGCCCCACGTGATCCGCACCGTCGCCTCGCTTCTTTCGACCATCCCGGAACACAAGATCCATGTGATTGCGCCAGATATCGGCGGCGGGTTCGGCAACAAGGTCGGCGCCTATCCGGGCTACATCTGCTCGATCGTGGCATCGATCGTCACCGGCGTTCCGGTGAAATGGGTCGAGGACCGGATGGAAAACCTCTCCACCACCTCCTTTGCCCGCGACTACCACATGACAGCGGAAATTGCCGCCAAAAGCGACGGCACGATCACCGGTCTGAAAGTGCATGTGCTCGCCGATCACGGCGGTTTTGATGCCTGTGCCGATCCGTCCAAGTGGCCGGCCGGCTTCTTCAACATCGTCACCGGGTCCTATGACATCCCGGCCGCCCATCTGTTGGTCGACGGGGTCTACACAAACAAGGCCCCCGGTGGTGTTGCCTATCGCTGCTCCTTCCGGGTGACGGAAGCCGCCTATTGCATTGAGCGGGCAATGGACATTCTGGCGCAAAAGCTCGGCATGGATCCGGCAGATCTGCGCATCAAAAACTTCGTCAAGCCAGAACAGTTCCCCTACCACTCGGCACTCGGCTGGGAATATGACAGCGGCGATTATCATACCGCCATGCAAAAGGCGATGGAGACGGTCGACTACCACGCATTGCGGAAAGAGCAAAAAGCCAAGCAAGAGGCTTTCAAGCGTGGGGAAACCCGCGAAATCATGGGCATCGGCATTTCTTTTTTCACCGAGATTGTCGGGGCGGGCCCGTCCAAGAACTGCGACATTCTGGGCGTTGCCATGTTCGACAGCGCTGAAATCCGGGTCCATCCGACCGGCTCTGTGATTTCGCGCATGGGCACCAAGAGCCAGGGTCAAGGCCACGAAACCACCTGGGCGCAGATCATTGCAACCGAAATCGGCATCCCGGCGGATGATATCACGGTCGAGGAAGGCAATACCGATACGGCGCCCTACGGTCTGGGCACCTACGGGTCACGGTCCACGCCGGTGGCAGGGGCTGCCATCGCACTGGCTGCGCGAAAGATCCGGAACAAGGCGCAGATGATTGCGGCCCACATGCTGGAGGTTTCGGAATACGACCTTGAATGGGACGTTGACGGGTTTCAGATCAAGGGCAATCCCCAAGCGCGCAAGACCATGAAGGAAATCGCCTGGGCCTCCTACAACGCCCCGCCTCCGGGCATGGAACCGGGTCTTGAGGCGGTCAGCTACTATGATCCACCCAACATGACCTACCCGTTCGGCGCTTATATCTGCGTCATGGACATTGATGTCGATACTGGCGTTGCAAGGACTAGGCGCTTTTACGCCCTTGATGACTGCGGCACGCGCATCAACCCGATGATCATCGAGGGACAGGTGCATGGCGGCCTGACCGAAGCCTTCGCCATCGCGATGGGCCAGGAAATCCGCTACGACGACATGGGCAATGTCATGGGCGCATCCTTCATGGATTTCTTCCTGCCCACGGCTGTCGAAACGCCGCATTGGGAGACGGACTATACGGTCACGCCAAGTCCGCATCATCCAATCGGCGCAAAGGGCGTCGGCGAGAGCCCGAATGTCGGCGGCGTTCCGGCATTCTCCAACGCGGTCAATAATGCTTTCCAGTTCCTGGGCAACACGCATATCCAAATGCCCCATGATGCCTGGCGGGTGTGGCAAGCGGCCAAGGACTTGGGAGCACACGGTTAGAAAACCGGCCAGCCCGCTTAAAATTTGCGGCGGGCCGGTCACTTGTCACTGGGGCTCTGGGGCTCTGGGGCACTGCGACTCTGGGGCTCTGGGGCTTGCGAATTCGCCTTGGAAAAAATCCGGCAGCAAACGGTTCAAGATGACAAAGACCAAGGAACAACTGGCAAAAGCCCTCGCGGAAACCGGCTATATCGCCGATGACGGGCTCGCGACCGCACTTGTCCTGACCGAGATGTTGAACCGCCCCTTGCTTCTGGAGGGCGAGGCAGGCGTCGGCAAGACCGAAGTCGCCAAGGCGCTCGCCAAACTGGAGAACACGGACCTCATCCGGCTTCAATGTTATGAAGGGCTGGACCGGCCCGATGCCATTTACGAATGGAACTACCAGCGCCAACTGCTGGCGATCAAGGCACGTGAAGGCTCAGGTGCCGATGCGGACGCGGTCGAAGAAGCCGTGTTTTCCGAAAAATACCTTTTGGAACGCCCGCTTCTGGCCGCGATCCGGCAAGATCGGCCGCCAGTTCTGCTGATTGACGAAATCGACCGCGCCGACGAAGAGTTCGAGGCTTTCCTTCTTGAGCTCCTGTCGGATTTTCAGGTGTCGATCCCCGAGCTTGGAACGGTCACGGCGACCAGCATTCCCCGCGTTGTGCTGACGTCCAACGGCACACGGGAACTCTCCGATGCGCTGCGCCGCCGCTGTCTTTACCACTATATCGACTATCCGGCCCCGGACCGGGAGGCCCGGATCCTGCTGGCCAGACTGGAGGGGATCGATGCAGCGCTTGCCCTCCAGATTGCAGAGCTGATGGGCAAGCTGCGCAAGGAGGACCTCGCCAAGGTTCCAGGTGTCGCGGAGACCATTGACTGGGCTGCGGCCCTTCTGGGACTGGGAGCCGGAAACCTGCACGACAGCCGGGACCTCGTGTTCGAGACGCTTGCGTGCGTATTGAAGACGCGGGAAGACACAGCCCGCATCACGCGTCAGGTCACCGACAGGCTGCTTGGAAAGGTTGCCTGAGCCATGCCGGACCGCGCCCTTGAAACCATCGCAGATATTGGCCCGGCCCTCCGGCTGAGGCTAGCAGGATTCCTGCAGTCGTTGCGCGACAGCGGATTCAAGGCCGGGCTCGGCGAAAGCGAAGACGCGCTCCGGCTTCTCGCAACACCGTTCGCCCGCAGGCACACGACACTCAAACCCGCGTTCAGGGCCCTGTTTTGTGGACGACTGTCGGACTGGCAGAAGTTCGACGAACTGTTCGAGGCTTACTGGCTCGGCAAAGGCGTGAAATCCGGTGTCAGACTGTCCGGCTCCAGCCGGAAGCCCGGCGCGAAAACCATTCGAGAGCTGATGGACGCGCAAAGCAACCGGCAGGACGCGCTCCCAAGCGACGTCGAACGGCAACCGGGCGAAGACGACGAGGATAACAGCGACCAAACCCCGGCAGGCCGCCGCGAAGGCGCAAGCCTTGTCGAAAATCTCGGCGAGACAGATGTCCGAATGATCAACGATCCGGACCAACTCGCCCGCGCTCATGCGCTTGCCGAGCGACTCGCCAGGGCCATGCGGGTGAGACTCACGCGGCGCGAGCGGCAAAAACGGAAAGGGGCACAGCTGGATCTGCGCCGGACAATCCGCCATTCAATATCGCATGGTGGCACGCCAATCGACCTCGTGCGCAAGGGACCTCGCGAACGGCAATTGCAGCTTGTGATCCTGCTTGACGCCTCCGGGTCAATGAACAGCTACACAGGGATCTTCACCCGCTTCGTCCATGGTCTTCTCGACAATTTCCGGGAAGCTGAAGCTTTCCTGTTCCACACAAGACTGGTTCATGTCTCCTCCGCATTGGCCGAGCGCGATGCCGGGCGGGCGCTCGATCGCCTCGGACTGATGGCGCAGGGGATTGGCGGCGGAACCCGGATTGGCGGCGCGCTGGCCGATTTCAACCGCTGGCACGCCGCCCGGGTGATCCATTCCAGAACCTGCGTGATGATCCTGTCGGACGGCTACGATACCGGGACCCAGTATCATCTTGGGCAGGAACTCCAGAAGCTGCGGCGGCGTTGCAAACGCATCATCTGGCTGAACCCGATGATCGGCTGGGACGGCTACGAGCCAGCAACAGACGGCATGCAGGCCGCCCTGCCCCATATCGATCTGTTCGCACCCGCCCACAATCTCGACAGCCTCGCGAGCATCGAACCCTATCTGGCGAGGCTGTGAGGCGATGGGAGACACGCAGATGAGACACACGGACCCGGCAGCAGACGCACCCCATGCACCGGTGCTTCCAAACAGCCTCCCCGACCTGACAAAGCACCTGCAGGAAGCGCATCATCCCTACGTCCTGGCAACAGTTGTGCGAACGATCTCGGTTACGGCTGCAAAAGCCGGCGCCAAGGCCGTCATTCTCAAGGACGGCACCATACAAGGCGGATGGATTGGCGGCGGCTGCGCCCGTGCGGCCGTGATCAAGGCGGCACAGGCAGCCCTGATTGACGGAGAAACCCGACTGGTTTCTATCCAGCCCGAAGACCTGCTGGCAGAACACGGGGTCGCACCGGGGGACGTGCGCGAAGGCGTCCAGTTCGCAAAGAACATGTGCCCCAGTCAGGGTACCATGGATATTTTTATAGAACCGGTCCTGCCACGGCCCGAACTGGTGATCTTTGGTGCAAGCCCGGTTGCTCTTGCCCTCTCGGCACTTGCTCCGGCAATCGGTTTCGATTGCATTGCTTGTGCCCCGCCGGAAGATCACTGGCTTTTTCAGAACAAGCACACAGTGATTCCCGGATATGACGCGGTTCCCGAAAGCAACGCCCTGCGTTTTCTGGTGGTCTCGACCCAGGGCAAGGGCGACCTTGCAGCGCTCGCCGCAGCCCTTCCGCTTGCTTCACGGTACCTCGCCTTTGTCGGCAGCCGGCGCAAGACGGAAGCGCTTTGCAAGAAGCTGAAAGACGCCGGGCATACACCAGACGTACTGGACCGGATCAAGGGCCCCGCCGGTCTGGATCTCGGCGCCATCACACCAGAGGAAATCGCCCTGTCAATTCTGGCCGAACTCCTGAAAGTCCGGCGTCAAGACCAGAGGCAGGCCCTAGAAACGACAGACAGCCAAAAGACCCGGGAAAGGACATCATGACCGGACTGCTAATACGATGCGCATCGTCAACGGCCCATGAACTACGCGCGGACAAATCCCTCATGCTCGCCCTTGGAACCGGGAGTGCCTTGACCGTGTTTCTGGCGGCCGTCCATGCCTGCTGCATCGGACCCGCCAACCTGCAATTTGATAGCCTGCTTCAGATCTGTGG
>NZ_SMMF01000457.1:0-1109 GCF_009711355.1 Roseibium sp. RKSG952 | reverse complement strand
GCTCGGCGTTATTGTAGATCCTTGCCCCTTGTCGTTTTTACGAGCAGCAGCGACAGGAAAGCAGCCAGTGCAAACACCATAATGTAAATCGCTGGCGAGGTGCCATGGCCAGTCTTCTGAACAAGGAATGTTGCCACCGCAGGCGCGGTCCCGCCAAACAGGGCAAGAGCAAGATTGTGTCCGATTGACACGACACTCACGCGCACGCCTTTGGAGGGAATTTCAGCCATCATGATCGGATTGGTCCCCTGAAGCCCTCCAATCAGAATTGCAAAGCCGACCTGTCCTAAAACGATCAATCCGGCGTCAGGATGGCTCATGACAAGCATCATGGGAAAGGCCAGCAACAGCAACAAACCGTTACCGATCATCAACACACGCCTGCGGCCGAAACGGTCTGACAACAAACCACTAACCGGAATGGTTGCCAGCTGCACAAACAGCGTGAATGTGTTCAATTCCATCGCCACAGCGGTGGAGAGATCCGTGCTGCTGGCAAGGTAAGCTGCAGAAAACACGAATACGATGTAAAATGAGACATTCGCTGAAGCGGCAAGGGCGGCAACGCGGAGGATGTCCGTCCAATAATTGCGGATCGCGACAATGGCCGGCGAGCGCCCCGGATGCACCTTGTCTTCGGGTTCGATGTGTTCCGGCAAGATGAGCGAGCGCCTGAGCACGATGCCGATGATCATGATGACGATCCCGGACAGGAATGCGTACCGCCAGATACCATCGGTCAGCTGCGCGTCCGAGAAGACATAGGCCATTCCCGTGACCACCCCGGAGCCGAGAATGAACCCGGCGATGCTGCCGGCGTTGGACATGCTGGTCGCGAAGCCTCTGCGGCTCGGCAATGCATGTTCGGCCAGAAAGACAATGGATCCGCTGAATTCCCCCCCAACCGAAATCCCCTGAACAATTCTCAATAGAACCAACAGGAGCCCGGCGGTTGCTCCGATCTGGTCGGTGGTCGGCAAGATCCCGATCAGGGCGGTGCTGATGCCCATCATCATGATCGAAATGATCAGCACATTTTTCCGGCCAACCGTGTCGCCGATATGCCCAAAGATGAAAGCCCCGAGCGGGCGGGCAAGATACCCTGCCGC
>NZ_SMMF01000095.1:0-248 GCF_009711355.1 Roseibium sp. RKSG952 | reverse complement strand
AAGGGGCAAGGATCTACAATAACGCCGAGCCGACATTGTTGCACAAATTGACTTGATAGCGTACTGGGGCTGATCATTTCCGAGATCCAATACCGACATGACAGTCCGCTTGAAACAGGTGTTGTCCGGCAAATCGTTCAGAAAGATGCGCCCCGTGACGAATTGGCGGGAGTATAATGAGAGCCTTCGACGCCGTGGCGACGTCACGATCTGGCTCGATCCGCAAGTTGTCGAAAGCTGGAGAGCCA
>NZ_SMMF01000614.1:0-2543 GCF_009711355.1 Roseibium sp. RKSG952 | reverse complement strand
AACTGCTCAACCAGGTAATTCGGCAAGGTCAGTAGCGCGGGACGGAACTGCCATTCGCTGCGTGTGCGCCAATGTCTGCTCAAGCCAAAGCATTGTAATCCCCTCCGTCGCATATTACTTCCGAGTGAGAACAATGGAGATGACAGACATGGATCACGCACTCGCAAGCTGAACACCAACTTGGTTTCCCTTTCCGCGAGCGCTCCCATGACTTCTGTTTCCATCGCCAACCTGAGTTGGCAGACCCCCTCAAATCATGCTCTTCTCGATGATCTCACCCTGACTTTTGGCCCGGGTCGTACTGGGCTTGTCGGGCGCAATGGGACCGGCAAGTCCACGCTCCTGCGCCTGATCGCGGGTGAGCTTACACCCAGTGGCGGGTCTATCACCGGCTCAACCTCCATCGGTTTTCTAAGACAAGGCGCGGATGAGGTTTCTGCCAAGACCGCTGCTGATCTATTTGGCGTGACAGATCAACTTCGCATCCTCAGCCGTGCTGAACGTGGAGAAGCAACTGCCGACGACCTGGCTGTCGCGGACTGGACGCTGGAAGCGCGACTTGAGGCGGCGCTGACCGGCCTTGGTCTTGACCTATCGCCAGATACGTGGATGTCCTCTCTGTCAGGTGGCCAAAGAACCCGCGCCGCCCTTGCGGCTCTTCTGTTTGCCGACCCGGACGTGCTGCTGTTGGATGAGCCAACGAACCACCTTGATCGCGCTGCTCGTGAGCATGTGATGAACGTGCTGCGCGGCTGGACTGGCTGCGTCATCGTTGCGAGCCACGACCGCACCCTGCTCGAAAACATGGATGCGATTGTCGAACTGACCAGCCTTGGTGCAAAGACTTACGGGGGTCCATACAGCACCTACCGCGCGGCAAGACAAGCAGAACTGGAAAATGCCGAAGACAACCTTGCGCGGGCGCAGCGCAACAAGGCGACAATTGAGGCCCGCGCGCAGCGGGCCTCCGAGAGAAAGGCGCGAACGGATCGTCAGGGCAAACAGCTTCGCGCGTCGGGCAGCCAATCCAAGCTGCTACTTAATGCAGCAAAGGAACGAAGTGAAGCGTCCGGCGAGTCTGCCGCGCGTTTGCGGGATCGGCAAGCAAAAGTTGCTGAGGAAGACCTGAACGCGGCGCGGCAAGCGATTGAGGTGCTCGAGCCGCTCAATATAGATATTCCACCCTCTGGTCTGTCCGGTACCCGACAGGTTTTGAACGTAGATCACATCGCGTTTGGATACAATGCAAGCGCGCCGTTCTTCACCGATGTTTCCTTTGCGATCCAAGGCCCGGAGCGTCTGGCAATCAAAGGTGCTAACGGCACGGGTAAATCAACACTGCTGTCTTGCATCGAAGGCAAGTTGCAGCCCCAGATCGGCAAAGTCGTGGTCCACGTTCCATTCACTCTTATCGACCAGGAGATGAGTTTTCTTGATCCTGAGGAAACCGTCCGTGAGGCCTTCGCGCGGCTCGACCCGAAGGCGACTGAAAATGAGCGCCGCGCCACTCTCGCGCGTTTCCTGTTTCGCGGCGATGACGCGGACCAAAAGGTAGGATCACTCAGCGGCGGGCAGAAGATGCGGGCCGGTTTGGCTTGCAGTCTTGGACACAGTGAGCCGCGCCAACTTCTGTTGCTGGATGAGCCAAGCAACCACCTTGATATTGAAGCCGTCGAAACACTCGAAGCGGCGCTACGAGCGTATGACGGCGCAATTGTCGTTGTCAGTCATGATCAGGCTTTTCTGAACCGTATTGAGGTCCAGCGATGGGTTGCGCTCTGACCCAGAACGGACTTTCATGCTCCGGGCAGCATCGGTCAAGTTGGGCTCCGAGCTGCCATTGCCCGTTTCACCAGAACGCAACATATCATTACTTGCTCGAATGTCGTGAGTGTTGCGGTGGGTAGGAGTGGTTCGGAGGAACCGCTATGTCTGCTTTCAACTTGCCGATGGTGGTGCCCGCCAAGAAGGCATGGAACCGCGGTCGCATTATCGGCCAGAAGAGACCACGCTCCCAAAGCATGTCTGGGCGATCCGTGTTCGACTCGAACTGGCTGGCGCCGTCCGTGATCTGGCGCTTTTCAATATGGCAGTCGATAGCAAACTGCGTGGCTGCGATTTGGTCCGGCTGAAAGTCGCAGACGTCTTCTCGGCAGGCGCAGTCAAGGAACGGACCTCGATCTTGCAGAGTAAGACGAAATCGCCGGTGCGATTCGAAATCACTAACGGCACCCGAAAGGCCCTCATGGAGTGGATCAGCAATCCGGCGATGATCGGCCACGATTATCTCTGGCCCGGCCGTTTCCATGATCGCCCGCATATATCGACGCGGCAATACGCTCGTCTTTTAAAGGACTGGGTGGGCTCGATCGGCTTGGAACCGAACGCGTATGGCACGCACTCCATGAGACGTACGAAGGTCGCCCAAATCTACAAAAAGACCGGCAACCTTCGAGCGGTTCAGCTTCTTCTCGGCCACACGAAGATGGACAGTACCGTCCGGTACCTCGGCGTGGAACTCGAAGACGCGCTAACGATATCTG
>NZ_SMMF01000648.1:0-3134 GCF_009711355.1 Roseibium sp. RKSG952 | reverse complement strand
TCCTTTGACTGGCCGCAGCGAAGTGGAACCTGACGAACGGCAGCAGTGGGCCGAGGCTGCCAATGGATGGTAGACTAACGGATGTCAGCTAAACCCAAGCCCCGAACACAACCCGCCAGTCTCCTCTCGGCCCCAGTGCTGCGCTGAACTTATTGGCATGGCGGCCGTCATTATTTTAACTACAAAGTCAATAATTCAGGTGCCGCACTTGTTTAATGTTTATGCCTTCTTGAGAAGGAGTATCCGGATTTTGTGCCGGAGATTAGTCGGCAGCGCAGACAAGTAGCATAGGGGTAGTTCAAGACGAATACGAGACCGCCATACATTTTACCCATTACAGGAGCACCGTTTCAATACGCTTTGAGCCTGATTCTATGAAATGATTCGCTCAATCCAGCCGTAAACTCCGCGACGGGAGAATTGTTCGCTTATTTTTTTACAAAGCGAATTTCATGAGACTTCAGTCAATGGCACGGCTTCAGAGCCGACGGACCTGACTTTTAAAGCGCTGAAATTATGGGATTTTTACACATTCCCAATGGGCTATAGCGATATTCTCAGCAATTTCCGGAGTGTTGTGGCTTTATAGCAATTGCTATATTTTTTGCCGGCATGTGCTGTTAATTGTTTGTTTACACAAAAAAACTTGCATCCTCTGATGCGAACTTAATACTCTGACGGTATAGGTTCTTCAAAAGGCTTTAAACCGTCTGAGGATTAAATGTTCGATATAGATCACTTTGACTCCAATTTTGATACTTCCGCGAAAGTTGAGAGTTTTACGCGGCGGCTATCCGACCGGTTGCAGAGCATGCAAGAACTCACATATCCTCCGGAAGCTCGAAAGGAATTCACTCGCACATTCAGTACCACGGACTTGGTACGCCTCTTAGGAGTGCCTGACAGCACGTTGAGGACACTGACACTTGAAGGTAAAGGGCCTCAACCCGATCGAGCCGAAAACAATCGGCGTATTTACAGTATCGACAAAGTTTGGCAGTTGCGAACTTTCCTTGCTGAGCATCGTCCAGACGATGCATTAAAGTTTCTGCCCTGGCGGCGCGAAGGGGAAAAGCTTCAGGTTGTTGCGGCTGCAAATTTCAAGGGTGGAAGCTCTAAGACAACAACCTCTGTCCATTTAGCTCACTACCTCGCTTTGCAGGGCTATCGGGTCTTATGTGTAGACTTGGATCCGCAAGCATCAATGACAACTACATTCGGGATCCAGCCCGATAGAGATTTGCGATCGGGACATGGTGAGGATGAGCGAACCGACACGGTTTACGATGCGCTTAGATACGATAATCACCGCGTAGCATTTTCCGACGTGATTCGGGAAACTTATTTCCCAGGTATTCACCTCGTCTGCGGTAATCTGCGATTGATGGATTTTGAATATGACACGCCAACAGCACTAGTCGATCGGAATACTGATGAGCTGGGGCTTTTTTTTCAACGACTTGATGCGGCTATTCAAACGGTAGAAGAGAACTACGATGTTGTGGTCCTCGATACGCCCCCTTCGCTCGGGTACATGACACTGGCGGCCCTCTATGCGGCAACGGGTCTCATAATCACCGTACATCCGGCAATGTTGGATGTGTCATCATGTTCACAATTCCTCAAGATGATTTCGGATGTAACACATACCTTGGCAGAAGGTGGTGCAGTTTTTGAACACGACTTTACAAAGTTTCTGTTGACCCGGGTCAATCCGAACGATGGGCCGCAAAAAATAATGTCTGGCACAATGCGTGATCTATTTGGAACGGATGTTCTTATTTCGGAAGCAATTGAGTCCACTGCTATTGCATCGGCAGGGGTGGCAAAGAAAACACTCTACGAAATTGAATCTGGCGAGATCGGACGGGAAACGCTTAAGCGGGCAGTCGAAAGTATCGATCAAGTTAACGGTGAAATTTTAGGAATGATCAAGCAGGTGTGGGGTAGGGAGGTCTAATGATGAAGAAATCTATCGTTAAGATGATGTCTACCGCACCACATGGCGTCCGGACGGATGATTCTAAAACAGAAAAAGTTACTACTCCGGTAGTTAATTCCATGTCTCGTGCGCTTTCTCATATGAAAGAAGATAGCATAGTTTCTCTCGATCCTGCCAAGGTCGATCCAAGCCCTTTTTCGGATCGGTTTGAATTGGATGCGGAAGGGCGGACGGAACTAGAGGGGCTAAAGCTCTCCATGCGAGATGAGGGGCAAAAGATACCAATTTTGGTTCGTCCGCATCCGACAGAGAAAGGGCGCTATCAACTTTCATATGGTCACAGGCGTGTTATTGCTATTCGTGAATTGATGGAAGAATCAGATAAGCCGGAAATCGTTAAAGTAAAAGCCTATGTTCGTCCACTAACCGATGCCGAGCTTATTAAAGAGCAGTCATTGGAAAATGGTGTTAGAGAAAATCTGACTTTTGTTGAAATGTCTCTCTGGGCTGCAAAACTTCGGGAAGCGGGCCTGAAACAACGGGAAATGGAGCCAATACTAGGTCAGGTCCAGACTGTTATTTCAAATATGTTAAAGATATCAGATTGCATCCCCAGCGACATTATATATGCAATCGGTCGTGCTAAGAACGTCGGTAGGCCGGCGTGGATGAAATTCGCCGCAACCTTCGATGCCCCAGGTGCAGAAGCTCGCGTTCGTGCACTGATCCAAAGCGATGATTTCAAAAGTTGTGCACCTTCGGATCGTCTTGCACGCGCTATTAAGGCTGCGAGGGATGAGAAAATCAGCATGCAACAAGCAGGCAGCAAAACAAAAGAGATCTTATCTGAAGGTAATATGTTGGCGAGTGTAAAATATAACTTATCAAATACAACGATTTCGATACCCAAAAATAAGCAGAAATTTGCAGATTGGCTAAGTGAAAACTTAGCGGATATCCACTCAAACTACGTTCAACATCAAAATAAGGAGAATGAAGATGGCTGACATATGAAAGAACCCGCTACGGAGAGCGGGTTCCATCATGAGATAAGCAGCAAGTGCCTATGTCCTAGTTCGCACCTCGGATCATAATTCTTGTTTAGACGTATCGCAAGCATTGCCTTTAGGCAAAGCAAAAGTTTCTTGCGTCTTTTGGCTTGTCTCGCCGTTTTAATTTGATTGATCGGCCG
>NZ_SMMF01000400.1:0-832 GCF_009711355.1 Roseibium sp. RKSG952 | reverse complement strand
CACCGGGCAGGCGTCAGACCCTATACGTCGCCTTGCGGCTTCGCAGAGCCCTGTGTTTTTGATAAACAGTCGCCACCCCCTGGTCTGTGCCACCCCGATCTGGTTGCCCAAATCGAGGTCTCCCTTCTCGCGAACTTACGGGAGCATTTTGCCGAGTTCCTTCAGCATAGTTCTCTCAAGCGCCTTGGTATTCTCTACCAGTCCACCTGTGTCGGTTTCGGGTACGGTTTATACGGTGGAGCTATTTCCTGGAACACCTTCGCTGCACCCCCAATCCGATAAGGGGATACAACACACGGCATCCGTCACTACCACCAAGTTGAGGAATATTAACCTCATTCCCATCGACTACGCCTTTCGGCCTCGCCTTAGGGGCCGACTAACCCTGCTCCGATTAGCGTTGAGCAGGAACCCTTGGACTTTCGGCGAGGGAGTCTCTCACTCCCTTTATCGTTACTCATGTCAGCATTCGCACTTCTGATATCTCCAGAAGCCCTCGCGGGTCTTCCTTCGCAGACTTACAGAACGCTCCGCTACCGCGCATCTTGCGATGCACCCGCAGTTTCGGTGTATGGCTTGAGCCCCGGTACATTTTCGGCGCGGAGACCCTTATTTAGACCAGTGAGCTGTTACGCTTTCTTTAAATGATGGCTGCTTCTAAGCCAACATCCTGGTTGTTTTGGGATCTCTACATCCTTTCCCACTTAGCCATAACTTGGGGACCTTAACTGGCGGTCAGGGTTGTTTCCCTCTCCACAATGGACGTTAGCACCCACTGTGTGTCTGCCGGACAGTTCTTCCCGGTATTCGGAGTTTGGTTAGGATCAGTAAG
>NZ_SMMF01000339.1:0-647 GCF_009711355.1 Roseibium sp. RKSG952 | reverse complement strand
TAGAGGGTTATGCGGGACGGGCTGAGCACTAGCCCCTGCGCCGGGAGACCTGAAAGCGGTCTCTCCGGGCCGATATTCTCCGGACCTCATGACTACGCCAGTTTGGTGAATTTCTTATAAGTCCATGTAAGATATAAGGAAAATTCTGCGTCCGAAATTGCTTGGATTGAAGTCGCGTTTGGGGCTGCTGCGACCGGGTTCGGAAGTTCTCAGGCCATTGCCCGTTCCAGTCTTTGCTTCCGACGCTCCCAATCGGGCATCACCTTGTCGAGGAGCTCGAAGAAGGCGGTACCGTGATGAGGCTCGGCCACATGGCAGAGCTCGTGGGTGATCACATAGTCGATGGCGTCGACCGGCGCCTGCACGAGCCGGCGGTTCAGCAGCAGACGTCCTGCCGGCGACATGGAGCCCCACCGCTGCCGGGTCTGGCGCACGATGAGTCCCTTCGGCCGAAATGCCTCGGGATCGGGAAAGAGTCCGAGACAGAGCTCGATCCGCTCCGGGAACTTGATGTGGGCCCGATCCCGGTACCAGGCATCGACCAGTTGGCGCGTTACTTCCGGCCTAGTCGGCCGATGAGTCTGCACGACGATGAAGCCGCGGATCAGCTTCACGCCTTGCCGCTGCAAGTGCCGCCGGTATCGCCA
>NZ_SMMF01000922.1:0-63981 GCF_009711355.1 Roseibium sp. RKSG952 | reverse complement strand
ATGTGCCGATGGTCCAAGACAATGCAAGGCCATCGGCTGTTGAAGGCTGCCGAACATGGCATCCTCCAGTTCCTCTGATGCACCCGCCGTCTGAACCTGAAGTTCCACGCAACCCACACACTGTGGCCGCATTTGGTCCACCATGCTTTGTGTGACGGGCACCAAATCTCTTTCAGTAGGTCCTGCATCCTCCCACACATCTTGGTCGTTCACATGCAACCAAAGGAGAAGAACCGGGGCCGTAACCCGCTCAAGAAACGATCTCATCCCCAATACCCAAGCCGAACTGAGCTCCTGAGCAACAGCTTCTATTCTTGCGTCCGAATGGGTTTGTAACCGGGCCAGCAAATGACGCACGAAGTGCACTTCCGTGAAATCTACATCGGGATACAGCGAAAGCAGATCACGGGTCGGTTCGAGAAAACGGTCATTCCTGCGCGGGTGGACGCGGTAAAAGTGGTTCGACTGAGACAAAACGCTCGGCAGTTGCAGCACACAAAGTTCGGCATCGTTGACGATCCTGAGCATGCCCGCATCTAGGGAAAGCGCCTCGATCCCATTGAAAAGGCTCCCAAGATTGACGCAGGTCTTCTCCAATCGACTTTCCAGTAAATCCACAAAAGGATGCCCTACAAATCGCCCGAACGTCTCATCTCCTCCAACACAGGCTATGTAGGGTGCATCCAAAGATCGCTCCGGTCCGCGGAACCACAGTTTCGATCCAGTGTATTGGCAAACAGAATCTACTGGCCCATCCGAACCCGCATGATGATAGCTCATGACACTCACCCAATTTTTTCACCCAATTGCCATCTTGCAGCCTCAGGTCTTGAGAAATTCCTAATGTGCGCATTTGAAGCGAATTCGATGGGTCTGATCCCCTTGCTGCTGCCCCCCGTCTGCCGATAGTGTCGCGGTATCCCGTGATACAAAGGCATTGAACATGGATGTGAAATCAGTCGGAGTGATTGGCGCTGGACAGATGGGCAACGGAATCGCTCATGTCATGGCGTTGGCGGATTATGATGTCTTGCTGAACGATGTCAGCCAAGAGGCGCTGGACAGTGCAATTGTGACGATCGAAGCCAACCTGGCCCGCCAGGCATCGCGCGGAAAGATCTCTGATGAAGCGATGCAGGCAGCATTGAAGCGCATCACAACAACGCTAAGCTTGCCGGATCTGGGCCAAACCGACTTGGTGATTGAGGCTGCTACCGAACGCGAGGCGATCAAGCAGGCAATCTTCGAGGACCTGCAGCCACATTTGCTGCCACACACGATCCTGACATCGAATACCTCATCGATCTCGATCACCCGTCTCGCCAGCCGGACCGACCGCCCTGAGCGGTTTATGGGGTTTCACTTCATGAACCCTGTGCCGGTCATGCAATTGGTCGAGTTGATCCGGGGTATCGCGACTGACGAAGCAACCTATAACTCTTGCAAAGCTGTTGTGGACCGGCTGGGCAAGACCGCGGCCAGTGCCGAAGATTTCCCGGCCTTCATCGTGAACCGTATCCTGATGCCGATGATCAACGAAGCGGTTTACACACTCTACGAAGGTGTCGGAAACGTCCAATCTATCGATCAGTCCATGAAGCTGGGCGCCAATCACCCGATGGGACCCTTGGAACTGGCCGATTTCATCGGGCTGGATACCTGTCTCGCGATCATGAACGTGTTGCATGACGGGCTGGCTGACACCAAGTACCGCCCCTGCCCTTTGCTGACAAAATATGTCGAAGCAGGTTGGCTGGGTCGTAAGACCGAACGTGGTTTCTATGACTATCGCGGTGAAGTTCCGGTACCAACCCGATGACAATTTCAGCCCGCATGCGATTGCGGGCTAATACTCGGGTCTGCGATCAATTCAAGAATTCGAACTCTGGCTCAGCGACATTGTGCGCTTTCTGAGCCATGCCATAAACCCACGCGGATCTTTTTCCAGCAACTGCATGTCTTCGTCGGAAACCGGCTCACCGATGACCGGCGATTGCGGTTTGTTGCAGGATCGAACGATTTCATGCAGCAAAAGCCCCTGCCGCAGAATAGGCGACAACTTGTTCGCGATCTGATACCAGCGCGAGTTGCTGCCCGGGAAGAAGATCGGCAGAACCTTTGCCTTGGATCGACGGATCATCTGGGCTGTGAATACGTTCCATTCGCGCTCAACTGCAGGGCCGAACCAATCGTCTGATGACATGACTACGCCAGATGGGAACAACGCTACGACGCCCCCTGCCTTCAGATGAGCCATCGCTTTCCCGCGCATCTCAAGCATCTTGGTTTGAGCTTCGGGGTCATGCGGAAATGGAACCGGGATCATGAAAGACGTTGCCGCCTCGTCCAACCCAGTCAGCACAGAACGCGTCAGAATACGGTAGTCACTGCGCACCTGACCAATCAGTTCAGCCAGAATCATGCCATCCACCATCCCATGCGGGTGATTGGCCACAACGACAACAGGTCCTTCCTTTGGGATACGGGCGAGTTGTTCCTGAGGGGTGGTCAGGTCGATCCCCATGACCTCAAGCGCGCCGCCCCAGAACTTCTGGCCACGGTAGTACTCGTTCTTCTTCTCGAACTTGTTGACCATCCGCAGAATGGTCAGCTTACCCGTGCACCATTCGATTGCGCGGATCGCAGTCGAGGTCCATGCGTCGTCGAACGAGTTTGCATAGGTCAGAGTTCTACGGTCGTAGACTTCACCCTGATCTGTGGTCCCATCCACCACGGTATTCGTCTTGGTATCGTGCGCGGTTTCCGCCAATTCCTGGTCTTCCCGTTCTTCGTCTCGTGGCAGAGCAGTGCCTAGAAACCTTCCCCGAACTTGTCGTTGACCAAGGTTTCCAACGCTTCTGCCAACGCCTCAGCATCCGGTCCGGACGTCTCGACGTCAATAGTGGTTCCGCGAGAGGCTGCCAACATCAAAAGACCCATGATACTGTCGCCTGACGCAGAAAGTCCGTCCTTTGAAACTTCTGCCCTTGCGTCAAACCCCTCGACTACTTCTACAAGCTTAGCCGAAGCGCGGGCATGAAGTCCTTTTTCATTAATGATTCTCAAGCTTCGGTTAGCCATATTCAATCAGTCCGGTCTCAATCCAACGTCACATTTTGCGTATTGATATACTTGCGTCCAGCCTCCATTGCGTGCCGCACGGCATCGGCCACGGGCAAGTGGCGACTTTTGGCCAATTTAATCAGCATCGGTAGATTCGCCCCATAAAGGATACGGCGATCCTGGGGCGCACAAGCGCGCAGGCTCAGATTCGATGGGCTACCGCCAAAGAGGTCGGTTACGACAACCACACCGTCTCCAACGTCCACCTCATCTGCAGCACGACAGATTTCAGTTTGTTTTGCTTCGCGATCGTGGTCCGCTTCAATTGCAATCGCAACCAGACCGGGCTGTTGTCCCACGACATGCTGCATGGCGGCCAGATACTCCTGAGCCAACCCCCCATGCGCTACGATTACGATCCCGATCAATCCGGCCTCACATTCAACGATCGACGCTCCATTTCGCGGTGCCTAATTGCCACCTGCTGCCCCCCTTCTGCAAGGGCCTTTGCAACCGCTTCCGCCACGGAGACCGAACGGTGCTGGCCGCCGGTACAGCCGAAGGCCACCGAGAGATGCGCTTTGCCCTCAGCCCGAAAACCAGGAAGCAACACCTTGAGCAGATCCACGACCCGGTCGAAGAAAGGATCGTAGTTGGCATCGGATTGAACATAGGCCGCAACATCGGGATTTCTACCATCTTCAGACCGCAATTCCGGCCGCCAATAGGGATTGGCCAGAAACCGGCAATCGAAAACCATGTCCAACCCACGCGGCAAGCCGCGCTTGTAGGAGAACGATTCGATGGAAACCGCCAGATGCCGACCGCTTTGAGGTGCGAACCAACGCTCCACCTCTTCCCGCAACTGATGAATGTTCAGTACGCTTGTGTCGATCAGGGTGTCCGCGATCTCGCGTATGGGCTGCAGAAGTTCTTTTTCCTGCAGGATGCCGGTTTCAGGACTTGCACCTGAGGCCACTGGATGCCGTCTGCGGGTTTCGGAGAAACGACGCAGCAATACTTCGTTACTGCAATCCAGATAGAGTACGGTCAGATCAACCTGCTCCATCCTCCCCAATTTCTCTGCGAGTTCAATAAACCCGATCGTTGAGAATTCCCGGTTGCGCGCATCGATGCCCAGCGCCATTGGGCGCGCGGGCTCGGGACCGTCCAGCAATCGGGACAAAAGTCCCATCGGCAAATTGTCGATCGCTTCAAAACCCAGGTCTTCCAAGACATGGATCGCAGTCGACCGGCCGGCGCCAGAAGGCCCTGTCACTAGGACGATGCGCCGTTGCGAAGTTATTTGCTCGGCCATTGCGGATCTACGCGTCCCATTTTCATAAATTGTATCAGTGCTACAGCCAAATTGGGTACACCATCTCCGCGAAGCAAGGGAACAGTTTGCCTCAGGACCTTGATCATCTGGGGGTCCGGCAAACGCCTTTCCTCAATCTGTCCTAGATCAACCACGTAATGCACAGGCGCAGGACCGCATGAGGTGGCCTTTAACAAGCCGATACCGCGCGCCTCGATCAGCCCTCTGATTGATGGAATCGCATCTGCAAAAAGCTGATCACTCTGCATCCGCAAATCCACCCGATCATCAGCCACCAAATCCGCACCCAGGGCCATCAATTCTAGTGCCAGCCCTGATTTTCCGGCGCCTGAATCGCCCAAAATCAAAACCGCTCTACCCTCAACCGAAACACAGGTGGCGTGAACACGTGCCGTGTCTTTGTTTGCAAGATCGGACAGGTTATCTGTGCCCATGACCTAGACAGGTAACCCGACAACAAACCGGGCACCAAGCGGATCCGATGTGATGTCCGCTTCTGTCGGTCGAATGTTCTCGGCCCAGATCACGCCGCCATGGGCTTCGACGATCTGTTTGGAAATAGCCAGCCCAAGACCGGAGTTGTTGCCGAAATGCTCTTCCGGCCGCTGGGAGTAGAACCGCTTGAAAACCTTGGTCAGGGCCTGATCCGGAATGCCCGGACCAGTATCTTCGACCACGATCAGAACACGGTTTTCGCGTTGGCGGACCCAGACCCGAATGGCGTCATGTTCTTCGCAGAAAGATATCGCATTGGTGATCAGATTGACGAACACCTGAGCGAGGCGAGCCTCAAGGCCGTTCACAACGATCGGCTCTGAAGGCAGGTCCGTGATATAGTCGATGCCTTTCGAACGCGCATCTTCGCCCAGATACTGACCGATATTGCCGATCAATTTAAGAAGATCGAAGGGCTGCTCTTCTTCTTTGACAAGCTCGGCATCCAACCGCGAGGCATTCGAGATGTCACTGACCAGCCGATCCAGCCGTCGAACATCATGCTCGATAACGCCCAATAGTTTATCTCGCTGATCTTCGCGCTTGACCATGCGCAACGTACCAACAGCGGATTGCAGACTTGCCAGAGGGTTCTTGATCTCATGCGCGACATCCGCTGCGAATTGTTCATTGGCATCAATGCGATTGTAGAGCGCGGTCACCATTCCACGCAGAGCCCTGCTCAGACGCCCGATTTCGTCAGGTCTTGCGCTCAGATCAGGGATACGAATGCGTCCTGGATTAACGCCTGCGCCGCGGTCCTTTCCCATCTCAGCTGCCGCAGCAAGATCGGCGAGCGGGTTGGCGATGGTTGAGGCCAGCACAAGGCTGAGACCAATCGACACCAAAAGCGCAACGACGAACATCTGCAGAATACGCTCCTGTTCTTTGCGGGCCAGAGCGTCAATTTCACCAGCGGGACCGGCCATTGCAACGGCCCCTACAGGCACACCCTCACGCAGAATCGGAGTGGCGGCGACAATTACGGTATCCCCAGCGGCATCAGACACTGCCTGAACCTGCATACCACCCTGCAAAGCGGTCGGGATCATGTCCTGAACACGTTGAGCAAGCGTAGGCGCTTCATCCTGGTTGGATCCACTGAATACACCAGATATCCCAACCCAGACGACATTCAGCGCATCGCTGATCAGCGTTCCTCCGGTCGGCAGGTCTGCGTCTGATCTAAGTAGAACGGGCAGCTCAGATGCAGGAGAAGCACCGCGTGTCCAACCGATTAGAGTGCCGGTACCATCGTAAACGAACAGCTCTCCTCCCTCAGGTAGACTGAGGCCGGACAAAGTGTCTTTCACATCAAGATCGGCAGTATCTTGCGGCTGGTTTACTGAGGCCTGCCGCAGTTGCGTTTCAAACACGTTGCTGACCAACAATGCGTCGCCGATCAGATTCCGCGCCGTCTCCTGAACACGTTCTTTTCTCGTGTCGTCGAGATAGAGCAATCCAGCGACGAGAATCACCAGAGCAATCAGGTTGAAGGTTATGATTTTCCGCGCCAGCGGCGAGCCGCGTAACGAAAACAGATTGCGCCGCGAACGGCGAGCACTCATTTCAGCAGACTCGGAATCCTGCGGGATGACCCAATCATCCCCTAGAACGACATCGCCGTCCCGCATTTCGCTGGCTTGTTCAGTGTCGCGCACGAGACCCCTTTACCCCTTAAAAACGGCCGCGCCTATTCTTCGTTGTATCTGTAACCGATTCCGTACAGCGTTTCGATGGCCGAAAACTCAGGGTCAGCAGCGCGCATCTTCTTGCGAAGGCGTTTGATATGGCTGTCGATGGTTCGGTCATCGACATACACCTGATCGTCGTAAGCCACATCCATCAACTGGTCACGGCTTTTGACAAAGCCCGGACGCTGAGCCAACGCCTGCAGCAGGAGGAACTCGGTCACTGTCAGCGAAACATCCGCTCCCTTCCAGCTTACCGCATGACGCAATGGATCCATGCGCAGTTCGCCACGCTCCATTACCTTGGTATCGCCGGTGTTTGCAGTTGTCGCATCACCAGAAGTTGCTTCCTGACGACGTAGCAATGCCCGAATGCGTTCTACCAGAAGTCGCTGCGAGAAAGGCTTTTTGACGTAGTCGTCCGCCCCCATTCGCAGACCCAGGACTTCGTCAATCTCATCATCCTTGGATGTTAGGAAGATCACCGGCATCTGCGTTTTCTGTCGCAGACGCTGCAATAGATCCATTCCGTCCATGCGAGGCATCTTGATATCCAGCACAGCCATATCCGGCAATTTCTTGTTGAATGCATCAAGGGCTGCCTGCCCGTCATTATAGGTTTCGACCTCGAACCCCTCGGCCTCGAGCGTCATGGAAACGGACGTCAGAATGTTTCTGTCGTCATCCACCAGTGCAATCTTAGACATCGGGTTACCCCTATTCCTGCTCTCATACGCAATATTTCGCTTATTAGTATGGCATTTCTGGCGTTTTTAAGGCGGCGAATCAATCCGTATCTGCGAATCGTGCGATTGTTGCCACACAGATGCGGCAAAAAAGCCGTACATTCAGCAGGAAACCCGCTCAGAATTTCAACAGTAATTTCTTGGTTGCGCTAAACCTGCGCTTGGTTGCGCTAACTGCGCCAAACCGTCCTGTTCATGCCCCGAACGACCATGATAAGACCCGCTCATCCGCCGGTTATTCCCGGCATACTGCCCCAAGAGCGCACCCCGGCCTAACCGCCGTCGCGCCGCCACAGGAGAAGAAACGCATGACATCTGGACGGGTTAACCCGCAATTCCGCCTCGAAGATCAGGGCATCGAGGGTCTGGGAAATGTCTATTACAACTTCATGGAGCCGGCGCTGATCGAAGAGGCGCTGAAGCG
Organism: Roseibium sp. RKSG952; assembly: GCF_009711355.1. Lineage (NCBI taxonomy): Bacteria > Pseudomonadati > Pseudomonadota > Alphaproteobacteria > Hyphomicrobiales > Stappiaceae > Roseibium > Roseibium sp. RKSG952. The sequence continues at coordinate 56,223 of NZ_SMMF01000922.1, read as the reverse complement.
CGGCGAAGGCACCCTTGGCAATGGCGGAGCCTTTCTGGTCACCACTGGTAAATTCACAGGCCGGTCGCCCAAGGACAAGCATGTCGTCAAAACCGACAGTGTCGCCGATACCATCTGGTGGGAAAATAATGCCGCGATGAGCCCGGAAGGGTTCGACGCTCTCTATGCCGACATGCTCGAGCATATGAAGGGCCGCGATTATTTCGTGCAGGATCTCGTGGGCGGTGCAGATCCTGCCTACTCAATCAACGTGCGCATGGTCACCGAGTTGGCCTGGCATAACCTGTTTATCCGCCACCTGCTGCGCCGTCCCGATCGTGAGGATCTGGATGACTTCACTGCAGATTTCACAGTTATTAACTGCCCCAGCTTTCAGGCGAACCCTGAAAAGCATGGCTGCCGCAGCGAGACCGTTATCGCGCTGAACTTCGACCGCAAGATCATCCTGATCGGTGGTACCGAATACGCGGGTGAAAACAAGAAATCGGTCTTTACCCTGCTGAACTACATGCTGCCTGAAAAAGGTGTGATGCCGATGCACTGCTCGGCCAACCACGCCGTCGGCAACCCGGTCGACACAGCGGTGTTCTTTGGGCTGTCCGGAACAGGTAAAACCACTCTGTCTGCCGATCCGGCTCGTGTCCTGATTGGTGACGATGAGCATGGCTGGTCGGACCGTGGCACCTTTAACTTCGAAGGCGGCTGCTATGCCAAGACCATCAATCTGAACGCCGAAGCCGAGCCTGAGATTTACGCGACAACTTCGAAATTCGGCACAGTGATCGAGAACATGGTTTTCGACCCCGAGACCAAAGAACTGGATTTCGACGATGATTCGCTGACAGCGAACATGCGCTGCGCCTATCCGCTGGAGTATATCTCGAATGCTTCGAGCAGCGCGTTGGGTGGACACCCCAAGAACATCATCATGCTGACCTGCGACGCGTTCGGCGTTCTGCCTCCGATCGCGCGGCTGACCCCGGCACAGGCGATGTACCACTTCCTGTCCGGCTTCACATCCAAGGTTGCTGGCACCGAGCGTGGTGTGACCGAGCCTCAGCCGACCTTCTCAACCTGCTTTGGCGCCCCTTTCATGCCGCGCCGTCCAGAGGCCTATGGCAACCTGCTGCGCGATAAGATCGCCCAGCACGGGGCAACCTGCTGGCTGGTAAACACAGGCTGGACCGGTGGGGCCTATGGCGTTGGCAGCCGGATGCCGATCAAGGCAACTCGCGCGCTGCTGACTGCAGCCCTCGAGGGATCGCTGGCTGATGCCGAGTACCGCAAGGACGCGAATTTCGGATTTGATGTCCCTGTTTCAGTCCCTGGCGTGCCCGAAGTGCTGCTTGATCCACGCCGGACCTGGGACGATCAGGCTGCGTTTGATAAACAAGCCGACAAACTGGTTCAGATGTTTGCTGAAAACTTCGAGCAATATCTGCCATTTATCGACGACGATATTAAGGCCGTCGCAATCGGCTGATGACAGGGGGCGGCAACGCCCCCTTTTTTCTTGGCGATCACGACCTTCGACAGATCATCCTTTGGTTGTATTTTGCTTCATGCATATACAAATTCATTGCCCGGTGTGCTGTCATAGTTTAGTTACAAAAACCATCGAAAGAAAAAAGCCCGGCGCATTTGCACCGGGCTGCAGCTGAAAGAACCTTTGGGCACCTCATGCGAACTCACTCACAATCGCGAATTGAGGCGCCTAATCATATAGGTACTGTATTCGAAGGGGGATGAGTGTCAATATGAGACGCGCTATTTGATGCGTTTCAAACAGTCGCAGCGTTGCGGTCACTGACACTGGATATAATAGGTTAAGGACATGACTGAGATTTCGAAACTCACTGAATTGCGCAAACTCATGCAGAGCATGGAACGTACTCTGGGTCTGGAGGAACTATCTCCGGTTGAGCGCGACATCTACTATGCGGCCGAAGAGCTCTCCAAAGACGACAAGGAAGTCCGTACTTTCGGACTGATCGAACACACTTTGGTCCAAAGCGTATCGCGCCCGACGTTTTTCCGCGCCCTGAAATCGCTGGTTCAGAAAGGTTACCTCTCGCAAAGCGGTAACGCCAACCGGGGTCGTTACGTCGTTCATGCTCCCAGGTGATGCGCTCAGACGGCGCGTGAATGGCTGATGTGAATGCGCGCCTGGGTATCTGATACTTTTTTTGCCTCACTGGCATATGTAGTGGCATCTTTCCTGACCTTCGAGGTCCTGATGCCACTGCAGAACGCGTTCTTTCCCGAATATCCAAGCCGGGCGAGCCTGCTGTTTTTGCCCCACGGAGTACGCGTTCTTGCCGCCTGGCTACTTGGTTGGCGGGCGATATTCGCACTGCTACCCGGTGTTTTTATCGTATTTGCGTTTCTCGCAGGGTCAGATGTCTTCACACCCAGCCGCCTGATGGCAATAGTCATTGCGGTAACAACGGCACCTGCAGTGTTCTATCTGTGCAAATGGATGGGTTGGGATTTGTTTCCTGCCGCTCACAAGCGCCCCTGCTGGATATGCGTCATGGGTGTCGGCGTGATTACCTCGTTCCTCGTTTCCGGATTGACCAATCTTGCCTTCGGAAGCGCAACAGCCGAGTATATCGCCTACCTCATCGGTGACTTGTCTGGATTGTTCTTTTTGATGCTGGGGCTTTATTTCGCGTTTCGCTTTATGGAGCGTCGCGCCTGAGGCATTAGCCAAAAATGCCGCGCCGCAGAAGATTCAGCCCGGCAATCAAAAGAACCAGCAGCGTAACTTTGCGAAACGTTGTCTGATCAATCCGATCCTGTAATAGCATGCCAGCCCATAGCCCCGCCAAAGCAGGCACAATCAATGCCGCTGAAAAGGGTAAGGTCTCTGATCTGAGTATACCCGACCCCAGATGCGCAACCACCAGCGCAACCGCGCCCAGCCCGTATATGACCCCCTGAACACGCAACTGCTCTCGTTTGGGCGTATTCAACGCAGTCAGATAAGCGACGGTTGGTGGCCCCCAAACCCCAGACATCCCACCGACAAATCCAGCAATGGCACCAATTGCTGCTTCCACTCGCGCCGATGGTTTGTCGAGCTTCAACGCGAACCCAATCAGTTGAATGAAAGCAAAAAATGTAACGGGTACCCCAATCATCAACAGGAAAACCCGGGCGGGTACCAAACTGACGAGTTGCGCGCCCACCAACAGAAAGATCAGGCCAACACTCAGAAAAACCCGGAACTGTCGGATAGACGACAGCGCGGCAGCTGCACCTTCACGCAATGCCTGAACACCATTGGTGACCAGTGTCGGCAAGATCAGACCAGCAAGCGCAAGGTCTGGAGACAAGGTCGTACTAAGTCCTGAGATCAGGACCATCGGCATGGCAAACCCGACCATGCCCTTGACCCAACCAGCCACAAAGGCAACTGCAAAAGCCAGCAACAGATCTTGAGGTGTAAACAATGAAAACAGCGTCATATACCCTACATACCACCGGGAAAATTCTCTGCATCGCAAAAACGCTTAGGTAATTTTTGAACTATTTATGGGTCTAATGCGTATTTTTGTTGCGCTGCACGTGCAGCATGATATGACCAGACGACCCAGAAAAGGACGTGATTCATGGCCCATGACGGACAGGATACAACGAACATGACTGCATCAGCGGTTTTGCCAGATCTTCTGACTTTGACCAAAGCTGCGCTTCCGGCAGTCCAGTCCGTGTTTGACAGCGCACGCGTTTCGGTTCGCGCGATGGTAAGCAAAGACGACAAAATCTCGGGCGCGCTGGTCGAGGCCAATCAGACAGCGGCACACGGGTTGTCCTGGCTAGCCACCTATCACCAGTCTCTGCTGCAGATGCAGCGCTGGGCTGAGTCTCTGGATGCTGATGGAAACTTTGGCGAGATGGAGCAGTTGCTGCACCAGATTGCTTTTGGCGAGTATTTGCATCAGATCGCCGGCGGCATCCCGATGAACCAGGGCGAGGTTGTGCGCCTGCAGGATCTGGGATTGGGATGGGACGCTCTCTCGGGCTTCCAATGTAGCGAAGTGCAAACGCTGATGGCTCAGGCCAATTCACAGGCAGCCCGAACACGTCTGGTCCAACTGATGGAAGAGCAGTCCGGCGCCACCATGTTCGGTACATCCGGTCTTGATGAAGAGCTTGAGATGATCCGCGATCAGTTCCGGCGCTATGCTCTGGAGAAAGTCGAGCCAAACGCGCATGAGTGGCACCTCAAAGACGAACTGATCCCGATTGAGATCATCGAGGAACTAGCCGAGATGGGTGTCTTTGGCCTGACCATCCCCGAAGAGTTTGGTGGCTTTGGATTGTCCAAGGCTTCGATGTGCGTCGTGTCCGAAGAATTGTCACGTGGCTATATCGGCGTTGGCTCGTTGGGGACCCGTTCCGAAATTGCGGCCGAACTGATTATTGCAGGTGGCACAGACGAACAAAAGGCGCAGTGGTTGCCCAAGATCGCCAGTGCTGAAATCCTGCCAACCGCCGTTTTCACCGAGCCTAATACCGGATCTGACCTCGGCAGCCTGCGCACTCGCGCGGTCAAGGATGAAAACGGTGACTACAAGATCACCGGCAACAAGACCTGGATCACGCACGCTGCGCGCACCCATGTCATGACCTTGCTGGCGCGAACCAATCCGGACACCACCGATCACCGTGGGCTTTCCATGTTCCTGGCTGAAAAGACTCCAGGCACTGACGACAACCCGTTCCCTACCCCCGGCATGACCGGAGGTGAGATCGAGGTGCTCGGCTATCGCGGCATGAAGGAATACGAGCTGGGTTTTGATGGGTTCCACGTAAAGGGTGAAAACCTGCTGGGCGGCGAAGAAGGCAAGGGCTTCAAGCAGCTCATGGAGACCTTTGAAAGCGCCCGCATCCAGACAGCAGCACGCGCCATTGGCGTGGCTCAGAGCGCTCTGGATATTGCCATGCAATACGCGCAGGAGCGTAAACAGTTCGGCAAATCTCTGATCAACTTCCCGCGCGTGTCGGGCAAACTGGCGATGATGGTGGTTGAGATCATGATCGCACGTCAGCTGACATACTTCTCGGCCTGGGAAAAAGACAACGGCCACCGATGTGATCTTGAGGCTGGTATGGCCAAGCTGCTGGGCGCGCGTGTGGCTTGGGCCGCAGCTGATAACGGCCTGCAGATTCATGGCGGGAACGGCTTTGCGCTTGAATACAAGATCAGCCGTGTGCTGTGCGACGCGCGGATCCTGAACATCTTTGAAGGTGCAGCCGAAATTCAGGCACAGGTAATCGCCCGCCGCTTGCTGAGCTGACACAAACAAAAACCTCTTGTTTCCCCAACTTGACCCGGTCCTGTGCCGGGTCTTTTGTTGCGCCAGAACGCATGCTCACCCGCACCTGAGATTACAACTTTATGCGACAGCTTCAGCCAATCTCATTTCAGCCCTGAATTGCCGATGCGATTTCTTCCCCTTTGCTTCCCCTCTGATCCCGGATAGAGCAACCGACAAAGAATACAGGCTCGGGCGAGTAGTTGGCGCAACCATTATGACAAAACTGATATTTGCACTTTGGGCAACTTTGGCAGCCCTTGCATTGGGTGGCTGTACAACATCACCGCCGACTGCCAGCCAGGACGATATCAACGAACTGGCGCAGGCCATTCAAAGCCTAAGTCCTGCTGTCGATCCTGCTGAGGCCCGGAAGGCCGCTTCGATTGCGTATACCTATTCTCAACAACTGGCTCGGGAATGGAACATCACCGATCCGGCGATAGTCCATAACGCAAAGGTCGCAAACGGCCTAAGGGAACGCGGCCTTTGCAATGACTGGGCCCAGGCCATGACCACACGCCTGAGACAGGAAAACTTCCGGACGCTTGACCTGCATTGGGTTACATCACCTCCAACCGCGTTCCGGATCATCCATCATTCCGCGGCGATCAGCGCAAAGGGGGCGTCGATGAATGACGGCATCATCCTTGATCCCTGGCGAAACAGCGGTGCGCTGTTCTGGGCACCGGTTCGCGAGGACACCAGATACAACTGGAGACCGCGCATGGAAGTTCGCGAAGAACTGCTGAGCGGTGCGATACCCTACTAATATCCAGGACACCTGTTCCCCCAGCACCTCGGAATGGATAAGAAATCAGCATGACGCGCCTAATCCTGACCCTGCCTCTTCTGGCCCTTTTCCAGTGTGATAAGGACGAAACCGTTGCAGCCTATGGTGCGGCAGACCAGACATGGGTGTTGCAGGAAATCGATGGGCAGCCTTACGAGGCCAGCGCTTTGCTGCGCTTTCCCGAAGAGGGCAAGATTGCGGGCAATGCCCCGTGCAATAGCTATACCGGTACGCTAAGTGCACCATACCCCTGGTTCGAAATCCAGAATCTAACGGCCACACGTGCGGCCTGTGCTGGACTTGAGGCCGAAGGGTTTTATTTCGCCGCGCTCATAGCCATGACCCAGTCTGAAGTGTCAGGCGATATCCTGATCCTTCGGAACGAAGACGGGCACGAGATGGTGTTCAAAGCCGCCGAGTGAACTGATCCACAAATCGTGCCCGCGCATCAGGCAATGGATTGTGACCCAATGCAGGTGCAACCCGATTCTCAAGAAAATATCCAGTTGTTCCCAGGGCCTGGGCGATCTCATCATCAGCCCCCTGCCCTTCGCCCAGAAGACACGGTGGTAAAGGCAAGAGCCTGTCAGCCCATTCGCCTGCACCCTCAGCGCTCACTGCACGCCCTGATTTTGGCGAAACATAAATCAGACCCTCAGTCGTACCAGTCACGGCGCATCGGCTAAGATCAAGGCCAAAGCCCAATTCTTCCAGCAACGCCATTTCCCAACGCAGATAAGCCAGCGGCCAGATGTCATCCTGTCCGAGCAGATCCATGAGTTGTTCAGTTTGCTTGTAAATGGCTGGATGGGGTTCGCGTTCGGGCAGGCAAAAGGACAAAAGCGCCACGACTGCGTTCAGTCCTGCAAGCGCCAATCGCCCTGAGAACGCCGCAGCAGCGCGAGAGCGGAGAGGTTCGACCTGAAAAGTACCGATATGTTCCTCAAGCCGCGCACGCCACAAGACGTCCAGCTGCGCACCCGGCTGCAGTATTGGCGCGATCTTGCGGCTGGTGCCCCCGCGCACGACGCCTGCATGCCGGCCATGACCTTCAGTAAAGACCTCGATAATCGCTGCCGTTTCACCGTGGCGGCGAGAGGTCAGAAGTATGCCGTGATCGCGCCAGTCCAAGTTTGGGTCCGTTCAGTTATCAGATGCGCCCGCAGGAAATCTCATGCCCGTCATACGCGCAAGGCAGAAACTGGCCGAAGGTATTCATACAGTCGGACAAACGAATTGCACATAACGGGCACTTTGGCTATTGTTCTCTTTATGTTCTCATTAAAGGAAATTAAAACCATGTCTCTCAACTATGTCATGATTGGCTCAAACGATGTCGCCAAGGCCCGCACCTATTACGACGCGGTCATGGCCGAAATCGGTGGCAAGGTTGTCGCTGAATACATGCCATACGCAGTCTGTTACGAGCTGCGTGGCGGCGGGCGAGTCTGGGTATCGATGCCACACGATCAGAAAACGGCGGCTCCCGGGAACGGAAACATGGTCGGCCTGCTGTGCGAAAGCGAAGACGAGGTGCGCGAAGTCCACGCAGCGGCGCTGGCCAATGGCGGCACAAACGAAGGTGACCCCGGCCCGCGCCCGCAATATGGCCCGGACTTTTTTGGAGCCTATGCCCGTGATCTGGATGGTAACAAGATGAGCTTTGTTAACTTTGGTGAAAACGGCTGATCGCATTCGCGGTCAGTAAAGCTAAAGGGGTTGGATTGGCATGATGGGCACTATCGACAAGTCGGTTGAGCCCACCGTGCGCATGCCAGCCCTATCCTGCGTTTTGTTGTAGCCGCATGACGCTTGACGCACATGGGGCACATCCTTTAATTAACTTAATAGTTAAATAAAGGTGAGATATCATGCGCGGAATTACGATTACGTATAGCTACGAAGGCAATGAGAGCGCCTGGATCGACGCCACTGCAGCCTTCATATCTGCCATCGACTCTGATCCGGCAGCAGCAGGGAAATTCACCTACCAAGTGGCGGTAGCGGATGATGGAACGACCCGGTTTCATTGGGGCCGTTGGGACAGTGCGGAAACGTTAGCGCATGTGCAGGCGCAGCCCTATTTCAGGGAGTTTGCTGCCAAGGTGCGGGAATTTGCAGGTGGCGCACCCCATGCGACCGGCCACGACATTGCCGCAAAAACGAGCGGTTGGTAGGTTTACTCCAACCCTTCCTCCCCAAGCAAGTGGCGCCCCTGCCGATCCTCAACCTCGATCACCCAAAGATCAGGGTCAAAGCTGCGCTGTCGCTGTATGGCGCTGTCCACGTCCACCTCTGCCCCATTGGACAGTTCAACCCATTTGCGCTCGCCGCTCATCAAGTCAAAGCTGCGTTGAAAAGCAATCGCCTGACCGTCCAACGTGTTCAGTTTGACCAGTACTGCACCGGCAGTGTCGTCGCCATGGGCCACGACAAAGGCTGGTATCTCCTGAAACCGCAGCCGCGCCAGATAGGCATGGACCCAGAATTCAGCCGTCAGGCGGCTCATGCGTTGCCGTCTTTGAAATCCAGACCCATTTCCGAATACCGTTCGGATTCTTCCAACCAGTTGGGTCGGACTTTGACCTGCAGGAACAGGTGGATCTTGCGGTCAAGGAACTCTTCCAACTCGGCCCGTGCCGCCTGACTGACGGCCTTGATCGTTTCGCCCCGTTTGCCCAGCACGATACCTTTGTGGCCGTCGCGCATTACGTAGATGACCTGATCGATCTTGGCAGAACCGTCTTTGCGCTCCTCCCAGTTCTCGGTTTCTACAGTCAACTGATAGGGCAGTTCCTGATGCAGGCGCAGGGTCAGCTTCTCACGCGTCATCTCAGCCGCGATCATGCGCAGAGGCAGGTCGGCAATCTGGTCCTCGGGGTACAGCCAAGGACCTTCGGGTAGCTCGGACGCCAGCCACTTGCGCAGATCGTCGACACCATGTCCCTTCTCCGCGGAAATCATGAAGGTCTCAGCGAAGGGATAGCGCGCATTCAATTCGCTCGTCAGCGCCAGCAGCTTCTCGGACGGGACCTTGTCGATCTTGTTAATGGCCAGCGCGATTGTGCGGCCCTGACCGATCTCTTCCAGACCCTCGAGGATACGTTCCACGCCTTCGGTAATGCCACGATGCGCCTCGACCATAAGCACAACAACGTCGGCATCCGCAGCTCCGCCCCATGCGGCGGCGACCATGGCGCGGTCCAGACGGCGACGGGGTTTGAACAGGCCCGGCGTGTCCACAAATACCAACTGCGCATCACCTTCCATCGCTACACCGCGAATACGGGCGCGGGTGGTCTGCACCTTATGCGTCACGATTGAGACCTTGGCCCCGACCATGCGGTTCAAAAGGGTGGATTTGCCTGCGTTGGGCTCTCCGATCAGGGCGATAAATCCGGCGCGTGTGGTCATGTGTCCTGCGATCCTGTTAGCAAGTGCGCATCCCTATAGCAGAAAGCCCATATGGACCAGAGGGTTTTGTCGCATTGCAGCCATGCACCCGAGATGGCAGCATTCAACTGCACCCCGCCATTCCAAGCCAGGTGACTATCATTTCAACGAGGCAAGACATGAAACGTCGCGAGTTTCTTCTGGGAAGCGGAGCCGCTGCAGGCGCATTGGGGCTGGGCGGTTTCGGATTGGCTGCGAGCAGTGGTGCACAGGATCTGGTCATTCAGCCTGCAAGCTTCAGGTTCCGTGAGCAAATGACGACCGGAATGGTCAGCCTGTCGCCGAATGCGCCTCCGCCAGTTTTGTACGGGCGCCAGGGTGAAGTCATGAAACTGCCAGTGCACAACGCAACCGCGGACTATACAGCGATGCACTGGCACGGGTTGCGTATCCCAAACGGAATGGACGGCGTGCCGTACCTCACCCAAATGCCAATGGGTGCGGATGAAGTGTTCAACTATGAATTCACGCCACCTGATGCCGGCACCTACTGGTACCACCCGCACTGTATGACCATGGAGCAGATGGCCCACGGCCTGACAGGTGTAATGGTGATAGCCGAGCCGGAAGACCCGGGTTTCGACGCTGATCAGGTAATAAACCTACGAGATTTCCGGCTGGATGAGGAAGGTGCCTTCCTGCCCGCATATACCGCGCGCGGAGCGGCGCGATCTGGTACGTTTGGCAATGTACTGACGGCCAATTGGCTGGATTCACCTAGCTATGAACACCCAGCAGGCGGCTTGGTGCGCCTGCGCGTGGTCAACACCGACACGACGCGCATCTACAAACTGCACCTTGAGGGTACTGAGGCGAGGATCATCGCTTGGGACGGACACCCAGTCGAGATTGAGGTGCAAATGCCCAGCGCCAAGGGGCCCATGCTGGTTGGCCCCGGTCAGCGCATCGACTTTGCCGTGACTATGCCCCCTGAGGAAGGCAAAACCGTCGACCTGATCGCCAAGATTCCCGGTCAGAAGCATCGCATCATGGCACAGTTGCGTGCTGTCGGCCAATCCCTGTCACGCGATCTGCGTGAATTGAAGCCCCTTCCCCTGAATCCTGTGGCAAAACCGGATCTGGCAAACGCCGAATTGCATGAATTCGTGTTTGGCTGGACACCAGAAGGCGGCGCGCCAAACGACGGGTTCTGTGGCTCGCTGGGGTATAGTTTCTGGTCGATCAACCGGACGCCCTGGCCCGGCGACGCTGCAAAAGACGTAGGGCCATTGGCAACATTGGAAATGGGTAAAAGCTATATCCTGCGTCTGCGCAATGAATCCCCGAACCTGCACCCAATCCATCTGCACGGGCTGGCCTTCGTGCCTCTGCGCTCTAACCTACGCAAACTACCGCCACTGATGACCGATACGATGCTGTTGCTCAAGGATGAGGTGGCCGAGATTGCGCTGGTGGCAGACAATCCCGGAGACTGGGCTTTCCACTGTCACGTGATAGAACATCAGAAAACCGGGCTAACCGGATATATCCGGGTGGTTTGAGGGGCGCGTGACACGCCCCTCGATCTTTATGCGTGCTGGCGCTCGATCAGGCGCAGGACAGCCACCATAACGATGCCATAAAGCACATGGCCGATCAGCGCGACCCAAGTGATCCCTGTGAAGTTGAGGAAAGGCGGCAGACCCGACAGGGTAGTGATGCCACCCAAGGCAAAGACCCACAATCCGAACCCGTAAATCGCGGAGGCCGCGAACATATGGACCGGCCCTAAAACCTTAACCCAGATCGGTTTGAAGATCAGGAACCATCCCAATGGATAGGCGATCAGACCAACGAGGTAGAAGTGGACAAAAAAGCCCAGAAAGGCGTTGCTCGGCAATCCGAGACTGGACAACAGGCTTTGCGCAAGTCCCTCAGGTGACAGATTGGCCCATCCTATTCCGGGGCTGATCACCTGCCCCCAGAAATCGAATGCGATGGTGGCGATGAAACCGGCGATGAAAAGAAAGCCGATATTCACGGTGGTCAGTTTTGCACTTTGCATTGGTCCGCCTCACTTCGTTGTATTTGATGTGCTTTGACACGTCGCGTTTCGGCTAGCGCCAAAGCAGATAACATTCAGATACAATCGCGATGGATAACCTGCCATAGACCTCAAGTTAGATTGAAAAACTGTAACAATCCGGGCCTGAGACCGTGTGCTACTTGAGTTGAGCCAACAGTGCTTTGGCTGCCGCCTGCTCGGCCTGGCGCTTTGATCCGGCGGTCGATTGGGCCTCGGTCCCGTCTTGCAGGCGGGCGGCTATGGTGAACACCGGTGCATGATCAGGACCGCTGCGTGATACTTCGACATAAGATGGTGGTTTTTGCCCCCGGGCCTGCGCCCATTCCTGAAGGGATGTCTTGGCATCGCGAGCGTCGGCCTCAACATTGTGGATGCGATCACCCCATAGCGCGAGGATCACATCGCGCGCCGCCTCAAACCCTGCATCGCGATAGACGGCGGCAATCACCGCCTCCATCGCATCGCCCAGCAAAGCTTGCTTACGCCGACCACCAGACAGCATCTCGGATCTGCCCAGCTTCAGCACCGCCCCCAGATCGATCTGGCGCGCCACGTCGGCGCAAGCCTCTCTTCTGACCAGCGCATTGAACCGCGGAGCAAGCTGCCCTTCCGAGGCCTTTTTGTCGGCCTCAAGCAGCGCCGTGGCCATCACCAATCCCAGCACCCGGTCGCCCAGAAACTCCAGACGCTGGTTGTCGGGCCGTGTGGAGGAGGAAACCGATCCGTGGGTAAGTGCGCGTAACAGCAACTCAGGGCTTTTGAATTCATACCCCAGACGTTGCTGGAACGCCTTCATTTCAGCCGATAGCTTCAATTGACCGCCTCAAAGAACCGATCGCCACGCCACGTCCAGAAGAACAGCATGGAACGACCAGCGGACGAGAACATGATGCGATCAGCCCGACCGATCAGGTTTTCGTAGGGCACGTAGCCAACACCGCCAGCAGACTGCGGCAAACGGCTGTCACTGGAGTTGTCGCGGTTATCGCCCATAAAGAAATAGTGGCCTTCGGGAACGATATAGACGCCTGTATTGTCTGCCCCCTGATTGCCGATGTTCAGTACCTCGTAAGAGACACCATTTGGCAGCGTTTCGATAAAGCGTTCTTTTTCGCAAACGCCACCGATCCCGACAGGACCGTTCGAGCACCGCGGGCGCAGGCCCTGCGGACCCTGAGGTTCGGCGATCTCAGTGAACACGCCGTCAGGTTTTTGTGTTACCGGGGTCCCGTTAAGGATCACCACGCCATCACGCACTTGCACGCGATCCCCCGGCAGGCCGATAAGGCGCTTAATGTAGTCACGGCCCGTAACCGGATGGCGGAACACAATCACATCGCCGCGGTCAGGTTCACCACCCAGCAAGCGCGTATTCTCGTCACCCTGCATCCAGCCACAGATATCTTCCGCGTCGATATTCAGACCTACGCTGGGAATGATCAGGCTGGGGCAGGAGGCGTAAGAGTAGCCATAGGCCATTTTGTTGACGAAGAGGAAATCCCCGATCAACAATGTCGGCTTCATGGAACCGGACGGAATCCAGAAAGGTTGGAAGAACAGGGTGCGAAAGACGCCCGCGATCAGCAAGGCGTAGACGATGGTTTTGATCGTCTCCCAGACGCCGCTTCCGGTTTTGGCTTCCTCGGCCATACTGCTCTCCGATTGTTTCTTGGGTCCGCTGCTACATGCGGCTCTGCCAGGGGCAAGTCAAGGCCGCGCGGCCCGTTCGTGCAGCGGCCGCGCTTCGATCACCACAAAGGCCTGCGCCCAGGGGTGATCATCCGTCAGGGTAACATGAATGATGGCCTCGTGCCCCTCGGGTGTCATCTCATTCAGGCGCTCAGCTGCCCAGCCGGTAACATGCATCACCGGTTGACCGGTTCGAAGGTTGGTAACGGCCATATCCTTCCAAGCAATGCCCATGCGCAACCCGGTACCCAGCGCCTTGGAACACGCCTCTTTCGCGGCCCAGCGCTTGGCATAGGTGCCAGCAGTATCGGCGCGGCGCTCGGCCTTTCGCTGTTCGGTTTCGGTAAAGACACGATTGCGAAATCGATCGCCAAACCGGTCGAGCGTGCCCTGGATGCGGTCAATGTTTGCGAGGTCTGTGCCGATGCCGAGGATCATGGATTCTCACTTGACAGTTTGAGTTCGGAACTGCGCATTTCCCGTAAACCCCAGCCTAAGAATACACGACAGATAACGGTACAGGTAACAATCGTGACTGCCAAGTAGTACACATCAGTCGGATCTAGTTGTAATGGGCCAAAAGAGATCCCTTCACCAATGGTCACGTTAAAGAGCAATAAGAAGGCAAGAACGATCATCAAACCAACAACCGCCATCGCAGTGCTCGCGGTCAAAAGATGAATGCTTCTGGGCCGCACTGATTGTTTCTTTCCATAGTAGAAACCTTCCATATATGCGGCCAACGCAAATGCAGCGAGTTCGGAAAGCAACAAAAAAGGTGGGAAGTTGATCCAAATTGGCTCGGTTAAAATCGCTACTAAATACAGATATTTGTATCCGCTTGGAAAGATACCAACCGGCCCTAGATCTGCTATTAGAATAGAAACAAAGCCTTCGATGATGATAAGAACCAGGACGCCGACAATCGCTGCCGCAAATATCCCCATAAATCTAAGTAGGTGAAAGTTCACGAGGCTGTTTCCTTCACCCCAGCCGCACAGTCAAAATCTTGTAGCTCGCTACCCCGAAGAACCCCGCAAACGCAAAATCGAACCAGCGGCGGGCGCGGCGGTAGGCGCGGACCATGCGCTCGGACGAGAACAGGAACGCATAGCCGATGAAGATCAGCAGAGAGCCCGCATAGAGCAACGCAAAATAGCCAAGCAGCATCGAAAGACTCGCGTCGTTTGGCGCAACGATGGCATAGATCGAGCCCCAGCTAAGGATTGCTTTTGGATTGGTCAGGTGAATGGCGGCACCTTTGGCAAAGATGGTACGCAGAGATCCTGTCACCGGCTTACCCAAAGCCACTTCGTCCGACGTCATAGCGCGACGCAAGGCTTTCAGTGCAAGCCAACCCAGATAAGTCACGCCGATATAGCGAATAACTTCAAACACCCAGACATTGGCCAGCATGATGGCCGACAGCCCCAGCGCGGCCGCGATGCCCCAAGCAGCAGAGCCCGCGCAAATGCCCAGAGCAAAAACCAAACCGGCCTGACGACCCTCATTCATGGCGGTTCCGGCAATGCCCATCGTCGCCGGTCCGGGTGAGCCGCCCGCAAGCAGCCACGCGATCCAGATTGCTATGAATCCCGAGGTGATCATCACGCAAGGGTCAATCGAACAATACCGAGAACGGCGACTGTGAGCAGGAAGACGTAGCCGATGACGATCATGAGGAGCGAGTGTGTTGACGCGCCATCTGCTTCAACTGGTTCTTTGCACCCAAACCAATGAACAAACGACAAAGCAAAATGGAAAGTACGAACGAAATGCCAAGAATCACTAACATCCAAATGATGGGAAGG
The DNA here is from genome assembly GCF_009711355.1 of Roseibium sp. RKSG952. Lineage (NCBI taxonomy): Bacteria > Pseudomonadati > Pseudomonadota > Alphaproteobacteria > Hyphomicrobiales > Stappiaceae > Roseibium > Roseibium sp. RKSG952. The sequence goes on along the minus strand of NZ_SMMF01000922.1, from coordinate 41,127 downwards.
CTTGATAGTGGTGCCAATACTTCTGGAAAGACCATAACAAAAACCACGGCCAGAAGTAATGACCACACTAGACCAACCAAAGCCATTAGGCGCGATGCTGCCCACATCCCCGACGTAGTTGGTTTTTCGCCATGATCTTTCACATAGCGCTGTCCTTCGATCATCGCAGCCGTCATGAACGGGATCATTCCCGCCGCGGCACCTGGTAGTTCCGCCCCCAATAGTTTCTGGGCTGCCAAATCCATAAACGGCATCGCGATACAGGTTCCAACGTAAACCAATGAAAAGCGTACAATGTTCGTTTTCATTATGAATTTCTCTTTCTCTAACAACCTATAAAGCGTTTCATGCTCGCGCCTCGTCCATCAGGCGGCGCATTTCTTGGATTGCTGGAGTAAGGCCACGGAAGATCGACTCGCCGATCAGAAAGTGGCCAATGTTGAGTTCGCGCACTTCGGGAAACTCCGCAACGGGTTTCACCGTGTCATAGGTCAGACCATGGCCAGCGTGAACCTCAAGGCCCAGCGAATGCGCAAAGCTCGACATTTCTCGCAGAGCCTCCAGTTCCCGTGCAGCCACTTCTATGTGACCTTCTGCATGCGCATCGCAATAGGCACCGGTGTGCAACTCGATCACCTCGGCACCAATGCGGTGCGCAGCCTCGATCTGGCGCTGATCAGCAGCGATGAAGATCGATACACGACATCCCACTTCACGCAGGGGTGCAATGAAATGAGCCAGCTTGTTTTCTTCTCGTGCGACCTCAAGCCCGCCTTCGGTGGTGCGTTCCTCGCGCTTTTCGGGAACGATACAAACCGCGTGCGGCTTATGGCGCAGAGCGATCTGCTGCATTTCTGGCGTGGCGGCCATCTCAAAATTCAACGGTACTGACAGCACTTCCATCAAGCCGTCGATATCCGCGTCCGAGATATGGCGCCGGTCTTCGCGCAGATGGGCGGTGATACCATCAGCGCCAGCCTCTTCAGCCAGCTTGGCAGCACGCAAAGGATCAGGGTACGCGCCACCCCGGGCGTTTCGCACCGTGGCCACGTGGTCAATGTTAACGCCCAACCGCAGATGGTTCTCAGACATCGCTCGAATCCTTATTCAGCCCTGCGGCTGACCCTAGTGGATTTGTGATCGAAGCGTCAGCCTTGGATTCAGCCAACTGTTTGATTTCTTCGAATTTCGCCTTGATCCTGTCCCGCCGGCGCTGTTGATAGGTACGGATCAACGGTAAGCTCAGGAAATAGCAGACCACCCCAGCAATCAGACCCGGAACAATGCCACCGATGAGGTAAGGGTAAAAAACCTCATGATAGAATTGCGCAAGCCCGTGCCAGTCTGCCACGCGGTCAGTAAACATGGCGAAAAGGTTGTTTTTCAGATCACCGATTGCCCCGGCAAACTTGCCCATCAGACCCTTGGTATCACCCTTCTCGAATTGGGTCCCCAACAGGAAATGGCCGGTCTGAAGACAGACCACTCCGATAGGCACATAGGTCAGTGGATTACCAAAAAAAGTGCCGCTAAGCGCGGCCAGAATATTACCGTTGATCAATCGCGCCAGAACGGCCGCAACAACAAAGTGCAATCCATAAAACGGAGTGAATGCGGTAAATACCCCTGCCCCGATTCCTCGCGCGATCCGCTCAGGTGAATCCGGCAGGCGACGGACACGATGTTTGACATAGTGAAAGGCGCGGGTCCATCCACCGCGCGGATAGACAAATTCCGATGCGATCTGGACAGGCGAGCGTCGGTCTCGGCGCTTGAAAACCACTCCTGATCACCCCTTCTCAACCAGCCGCAACAGCGGCATCCGCCTTGTCCCGATGACGTTCGACCGCCGCAACATCACTTTCTGCCTCAAGCATCAACATCAGCGAATGCAACTGTTCCAGATCGCGCAGTTCGACATTGATCAGCAGGCGGTAAAAATCCGGTTTGCGGTCAACAAATTCCAGATTGGAGATATTGGCCTTTTTCTCTCCGATCAATGTGCAAATGCGACCCAATACACCCGCATCGTTTCCAATGGTCAGATCCAGCGTCGCACCATAGACCGCCGGGTGGGTTCCCGAATGCCAATGCAGGTCAACCCAGCGTTCGGGTTCGTTTTCAAACTCGGACAGGCGGTCACAGTCGATGGCGTGCACAACCACACCCTTGCCGCGATAGGTGATGCCGACGATGCGCTCACCCGGCAGTGGTTGGCAGCAAGGCGCGCGATCAAATTTCTGCCCCGGTTCCAGACCTATCACTGCCCGACGCAGCGGAATGGCGTCACCTTCATCTTTCGTAAGCTCAGGATAAACGGCCTCAACCACTTCATGAGCTGTCAGTTCAGCACTTCCGAGGCGCGCTAACAGTTCGTGGCGGTCTTTCAGCCGCAGATGTTTGGCTGCGGTATCCAGCGCCTTGTCAGTCGCCTTACGGCCGACATGTTCGAAACCGGCCCGCGCCAGTTCCTTGCCCAGCTTGATGAAGCGCTCGCGGTCCACCTCACGCAATGCGCGACGAATGGCTGTGCGGGCTTTTCCAGTCACTGCGATTTCCAGCCACGTGACCTGCGGCGTCTGGCCGTCAGCAGTGATGATATCGACAGATTGTCCATTCTTGAGGCGTGTCCAGAGCGGAACCCGGATGCCGTCCACTTTGGCACCCACACAAGCGTGACCGATACGCGTGTGGATCGCATAGGCAAAATCGATCGGTGTCGCGCCGCGGGGCAGCTTTACGACATCCCCTTTCGGCGTGAAGCAGAACACCTGGTCCGAGTACATCTCGAGCTTAACGGCCTCGAGGAAGTCTTCGTGATCATCCTCGTTGTCGAATTGCTCGGTCAGGTTTGCGATCCACTTGGCAGGGTCTACTGCAAACGGGTTTTCGGATCGAACCCCATCGCGATAGGACCAGTGTGCGGCCACACCTGTTTCGGCAACGTCGTGCATCTGGCGGGTGCGAATTTGTACTTCAACCCGTTTGCCGTCACGCCCCGAAACCGTAGTGTGGATCGATCGATAACCGTTCGATTTGGGCTGACTGATATAGTCCTTGAACCGCCCCGGCACCGCGCGCCAACGCTGGTGGATCGCTCCAAGCGTGCGATAGCAATCCTCCTCAGACTGCGTGATGATGCGAAAGCCGTAGATGTCGGACAGGCGCGAGAAGCCCTGATCCTTCTCCTGCATCTTGCGCCAGATCGAATAAGGTTTCTTGGCGCGACCAAAGACCTCGGCCTCAATCCCCGCCTTATCCAACTCGTGGCGCATATCTCCGGTGATCCGGTGGATTACGTCTCCGGTTTCTCGCTGAAGCGTAATGAACCGACGAATGATCGACTGGCGGCCCTCTGGATTTAGAACGCGGAAGGCAAGATCTTCCAACTCCTCGCGCATCCACTGCATACCCATGCGGCCAGCCAGTGGCGCGTAGATATCCATTGTCTCACGTGCTTTGATGACCTGCTTTTCCGGCCGCATCGCCTTGATAGTGCGCATGTTGTGCAGGCGGTCAGCAAGCTTGACCAAGATAACCCGCAGGTCTTTGGACATCGCCATAAAAAGCTTGCGAAAGTTTTCCGCCTGCTTGGTTTCGCGGCTGGATAACTGCAGATTGGTCAGCTTGGTCACACCATCAACCAGCTTGGCGACTTCCTCTCCAAACAGCTCGGAAATCTTGCCGTAGCTGGCTTTGGTGTCTTCGATTGTATCGTGCAGGAGAGCCGTGATGATGGTCGCATCATCCAGACGCTGTTCGGTCAGGATCGCGGCAACGGCAACGGGATGGCTAAAGTAGGGCTCTCCGGAATGGCGAAACTGCCCTTCATGCATTTGCTGCCCGAACTCGTAAGCCCGGGCGATGCGATCTGCATTTGTCTTTGGGTTGTAGTTGCGGACCAGCGCAATCAAGTCGTCAGCAGAAATCATCTGGTCCGCACCTTGTGTAGCTTGGGTTACCCCTGGCCTTGAGCCTCCATCAGAGCGCGCAGGAGCTTTTCTTCGGACATGTCGTCGTCGGCAGGCTTGTCCGATTCAGCACCCATCAGCAGCGCCATCTGATCTTCTTCAGGCTCGTCAACTTCGATCTGAGTCTGGTTCGCTTCGATCAGACGCTCACGCAGTTCATCCGCGCTCTGAGTCTCATCCGCGATTTCACGCAGCGAAACGACAGGGTTCTTGTCGTTGTCACGATCTACGGTGATCGCGGCACCGGCAGAAATCTCGCGCGCACGATGGGCGGCAAGCATCACCAGTTCGAACCGGTTCGGAACCTTGTCTACGCAGTCTTCGACCGTCACGCGGGCCATAGGGCGCTCTCCACAAATGAATCTGTGTCAGGAAGGGGTTTATCTAAGCGTGATTCCCCGCATTGACAAGCGGGAAATGGCTTTTTCCAATGCTTCACATCGGTGTGACCGCAGATACATCCTCGGCTGGCAACCTCGCAATCATTTCGGTCACGGTCAGGTCGAGAACGGGATGACGCCAATCAGGTGCAATGTCAGCCATCGGAACAAGCACAAAGGCCCGGTCCTGCAACCGGGGATGCGGAACGATCAACTGATCTGGCGCAACCTGAGACTGTTGATCTGCAGCCAAGTTGAGCCAGCGTTTGTATTCGACCTGATCCGGTAGCACGAGATCCTCCCAACACACCAGATCAAGGTCCAGAGTGCGCATACCCCAACGCTGTTCGCGTGCGCGGCCAAATTCGTGTTCAACCCGATGCAGCAATTCCAACAGGCCGTTCGGATCCAGATCGGTTTCGATTAGCGCCGCAGCATTCACGTAATCAGGCCCCGCACCCGCCGGAAAGCACGGAGTTTCAAAGAAACGGCTCACCCGGCGAATCACCACACCCTGACGCTTCAACGCATCAATCGCTTGGCGAAGTGTCACACTGGGCTCATTATCTCTCAGATTGAGATTTGCGCCTAGCGCTAACACTGCGTTTGAGCAAGTTTTGTTCACTTCTGACCCCATATTCCTGATGACGCATACTTGCGATACAGCCCAAAAGCCCTAATTATAGGGACACCAGCGCGTCGATCATTTTTCATTCACTCACTCACGTAACACGCGGCGCTCTGGGTTATACCGAAAGGGACTGTTTATGTTTTATAAGGACGAACGGCTAGCGCTGTTCATCGACGGCTCGAATCTTTATGCTGCGGCAAAAGCTCTCGGTTTTGACATCGACTACAAGCTTCTGCGGCAAGAGTTCATGCGCAGGGGGAAGCTGCTGAGAGCCTTTTATTACACAGCGCTGCTCGAAAACGACGAATACTCACCGATCCGCCCACTGGTTGACTGGCTGCATTACAATGGCTTCACCATGGTCACTAAACCGGCGAAAGAATACACCGACAGCATGGGGCGTCGGAAGGTCAAAGGAAACATGGATATCGAGCTCACCGTCGATGCCATGGAGCTTGCACCACGCGTTGACCATATTGTGCTGTTCTCGGGCGATGGGGATTTCCGCCCGCTGATTGCCAGCCTGCAGCGTCAGGGCGTGCGTGTTTCAGTCGTCTCTACCATCCGCAGCCAACCGCCAATGATCTCGGACGAGTTGCGCCGTCAGGCCGACAACTTCATCGAGCTTGAGGACCTGCGCGACGTGATCGGCCGGCCTCCGCGTGACATCCCTAACGAGCCACGTAGCGTGGCGGTCGCCTCGGGCACCTGATACAATCCGCCACTCACCAAGCGGAATAATTTGCGCGGTCAGGATCTATTGTCCTGGCCGCGCTTCTTTAACCAAGGACCAGTGCTGAAACATCGTTTTGCTAGCACTGATTCATGTCATATGAATGACAGACCGGTCCTGACTGGACCAACGGTATGAAAAGCCTTACCTGTCCCATTCAAGGAGACAGCGCCATGACCCAGCAGCCACTGACACTTTATCTTGCCGCACCGCGCGGGTTTTGCGCGGGCGTGGATCGTGCAATCAAAATCGTGGAAATGGCTCTCGAGAAATGGGGAGCGCCTGTCTATGTGCGCCACGAAATCGTTCACAACAAATTCGTGGTCGATGGCCTGCGCGAAAAAGGCGCTGTTTTTGTCGAAGAGTTGGATGAGTGCCCAGATGACCGCCCGGTGATCTTTTCAGCCCATGGCGTTCCGAAATCTGTCCCGGCTGCAGCATCCCAACGCGAAATGGTGTTCGTGGACGCCACCTGCCCGCTTGTGTCCAAAGTGCATATCGAGGCGCAGCGCCATGCCGAGGCCGGGCTGCAGATGATCATGATTGGCCATAAAGGTCATCCTGAAACCATCGGCACTATGGGGCAGTTGCCGGATGGCGAGGTTTTGTTGGTTGAAACCGTTGACGACGTCGCAAATGTTGACGTCCGGAACCCGGATAAGCTGGCCTTTGTCACGCAAACCACCCTTTCCGTCGACGATACCAAAGATATTGTAGCATCCTTGCAGGCTCGGTTCCCGGCAATCGTGGGGCCGCATAAGGAAGACATCTGCTACGCTACGACAAACCGGCAGGAAGCAGTCAAATCGGTAGCCCCAAAATCCGATGCACTGCTTGTCGTGGGCGCGCCAAACTCGTCCAACTCCCGACGACTGGTCGAGGTCGCCTCAAAAGCCGGGTGCGCCTATGCGCAGTTGGTACAGCGCGCGACAGAAATCGACTGGCGAGCCCTCGATGGCATTTCGAGCATTGCCATCACAGCCGGCGCTTCAGCTCCGGAGGTACTCGTCAACGAAGTTATCGACGCCTTCAAAGAACGCTACGATGTGACTGTCGAGCTTGTGGAAACCGCTGTAGAAAATGTTGAATTCAAGGTCCCGCGCGTTCTGAGGCAGCCCGCATGAGCGGGGTGCCCAAGGCACCCTTGTTTCTTGGCCTGGCCGGATTAATCCCGTTTGTTTGGGGCGCAGTAACATACGTAAATTCAGACTTGCAGGCCTGGGGCACCCAAATGCTGGGGCCACGCTTTGTGGGGCCATACGTGCAACTTTTTTATGGAGCCGTCATTCTCAGCTTCATGTCCGGGATCTTGTGGGGGTTCGCGACCAAGACCTCAAGAAGCAAGGCCGCGACGTGCTACGCGCTGTCAGTCCTGCCGGCTCTCTGGGCGTTCTTTACCACAGGCGGTGGACCGGAAACTGCCGGGATAAACCTGATCATTGGCTTCATAGGCTTATTGTTTCTGGATGCCGCATTCTGGCACTGGGGCCTTGCGCCTCGCTGGTGGATGAAACTGCGCATCCTTCTGACCGCAATCGTCGTTTTATGTCTTGCTGTAGGAGTTTACCTGTGAGCGATCCTGATACCATCTCTGTTTATGACGAACAGGCACAGCAATATGCCGAACTAACCGATGATTCCAACAAGGCGGATCGGGGTATGACCGATTTCATCGCAGCGGTTCCCGAGGGAGGTATGGTCCTTGATCTGGGCTGCGGACCGGGCGCATCCGCGCTGGTCATGGCGCAGGCGGGGCTGAAGGTTGAGGCTACGGACGCCTCGGCCGAAATGGTAAAGCTGGCCTCCGCCAATCATGGAGTTACCGCTCGGAAAGCAGAGTTCACGGACCTGAACGAAGTGGAAGCCTATGATGGCGTATGGGCTAATTTCAGCCTGCTTCACGCCACCCGCGCAGCCTTCCCGAACCATCTGGCGGCAGTCCACAAAGCTCTGAAGCCGCGTGGCGTTCTGTTCATCGCCATGAAACTGGGAAAGGGCGAAGGACCGGACAGGTTGGGTCGGTACTATAGTTACTACAGTGAGGATGAATTGAAGACTTATCTGCAGGAGGCAGGATTCACCGTTACGGGCCAATGGCATGGTAGCGGCACCGGGCTTGATGGATCGGTATCGGACTGGATCAGGTTGGCCGCACATGCCTGATCTGTTTGCTTATACGGATGGTGCCTGCTCCGGCAATCCCGGCCCCGGCGGTTGGGGGGTATTGTTACGTGCGATGGATGGGGACAACGTCCTCAAAGAACGCGAACTGAATGGTGGCGAAGCGGAAACTACCAACAATCGCATGGAATTGCTAGCCGCGATCGTCGCGCTTGAGGCGCTGGAGCGACCATCAAAAATCACGATTGTGACTGACAGTGCGTATGTAAAAAACGGCGTGACCGGCTGGATATTCGGATGGAAGCGCAATGGCTGGAAAACTTCCAACAAGAAACCGGTCAAAAACGTCGATCTGTGGCAGCGTTTGGATGAGGCTCAGGCCCGTCATGACGTCACATGGGAATGGGTAAAGGGGCACGCTGGGCATCCCGAGAATGAACGTGCTGACGAGCTTGCCCGCGGCGGTATGGAGCCATTCAAGCCGAAAAAGGCCAAGGCGTGAACGGGCTTGCCCTGCTGGATTATGCCTCGGTTCTGGTCTTTGCGCTGACAGGCGCATTGGTGGCCAGCCGTGCGCAGCTTGATCTGGTTGGGTTTGCGTTCATGGCTTGCCTGACGGCGGTTGGTGGAGGCACGGTCCGGGATCTGCTGCTGGACCGGCATCCCATTTTCTGGGTTGGGCAACCCGATTACATCCTGATTGCAACGGCGGCTGCGGTTTTGGTGTTCTTTACGGCGCATCTCGTCGAAAGCCGATACAATTGGCTGGTCTGGCTGGACAGTTTCGCACTTTCGATTGCTGTCGCGGCAGGAACTGGCGCGGCTTTGTCACTGGGGCAGTCCGGGGTAATCGTCGTTCTTATGGGTATCAGCACCGGGTGTCTGGGTGGATTGATGCGCGATGTCGTGTGCAACGAAGTGCCGCTGGTGTTGAAGCAGGGTGAACTCTACGTCTCCTGCGCTTTTGCAGGTGCGATTACTGCAGTCTTTGCAACAAAGCTTGGGATGGAGCCCCTGTTGTCACTTGGGCTCTGCGCGTTGGTGTGCTGGGCGTTACGGGCTGGCTCTTTGATATTTGGCTGGCAACTTCCGGTCTATAAAGGTCGTCCACCCAGACAATAGGCCCTAACCCATCAGCAAACGCGCGCCGATTTCTTTGACAAACTTCGCTGCAACCATCGCGGTCATCCCATATGGATCACGATGGGGGTTAAGCTCGACAATATCAGCGCCAACCAATTGCCCTTCGAACTGGTGGATCAAGTCGATCACCTCGCGCGTACTCAGGCCACCAGGTTCGTGATGTGATACACCGGGAGCAAAGGCCGGGTCCAAAGCGTCCAGATCCAGCGACAGATACACCGGACCATCGAAAGAAAGTTGAAGGTCCGTTCGCCAGTTACGCATGTCGATCACTTCGACGCCGAACTTGTCTGCCTGCGCGCGCTGATGCGCGTTCATGGTGCGAATACCCACCTGCACCAGACGTTTGACTGGGCAAGTCTCCATCACCCGCGCAAAAGGGCAGCCGTGACCAAGGGGACCGATATCCTGCTGGTCATAAAGATCAGGGTGCGAGTCGATATGCAGGATGTTCAAACCTTCATAACGCTCGGCATGGGCTTTGATCAGTGGGTAGGCGACCGAATGATCACCACCCAACGACAGCAGCCGCGCGCCAGTTTCCACACGTTCGGCAGCGCCTGCCTCAATCCGATCAATGGGTTCCTGACCGCGCATCTCAAAAACATCAAGATCCCCGGTATCCTTGAAACGGTCCGTCGCACCGAGATCAGTACCATCTTCAGCAGTCAGGTTCGCAGCCCCGGAGTGCAGTGCTTCGCGAATTCGCCCGGGGGCAAAGGCTGGCCCCTGTAGAAAAGATGAGTGCAGATCCAGTGGAATGCCCATCAGGGCAACATCACCCGATTTCAGATCATGCGGCATGCGGCGGTCTCCGATATCATTTCCGCGCGATCTGGCCTGCACTTTTGTTGAGGGTCAAGTGTTCAGCGGCGAAAATAGGTCTGCCAGATCCAGATCACCAGCAGCGCCCCAAGTACCGCCCCGATGAAACCGGACAGCCAGCCCATGACCGTGATGAGCGTCCGCAAAAGAAACCCACCCACCAGTGCCCCAACTATGCCAATCAGCATGGTGGTCGGAATGTCGGCCTCGATCTTCATCAACCTCGTCGCCAGAAATCCGGCGGCTGCTCCAATGATGATCAGTGCGACAATGGGCATCTCATTTTCTCCAGTGAGTCGGCACAATGATGAGCGCACCAACAGATGACACGATTGCGTTCAGCCCCGGGGAACCCAGACCAAGTCCGAAACCAAACATCCTGCCGAACATCATCTGGGTAAAGAAAAACAGAAAGGCACCGCCGATACAAATGATGATGGATTGCAAATACCCGTTGTGGGTAAAGCCTGATTTTTCGGACAGTGCACCAACGATTGCCGCAATCAGCACCGTCCCCATCAATGTCAAATACAAGTCAGTTGTCCTTTTCTAAATCCGGGTTCCGGCATTAATGCTCCAACCGCGCAGAAACTCGTCCCTGTCTTGCGCTCCCTTGCCTGCCCGTTGCAGACGCAGAAGCTCGACAGCACCCTCGCCGCAGGCGACGGTCAGCGCATCATCCAGCACCTCGCCCGGCACACCTTGACCCTGCGCCATCCGCGAAGCCAGCAGTTTGACGCGCTCACCCTCAATTTCAGTCCAGGCGCCGGGGAACGGAGATAACCCCCGGATTTGTCGATCAACCTCTATGGCAGGGGATGACCAGTCAACACGCGCTTCTGCCTTATCGATCTTGGCAGCATAGGTCACGCCAATCTCAGGTTGCGGTTCTGGCGCGAGATCCGGCAAACGGTTGAGAGCATCGACTATCAGATGCGCGCCCATGACGGAAAGGCGGTCGTGCAATTGCGCCGTGGTTTCCTCGATCCCGATATCAGTAGCTTCGCGCAGCAATACCGGACCGGTATCCAGCCCTGCCTCCATCTGCATGATGCAGATACCCGTTTCGGTATCGCCGGACATAATCGCCCGATGGATCGGTGCTGCCCCACGCCAACGCGGCAAAAGGCTTGCATGAATATTAAGGCAACCGTGGCGAGGTGCATCCAGAATAGCCAGCGGCAGGATCAACCCATAAGCCACAACCACCGCAACATCAGCGTCAAGCGCTGCAAACTCGGCTTGCGCCTCAGGTGATTTCAGTGACACTGGATGTCGAACTGTCAGGCCCAGAGTGTCAGCGCGCGCGTGAACAGGCGTAAGTCTGTCCTTCTTCCCTCGGCCCGCCGGGCGTGGTGGCTGGCAGTACACGGCAGCGATCTCATGGCCGGCCTTCACCAGCGCATCCAGCACCGGCACCGAGAAATCGGGGGTTCCCATGAATACGATACGCATAACCAGTCTCACCCTGCCTTTTTGGCTTTGCGCAACAGCATGTCCCTTTTGACCTTGCTGAGACGGTCAAAGTACATCTTGCCATTAAGATGGTCGATCTGATGCTGCACGCTTGTCGCCTCGATACCGACAAAATCCCGGCGATCGATCATACCGTGCTCATTCAGAAATTTGACCGTTACTGCCCGAGGGCGTTTTACCTTGGCGGAAACGCCTGGCAGGTTTGGGCTTGCCTCTTCATGTTCGCGCAGTTCGACTGAGCTGTGTAGAATTTCCGGATTTGCAAGTTTCACCGCACGCCCACGTTCGGTCGAACCGTCAACAACGGCAAGCTGCATCATCACACCGATCTGAGGAGCAGCCAAACCAACGCCCGGCATCGCCTCCATCGTGTCAATCATGTCGTCCCAAATGGCGCGGATCTCGTCCGTAATCTCGGTCACTTCATCGGCCTTGCTGCGCAGGCGTTTGTCTGGCCAGGGCAGGCAGGAGCGTACGGTCATATGCTGTTCTCCGATGCCACGCTTATGCGCGGGCGCGCTCGCGCTTTAACTTTTGCATTTTGCGGGTGATCATCTGCCGTTTGAGCGGCTTGAGGTAGTCGATGAACAACTTGCCATTCAGGTGATCGATCTCGTGCTGGACGCAGGTGGCCCAAAGCCCATCAAACGTCTCTTGCTGCAGGTTCCCGTCCCGGTCCAACCAGGTGACATCAACAACCTTGGGACGGGTGACCTCGGCATACTGGTCCGGGATGGACAGGCAACCCTCTTCGTAGACGCTGGTTTCGTCCGATGCCGAAACAATCTCGGGGTTGAACATAGCCAACGGACGGGGCGCCTCGCCCTCTTCCTTGACGCAATCAATTACAATCAACCGATCGAGTATCCCGATCTGGGGCGCAGCCAAGCCAATGCCGGGCGCGTCATACATTGTCTCCAGCATGTCATCGGCCAGCTTACGCAGTTCGTCGGTGATGTCAGCGACCGGCGTGCAGACCGTTTTCAGGCGGGGATCGGGATGGATCAGGATATTGCGTTTCATGAGGCTGATTTAGGCCATCGCGTGCGTCGCCGCAACGCCCCCCTTGCACGCAGCGCGATTCAGGATAGCTTGCCCTGCGATCAGACAGGAGAACACCCATGAGTTTTGACGATCTCATCAACCGCCACGGCACCCACTGTGCCAAATGGGACATGATGGAGCAGGTCTATGGCGTACCGACCAATGACGGGATCGCCATGTGGGTCGCGGACACGGACTACCGGGCGCCCGCACCCGTGCTGAACAAGATGCGCGAAATGGTTGATCATGGCGTGTTCGGCTACGTCAATCTCGACCAGCCTTATAAAGACGCAATCCGGTGGTGGATGCGCACCCGCCATGATTGGGTCGTGGATGCGGATGCGATCTTTACCACCACGGGCTTGGTGAACGGAGTTGGTATGTGTCTGGATACATTCACACAACCCGGCGATGGGATCGTCCTTTTCACACCGGTCTATCATGCCTTTGCCAAGGTGATCCGCAATGCAGGCCGCGAGGTCGTGGAATGCCAGATGGTCAACAATGATGGCCGCTACGAAATGGATTTCGAAGCCTATGATGAGCAGATGACAGGCAAGGAAAAGATGGTCATCCTCTGCTCACCGCACAATCCCGGTGGTCGGGTCTGGACCCAAGCCGAGTTGCAGGCAGTAGCGGATTTCGCCAAACGCCACGACCTGTTGCTGTTGTCTGATGAAATTCACCACGATCTGGTTTATCCGGGACACACTCACATCCCGATGCAGAATGCTGCACCGGAAATCACTGACCGGCTGTTAATGCTGACCGCGCCATCCAAAACCTTCAACATCGCCGGTTTGCATACAGGTCAGGTGATTATTCCAGATCCTGAATTGCGGGGACAGTTTGCAAAACGGATGCTCGCCCTGTCGCTTGCGCCGAACTCAGTCGGGCAGTTTGCGACCGCAGCCGCCTATTCTGCTGAAGGGGCGGCATGGGTGGACGACCAGATCTCCTATATCGACGAAAACCGAAAAGTCTTTGATGCCGCAATTGCCGGCATTCCCGGGCTGCGTTCGATGCCATTGGAAGCCACTTATCTGGCCTGGGTCGATTTCTCGGGCACAGGTATGGATCGCGCTGAGTTCACCAACCGTGTCGAGCAAACAGCCAAGATCGCGGTCAATCACGGCACAACATTCGGTTCAGGCGGTGAACAGTTCCTGCGGTTCAACCTCGGAACTCAGCGCGCCCGGATCGAAGAAGCCTGTGACCGCTTGAAAGACGCATTTTCCGATCTGCAGTAAAACGTGCGCCGGTTTATTCTGATAACACTGATTGTTCTTGTGGCTGGTGCTGGCTGGTTTGGCTGGCACCGCTTTGGCCCAAGACCTGTTGCCCCGCCAATGGCACCTGAGGCCTCGCAGATTGACCATATCCTTATCGAGAAATCTGCCCGCAGGCTGACGGCCACGCTGGATGGGGCGATCGTGATGCAGGCCGACATCGCACTTGGTTTTGAGCCTGAGGGCGACAAGCAGCAGGAAGGCGATGGCAAGACACCGCTTGGGATGTTCAAAATCGACCGGCGTAACCCCCAAAGCGCTTATCACCTGTCGTTGGGTATCGACTATCCAAAGACCGAAGATATTGATCGCGCCAGTCTTGAGGGCGTCGACCCCGGTGGAGACATCTTCATCCACGGTCAGCCAAACGGCGTCGTTGGCATCACACTTCCGGGCGACTGGACTGCCGGCTGCATCGCACTATCGAATGCTGAAATGGCACGGCTCTGGAGCCTTGCACCAACTGGGACAACGGTTGAAATCCGACCCTAGCGGTCAGTCTTCCACACCAAGCAACGCGATTGGCGCATCCGGAGCGCGATAAAAATCCAACGGGGCCTTATCAGCTGCGGCGGTATTGCGTTTGAACTCATAACGCATCTCGCCGCCCTCTTCTTCATCAGCAATGATCAGACATTGATACAGGTGCTTTGCACCATCGTATATGTCGACAAGGCCGCGCAATTGCGGCGTAGTCTCCGCCTCAACGGAAAATCCATCATTCCACAATTTGAGGATTTTGAAGTAATTGTCGCCCATTTCCACCCGCAAGCGACTGGCTTTCTTCAGGGTAGCGATTCGTGCCGCATCCAATTCGGCACGCATTTCCTTAGAAACATAGGTACTCATAAATCTATTCCCCCCTTAACACTCTTTATTGTGGGGGCAGATATGTAAAAATCCAGTGAACCGCGACACTTAGTTTTGCCCGATCGCCGACTGTTGCACAGAAATCCCAACCACCAGTGTGCAGCGGTGCAGGCTAATTGCGCGTATGGTTCAATAGGAAGCGCTGAACGCGCAGACTATCTTCGCCATGAATACTTGCGGAGGACACAAGATGGGCCTGTTGGTCGACGGAAAATGGCATGACACTTGGTATGACACAAAATCCACTGGAGGAGCGTTCAAGCGTTCCGCCGCTCAGTTCCGCAACTGGCTGACCACGGATGGTAGTGCAGGACTGTCCGGAAAAGGTGGTTTCCCCGCAGAGACAGGACGCTATCACCTCTATGTCAGCCATGCCTGCCCATGGGCGCACAGAACGCTGATCTTTCGGGAACTGAAAGGGCTGAGCGATCATATTTCGGTCTCGGTTGTGCATCCCGATATGCTGGACAAGGGCTGGAGCTTTGAAAAAGACGACAATGGTGCAACCGGCGATACCCTCTATGGTCTGGATTATGCCCATCAGGTCTATACCAAGGCTGACCCGACCTACTCTGGTCGCGTAACCGTGCCAATCCTGTGGGACAAGCAGCAAGAAACCATCGTTTCCAACGAGAGCTCCGAAATCATCCGTATGTTTAACTCGGCGTTTGACGAGATTACCGGAAACACCGATGACTACTGGCCTGAGGAGATGAGGGATGACATCGAAGAGGTCAATGCGCGCATCTATTCGAACGTCAACAACGGCGTTTACAAATCCGGCTTTGCGACTTCGCAAAAGGCCTACGACGACGCAGTAAACCCTTTGTTCAGCACCCTGGATTGGCTTGAGGATCACCTGGCTTCGCACCGCTATCTGATGGGTGATCGCCTCACCGAAGCGGATTGGAGGCTGTTCACCACACTGATCCGGTTCGATCCGGTTTATCATCTGCATTTCAAATGCAACCGGCGGCGGTTGATCGATTACCCTAACCTGTGGGCCTATACGCGCGAGCTATACCAGTGGCCCGGCGTTGCCCAAACAGTGAACATGGCCCATATCGTGCGCCACTATCACTACAGCCATGACAGTATCAATCCGCACCGGATCATCCCGGTAAATCCTGAACTGGATTACATGGAGCCCCACAGACGGGATCAGCGGCCCGCCGCATAATGCTCGACCATCGCCGCCAGATCTTCTGGCGGCGTGCCGCTTTGCACATAGGCACAGGCGTTAGGACTATGGGCAAAGATGGATCCATCTGAGAAGAAAGTCGTATTGGTCACAAAGATCACTCTGGTATCGGGGCGGCGGTAGCTGGCAAAATCAGCCACGGCAAGCGCACTGCCGGTTTCCAATACCAGATCCAAGACGATGATATCGAATGCCGTGCTATAGAGCGCCAGAATTGCGGCCTCTTGCGTTTCGACCAATGTGACCTCGGCCTCCTGCCTTTGCAGATGGCGTTGCCACACCCGACCCAGATCGGGGTTACTCTCAACAATCAGAACTTTCATTTGCAACAACCTCGGCACTTGATAGAGTGAATGGTGCCGACCCCTTGGTCCGTGATCCCGTCATTTCCTTAACAAAAAGTTAACGATGCCTGTCACGGGCTCGGATCACGCGGATTTGCTTGTATAAATGGCAAAAATCCGCTTGAAGCGGGCTGAAACACGCGATTCCGGCAGAGATCCAGATGGCAAGACAAAGCGACGAATTGAACCCGCGGGCCGCACGCGACCATGGTGGGGGTCTGGATGGTGCTATCCGGAACTATGGCGGCACCCGATCGGACTGGATCGACTTGTCCACTGGCATCAATCCGCATCCATATGAGGTTTCAGGTCTGGAACCTTCGGATTGGATGGAACTGCCGGATCATGGCGCTTTTGAAAGGCTGGCAGACGCTGCTCGTCAGTTCTGGTCTGTTCCGGACGAGGCCATGATCTTGCCTGCGCCAGGGGCCTCAGCTCTAATTGCTAGGATTCCCGCGCTCGCCCGAACAGGTCGGGTGCAAATCACGATGCCCACATATAACGAGCACGCCGCCGCCTTTAATGCGCAAGGCTGGTCCGTGCAAGAAAGCGCCTCGGCAGAGGCCCGGGTAATCGTGCATCCCAACAATCCCGACGGCCGCATCTGGCATGAGTGTGATGTTGATGCCCCGTTGACCGTGATTGACGAGAGCTTTTGCGACGTCACACCCGGATCATCTTTGATCCACCTCGCGGATCGCCCCGGTGTCGTCGTGCTCAAGAGCTTTGGCAAGTTCTGGGGGCTAGCGGGGCTGAGGCTGGGCTTTGCAATCGGTCACCCCAATCTGATCAGCAAGCTTAACGATCTGACAGGTCCCTGGTCCGTCTCGGGCCCTGCCCTGCGGATCGGGACACGTGCATTGCGGGATATTGATTGGGCCGATGCCACCCGCCGAAATCTGGCCAACGAAGCAGACAAACTAGACGCTCTGCTCGCCCCAAAGGGAGCCTCTCTGGTCGGCGGCACCAGCCTGTTCCGGCTTTATGAGGTCGACGATGCTGCAGAGTGGCAAGACCGATTGGCAAAAGCACATATCTGGAGCCGCGTCTTCCCATACTCCCAAACCTATTTGCGCCTTGGCCTGCCCCCCGCAGGTGGCTGGGATCGGTTGGAGGCAGCGCTTTGAGCACCCCACTGTTGCTGGTTTGTGCCATGTGTCTGGACGCAGCTTTGGGCGAGCCTGACTGGCTCTGGTCCCGTGTTCGCCATCCAGCTGTGGTAATCGGCAATGCAATCGGTTGGCTTGACAAACGCCTGAACACAGGGACGCAGCGGCGCCTCAAAGGTGTATTCACGGTCACGCTTCTCGTTCTTGCAGCCTTTGCCGCTGGAAAGCTGCTTGCCTTGCTCGGCCCGATTATCGAAATCGTTGTCTGCGCCATTCTTCTTGCCCAGAAATCGCTGGTTACTCATGTCCGGGATGTCGGTGAAGCACTACGGCAGTCATTGCCTGCAGGGCGTACCATGGTTGCACGCATCGTTTCGCGCGACACCACTGAAATGACCGAAGCGCAGGTTGCTCGTTCCGCGATCGAAAGTGCGGCTGAAAATCTGAGTGACGGCGTCATCGCGCCCGCGTTCTGGTTCTTGATTGCGGGTTTGCCAGGGCTGCTGGTCTATAAGGCCGTCAATACGGCTGACAGCATGATTGGCTACCGCAACGAGAAGTACCTTGAATTCGGCTGGGCCTCAGCCCGGCTTGATGATTTGCTGAATCTGATCCCGGCACGACTGACTTGCGTGATGATCGTCGCGTTATCCGGTCAATGGTCTCGCTGGGCAGAAATGGTCGTCGATGCGCGCCGCCACATTTCACCCAATGCAGGATGGCCTGAAGCCGCCATGGCCCGCGCCTTGGACATCGCCTTAGCAGGCCCTCGCAGTTATGACGGGCAGATACGCGATCTGGCCTGGGTGAACGGAGATGCGCGTCGGGAAATCGGCGCATACGAGGTTTTCCGCGCATGTACCATGTTGTGGAAGGTTTGGGGGCTTGCGCTTGGCGTCTTGTCGGTGTGGGTTGTCGTTAACTTTTTCTTTTGAAGGACCTGCTCGTCCATGCGTTTTCTCACTGGCCTTGTCGCCGCTACTCTTTTTGCCTCCCCCGCCTTCGCTCAGTGCGGTGGCGGTTTCAACTCCTTCGTCAAAGGTCTGAAGTCCGAAGCGGTTCAGCAGGGTTTCGACAAATCTACCGTGAACGCATTTTTCAAAGGCGTTCAACAAGATCCCAAAGTACTGCAGGCAGACCGGGCCCAAGGTGTTTTCCAAAAACCGTTCATCGATTTCTCACGCCGCCTGATCTCGGCCAATCGCATTGAACGCGGCCAAGCCATGTCGCGCAAATACGATGCAGTGTTTGATCGGATCGAACGCGAATACGGAATCTCGCGCGGGGTGTTGCTGGCCTTTTGGGCCTTCGAAACCGACTACGGCGCGTTCCAGGGTGATTTCAACACACGCAATGCTCTGGTGACGTTGGCCCACGATTGCCGACGTCCGGAATTATTCCGACCGCAGATTTTTGCAGCGATCGAATTATATCAGCGGGGTGATTTTGACCCGAACCGCACCACTGGGGCATGGGCTGGGGAAATCGGTATGGTGCAGATGCTACCGCGCGATATCCTTGAAAATGGCGTCGATGGTGACGGCGATGGCAAGGTCTCTTTGAAAACCTCAGCACCAGATGCGCTGATGTCCGGGGCAAAAATGCTGTCACATCTGGGATGGCAACCGGGTCAGCCTTGGCTGCAGGAGGTGACTGTACCAGATCAGATGGATTGGTCACTGTCGGGTCCAGGAAAACCGAGAGCAATTTCTGACTGGCAAGCCATGGGTGTTCAGGCACGCAGCGGATCACTGGCCAATCTGCCCGCTTCTTTGATCCTGCCTCAGGGGCACAAGGGACCTGCCTTTCTGGCCTACCCAAATTTCGATGTCTATTTCGAATGGAACCAGAGCTTTGTTTATGTGCTGACCGCCGCCTATTTCGGCACTCGGTTGGAAGGCGCACAAGTTTATGACGCGGGCGATCCTGCCCCCGGCCTGTCTGGCGCTCAGATGAAGCAACTGCAAAGCAAGCTGCAGGCACGCGGCTATGACGTCGGCAAAATCGATGGCATTCTAGGGGCCGGAACACGCGCTGCCGTTCAGTCGGAACAGGTGCGACTTGGCCTGCCAGCGGATGCTTGGCCCACTATGGATTTACTGAATCGACTGTAAATCACTGGCATAGAACGTTCGCGCAATGCCGACCCATAGCAGGTCTCAGCTAGGCGACATTTGCGTGATATTTCTGTGGAACTGGCTCGAACGGGTGCAGTCTAAGCGATTTGCCTCGGGTTTCGATCGCGGTGTTTGCCGGTATCTCAGTCCATTCTCCGCTATCAGCATCCAGTGGCTCGGACGAAATTATGATGCCGTCAGCGCATGCGCGATAGTGGAGGCTGGGTGCAAATCGGTCCGAGGCATATCGCGCAGCAAATACACGTTCCCCATCCGACCAGCAGGCAGCGAACCGCAGGTAAGGTAGTGATCCGCGCTTCCGGGAAAGTGCCTCAACGCGTTCAACAGCGCGCACCATTGCCCCTATTGGATCGGCATCCAAGCCTTCACCATGCGCTATCAGAAAGATCGCTTCGCTTTCAGTTGCACCCAGCCTGTGCTGGTACAAGTCAGCTGGTATCATACCGTCCAGTTCTTGCCGGATACTCTCGTGCCCACCGGCCTGGCCGTTGTGCATGAAGCTCCACTTGCCAAAGCCAAACGGATGGCAGTTGTTTCGAGATGTGGCAGTCCCGGTTGAAGCACGCACATGGGCCAGAAACAGTGGCGACTTCGTATGGTGCGTCAGCTGTTTCAGATTGGCGTCAGACCACGCTGGGTTGGTGTCTTTGTAGAAGCAGGGCGTGCCACGTTCCGAATACCAGGCAAGGCCGAAACCATCTGCGTTGATCGGAGTCTTCCCAATAAGTGCATTGCGGCTTTGCATGACCAAGGATTGCTCCTGGTTCAGCACTAACTCATCCAAATAACGTTTAGCGCCGACCCAAGCTAAAAAACGGCACATATACTCTGACCTTTTATTCTCTGTTATTGCTGTCAGGAATTTATCGCCAGAGGCACCAATATATATCCCACTTATTCGCTAATTTTTCACATTTCACCGATCAATTGACACGCATTATATAAATAGTTCGTTCAAATACTTGGTGCAAACTCAAGTATGCTTGGCTTTTAAACGGCCCCCTTAAGACCGATTTCAATCGGGGCGCACCGGATAGCGTTCGCCCTTTTCGTTGATCAGTATCAAACGGTCACCACTGCGCACATACAAATCACAGCGGCTGAGACCATTACGATAATCAACACAAACACTGCCGTCCTCGGCAATGCGATAAGTACCGAATGCGGTTCCACCGCCATTCGTCTCCGAATAGGTATAGGAGTAAGCTCCACCAGTAGAATAACGGGATTGCCCATCGTCATAGAAGGTGAACGTCTGGCCCGCCAATGCATCCAGTTCCTGTTGATTCAGCGGCACATCGCCCGGTTTGGTTGCCCATTCAGCAGCCCAAAGCGGAGTTGAAATACAAATCACAAGGATCAGAAACAGTCGCGTCATGCAGCCACATTATCCCGCAGCGCCTCAAAAACCTCATAACGTTGCGGTGAGCGGTCAGGCGACCATCTGCTCGGCCTTCTTCAGATCAACCGAGACGAGCTGGCTGACGCCCTGCTCCTGCATGGTAACACCAAACAGCCGATCCATCCGGGCCATGGTCACCGCGTGGTGGGTGATGATCAGGAACCGCGTGTCGGTCTGGCGGCACATCTCGTCCAGCAGATCACAGAAGCGCGTGACGTTGGCGTCATCCAGCGGTGCGTCAACCTCGTCCAAAACACAAATCGGAGCGGGGTTGGCAAGGAAAACACCAAAGATCAGTGCCGTCGCGGTCAGGGTCTGCTCCCCACCCGACAGCAAGCTCAGTGTCGAGAGCTTTTTACCCGGAGGCTGACACATGATCTCAAGGCCCGCATCCAGCGGGTCATCGCTTTCGACCATGACTAGATTGGCCTCGCCGCCGCCAAACAGGTGCTTGAACAGCATCGCAAAGTTCGAGTTCACCTGTTCAAACGCAGTCAACAGACGTTCACGCCCCTCGCGGTTCAGACTGGCGATACCGCTGCGCAGGGCCTTGATCGCCTCTTCCAAGTCGGACTTTTCGCTGTTGAGCGTATCGAATTCTTCCTGAACCTCCTTGGCATCCTCTTCGGCGCGCAGGTTGACCGCACCCATCGCATCACGCTGGCGCTTATGGCGGTTCACCTCAGCCTCAAGCGTGTCCGCAGCAGGCATTTGATCAGGATTTACATCCAATTGGTTCAGCAATTGGTTTGGTGTCAGTTGCTGATCTTCTGCAATGCGCTCGGCTGCAGCGACAACACTTTCTTTGGATGCATCACAACGCGCCTCGGCAGCCGCTCGAGTTTCGCGTGCTTCGGATGCCAGGCGTTCTGCCTCACGCTCGGCCAGTACAACCTCACGCTGTTGGGTTTCTGCCTCGGCCAGCCTGTCCGCTGCCTCTGCACGGCGCGCCTCGGCAGTTTCGATCAGCTCATTCAGTTCTTCGCGCGCTTCGACAATCTCACCGGGCGCGGCCATGGCTTCGGTCAGTTCTTCTTCTGAACTTTCCTTGCGTTCAGCCAATTCCGATATACGCTTTTCAGCAGTTTCCAGACGGTGACGCCAACCGCTGAGATCCTTGGTGACCTCTTGTGTTCGCCGGGTGCGCGCATCACCTTCACGACGCAACTCGTCATGGGTCGAACGATGGGTCAGCATGGTAATCCGAGCTGCTTCAACCGTTTGCTTGATATCCTCGACCTGCGCGCGGGCGCTATCCAGATCACCTAACCCGGTCAGCGCACCTTCGGCCTCGCGCAGTTGAGCGCGGGCAGACATGGCGTCTTCCTTGTGGCGATCCACGGCCAGAGACAGGGTTTCCAGCTTGCCCTGTGCCAGATTGCGGTCGGCTTCAGCCCGGCTGAGTTGGCGCGCGGTTTCGGCCATGCGCTGATCGGCAGCACGGCGCGCTTCGCGTGCACGACGATCGGCTTCGGTCACATCCGCCAGTTGCTGCGACAACGCCTCATGCGCAGCGCGTGCACCATCAGCTTGCGCTTCGGTACGCGTCAGTTCCTGTTTCAGCGCTTCCAGCTTGTTGAGCTGCTCCAGCCGCAGGGCGGCGGCGCTTGGCGCATCTTCAGCCCAGGCGCGGAAACCATCCCACCGCCATAGATCACCCGAGCGCGACACCAACCGTTGACCGGGTTTCAGCGATGTTTGCAACCGCGCGCCCAGATCGGCATCGACCAACCCGATCTGTGCAATCCTACGACTCAGACGGTCCGGTCCCGAAACGTGCAACGCCAGTGGTTCAGCGCCCTCGGGCAGAGGTTGATCGCTGTCATATCCCGCCACCTGCACCCAGCCCGAAGGACCATCCCCTTCGACCAGAGGTGCACGCAAATCGTCGGCCAGTGCGGCCCCAAGCGCCTTTTCATAACCGGGCGCTACACGCAGCAGGTCAAGCACCTGCCCACCCTCGGCCGTATCCCGTTCAACCAGTTTAGCCAGCGCTGTTGTCTCGGCTCTGATGGCGCCCAGTTCACCTTCCGCCTCAGAGCGTTGTGCCCGGGCTTCGGCTTCGCGCGCCTGTGTTTCATTGCGTAGCTCATCTGCAGCGGCCAGCGCTTCTTCGGCAGCTTCAGCAGCCTCGCGCGCTTCTTCCTCGGCTTCCTGAGCAGTTTCAAAGGCTTCGCTGGTACGGGTCAGCGCTTCGCGCGCCTCCTCCACCGCCGAACGGGCTTTCTCTTCCTCACCTTCAGAACGCGCCAGTGTCTTGCGACTATCCTCGACCAACCGTTGCGCAGACTGATGGCGCGCAACGAGGCGGGCCATATCCTCGGTTTCCTGCGACAGGTGATCTTCACGATCCTGCAAAACCGAGGCAGCTTCGCGGGCAATTTCGGCGGCCTCGGCTACCTTGTCCTCGTGACCTTCGGCAGCTTTGGCCAGTTCGCGGGCTTCCCATTCCAGACGTTCGATCATCTGCCCGGCGTCCCGGTTCAGGCCAGTCTCACGCTCGATGTCGTTGCCAAGCTGCTGAATACGATTGGTCAGCGTTTCTATGGTCTGGCGCGCGCGGGTTTCCTGATCGGCCAATGCGTCACGCTGAACCTGCTGGCGCTGCAGGACCGCGGCGGCGATAGCCTCTTCTTCGCGCAATGGCGGCAGGGTTTCCTCAATTTCAGCGCGCTTGGCTGCTGCAGCGCGGGCTTCTGCCTCAGCTCGCGAGGCTTCGGTGATCCGTTCCCGCAGTTTTTCTTCGGCCTGCTGACGGGCAATGTCGGCCTCTTTCCAGCGACGATAAAGCAGCATGCCCTCGGCTTGGCGCAGTTGCTCGCCTATCTCCCGATAACGTGCGGCCTGACGGGCCTGACGCGCCAATTGCGCCAACTGTGTCCCGAGTTGTTCGAGAACATCATCAACGCGCGTCAGGTTGGACTCGGTGCCCTTTAACTTCAGCTCCGCCTCGTGCCGACGTTGATAGAGGCCCGAGATACCTGCCGCTTCTTCCAGAATACGCCGGCGAGCGCGTGGCTTGGCGTTGATCAGTTCCGCAATGCGGTTCTGGCCAACCAGCGCAGGTGAGTGCGCGCCGGTCGAAGCATCTGCGAACAACATCTGCACATCACGGGCCCGCACATCCTTACCGTTGGTCTTGTAGGCGCTGCCCACATCGCGGGTGATGCGCCGGACAATCTCAAGCTGGTCGCTGTCGTTGAAGCCTGAAGGTGCCAGTCGCTCTGAATTGTCCATCGTCAGGACAACTTCGGCAAAATTCCGGGCAGGACGCGTGGCGGCCCCCGCAAAGATCACATCCTCCATTGCGCCACCGCGCATGGATTTGGGGCGGTTCTCACCCATCACCCAACGCAATGCTTCCAGAAGATTGGACTTGCCACAGCCGTTTGGCCCCACCACACCGGTCAACCCATCCGCGATGATCAGATCGGTCGGATCAACAAAGCTTTTAAAGCCGGTCAGTTTGAGTTTGCTAAAGCGCAATGGCCGTTTTTTCCGTGATTCCTACGTTCAGGAAGTCTGCGCAAGGGATGGGGGACGAGTCAACGGAGTTACGCAGGATATGGGCTGGTGAGCTGAGTTATCCACAATATCTTGCCAAAACCGTGCGAAAATACGCGCATTCAGTAGGGCGTACATTCGAAAACCTGATAGCCTAAGTCACTACCTGCATCTTCGTAGGTGCCATAGTCGGTACATTCATAGTTTGGCGTCGAAACTGCCGTAAGCAGCAAGCGTTCCCCTGCCGCACGATCACAACCAAGTACACCAACCATAACTGCGGCATCACCCAACACGTCGAGAATGGGACAGCCCGAAACCTGCGCCATCGCAAGTGCTGCCCGATCGCGGATCGGCCCGAGGCGTGGGGCATATTGTGTGTTTACCCGAACAGCTTCGGCCAGTTCACCACGAACCCGCACGTCAAACACGCTGCCGTTTACAGCAACACGCGTAGCGGGCACCCCTCGGAAATGAGGTGTACCCGCAGAGCAAGCTGCCAACATCAGAAGGGCCAGGTACCGGATCATGCCGCAGCTTTGCGACAATTTGGTTAACAGATCCTTTCCGGATTCAGCGGCGCAACACTTCTCCCAACCGGCGAATGCCCTCTCGGATTGTGTCCTCGTCAGAGTTTGAGAAACTCAGCCGAATGGTATTTGCGCCCGTTTCATCAGGGAAAAAGGCCTGCCCGGGCACGAATGCCACTTTGACAGTTTCGAGCGCTCTGGACAGCAAATCAGCGCCATCCATACCCGAAGGCAAAGTGATCCAAACAAACATACCACCCTCTGGTTTGGTCCATTGAACCTCCTTCGGCAAATACTCTTCCAATGCTGCCAACATCGCATCACGCCGGGCGCCGTAGACGTTTCTGAGCATTGGAATGTGGGTATCAAAGCTTGCCCTCGCGACCTGATAGACCGCCATCTGGTTGATCGTAGCGGAGTGCAGATCAGCCGCCTGCTTCATCAAAACCAGTTGAGAAATAATTGGCTTGGCTGCCACGACCCAGCCGACCCGCAATCCCGGTGACAGGGTCTTGGAAAAGCTGCCGCAATAGATGGTGCGACAGCTCTCAATCGATCCTTTGCGCGCCAGTTCCAGACTCAGGATCGGCGGGATCGCTTCACCTTCGTAGCGAAGCGCTTGATAGGCACCATCCTCGATGATGGCGCAATCCAGCTCTTCAGCCAGATCGAGCAGGGCCTCACGTCCTCGCAGATCAGCGGTTTCGCCGGTCGGGTTCGCGAAATCCGGGGAGAGATAGGCAAACTTGACCGCCCCCTCACCTGCCCCGGACCGATACTCTGCCGCACCTCGGTTACCATTTATGCTGATCCGGTCAAATCGGGGCTCATAGGCGTTGAAGGCCGCCAATGCCCCCAGATAGGTCGGCCAACCCACAAGCGCCGTATCACCGGGAGAAAGATAGAGCTTACCGAGATAGTCGAGCGCTTGCTGTGACCCCGAAGTGATCAGCACATTGTCGATGTCACATTCCACACCAATCTGGCGCATATGCTCAGCGATCCACTCGCGCAGGGGAACATATCCCTCACTCACAGAATACTGAAGTGACTGGGCCTGTTGATCCACCCCAAGGGCCACCTGAAAAGCGTTCGCAAATCCTTCCGCTGGAAACAGCGCCGGATCGGGGATGCCTCCTGCAAATGAGATAATCCCGGGCTGATCGAGTAGCTTAAGCAATTCTCGTATCTCGGATGCCTTCATTCGAGATGCACGGGTGGCGAACAGGTGATGCGTTGACATGAGCTTCCTCCGAACTCTGCTCAGCGCAGCCTATGCCGACTCAATTTAATGTCAATATTTCTGACCTAATATTTCAACGAACTTGAATAGCGCACTTTCTTGAAGCGGACTGGTTTACGTGGTCATATGATTTGACCAATTCAGAACGATACAGTCATGCCCTTTCAAAAAGTTCAGACCGAAAAGCTGTCTCTGGCCGTTGTCCGCCAGATCGAATTACTCATTCTGCGCGGCATTCTGCGCCCGGGTGAACGCCTGCCCTCGGAACGAGAACTGGCCGATCGAATGAGTGTATCACGCCCATCATTGCGAGAAGCGATTTCGGAGCTTCAGGAACAGGGGCTGCTGACCGCCAAGGCAGGATCTGGCATCTATGTCGCAGAGGTGCTGGGCTCGGCATTTTCACCAGCGCTGATCCAGTTGTTCAGCAGCCATGATGAAGCTGTATTCGATTATCTGTCGTTTCGCCGGGATATGGAGGGGTTAGCAGCAGAGCGGGCGGCTCGATTGGGTTCAGACAGTGATCTTAAGGTTATTCAGACGATCTTTGAAAAGATGACGGCCGCCCATGATCGCAACGCAGCCGAGGAAGAAGCGCATCTGGATGCCCAGTTTCACATGGCGATCATCGAAGCCAGCCACAACGTCGTCATGCTGCATATGATGCGATCCATGTTCGATCTGCTACGCCAAGGTGTTTTCTACAACAGACAGATGATGTTCCAGCAACGCACAACCAGAGACTCGATTCTGGATCAGCATCGGGCCATCAATTCAGCGCTGCAGGCGCGCGATCCTCAGGGGGCCCGAAGAGCGGTTCAGCAACATCTGAGTTTTGTCGAGCGATGTATGGAGGATCAGCAGAAGGCGCTGAGGAACGAAACCATCGCCCAGCAGAGACTGGCGCATGAAACCGGTCAAAACTGATGTTTATCGGCCACCTGCCGGGTGCCTATCTGATTTTCAGAACAGCTACACCTGATGTCGGCAAATTGGCATTCGCCGCAGCAATGCTGGGCGCAGTTGCGCCTGATCTGGACATGCTTTGGTTTTATCTGGTGGATAACCGCGCCCACCATCATCACGCCTATCTGACCCATCGACCTATCGTTTGGGTCGCTCTACTGTTTGCTGGACTTGCGCTACGCCTTTTCTACCCTAAGGCGGGTACCGTACTCGCATTTTTCGGTGCTGGCGGAGTTGTTCATATGGCGCTGGATTCCATCGTCGGCAAAATCGCATGGGCCTGGCCATATTCCGACTACTCGCAGCCGCTTGTTGTCGTGCAGGCGACCCATTCACACTGGATTCTGTCTTTTCTGAACCACTGGACCTTTGCAGTTGAGCTCGCAATCACAGCCCTTGCAATAGCGCTATGGCTCTGGCGCAGGCGTAACTCAACCTGCGTACTATCCAGTGATAATGGCTGATGGAGTAGATGTGCTTCAGATATGAAGGCTTTGCGAGAGATCGATCACCTCTCAGAATTCAGACCCGGCAGCGGAACCACCGGGTCAGAAACTTTTAGTGCAGCTTTTCACCGACGTCGGCAATTGCCGCATCGATCAGCTTGTTCGCCTGAGTAGCAGTCATCTGCTTTGCCAACACTTCATTGGCTGCCGATACTGCTACGGTCACGGCCTGATCGCGCACTTCTTTGACAGCCGAAGCTTCTGCAGACGCGATCTGATCCTGCGCAGCAGCCAGACGGCGTGCAATGGAGTTTTCCAGATCGGCTTTGGCCTGCTCGGCGGCCAAGGCAGCATCTTCCTTGGCAGCAGCGACAATCGCGTCTGCCTGACCTTGTACTTCACGCTGCTTGCGCTCGTACGAAGCCAGAAGGCTGCGGGCTTCTTCGTGCAGGGCACGAGCTTCGTCCAGTTCGGCTTTTATGCCTTCGGCACGGTTATCCAGCGCGCCACCGATCATCGACGGCACCTTGAAGTAGAACAGAACCGCGATGAAAACGATAAAGCCCAGCGTGACTACGAAGTCGGTGTTGCCAAGCGAGAAGAACGGGCCGCTTGCGGCAAATGCCGGGCTGGCTGCGCCGATGGTCAGGATAAGGGCAAGAGTGTTCCGCATGTCACTTATCCTTTCGATTGCGCGTCTACGGCACTGGCGATGGCTTTGGCATCCGCCTCGCCGCCCAGCGCAGTAACCAGTTCAGCCGCCGTGTCCTTGGCAACCACTTGAATGCTTTCCAGCGCACCGGCACGGATTTCGGCGATTGCCTTTTCCGATTCAGCCGCCTTTGCAGCGATTTCCGCATCCGCCTTGGCAATCGCGTCATCCAGACCAGACTGGATTTCTGCGCGTGCTTCGGCAGCGATACGCTGCGCTTCGGCACGGGCATCGGCCAGCGCCTTGTTATAGGCCTCTTCGGCCTCGACCGCCTTGGCCTTCAGATCTTCGGCCGCAGCCAGGTCATTTGTAATGGTCCCCTGACGTTCAGCCAGGATTGCCGCGATGCGAGGCAGAGCCACGCGGGACAGGACCAGAAAGATGACGACCAGCGTGATGACCAGCCAGAAAATCTGGTTGGGGAACCAATCGAAGCAGAGCTGCGGCATCCCGATGGCAGAGCCATAGGAGTCGACGCACGAGCCAGCTACCTCTTCTGTAAGGGGTTCAGTCGCCATGATATCCTCCGTCGGAACGTTGTCTTTACAACAGGTGGGCCGCTATGGCTTGGACCCACCTGCGCGTAAGGATCAGGTTCCGCAGATTATACGGCGAACATCAGCAGCAGCGAGACCAGGAATGCGAAGATCCCCAGGGCTTCTGCGAACGCGATACCGATGAACAGGGTTGCGGTCTGCGAAGCAGCCGCCGAAGGGTTGCGCAGGGCGCCGGACAGGAAGTTGCCTGCAACGTTGCCCACCCCGATTGCGGCTGCGCCGGAACCGATTGCTGCCAGGCCTGCGCCGATGTGTGCGAGATCGCCTTCCATGATGTATCTCCTTACGAATTGGAAGTTTCGATGTTGGGGTATCAGACCTTAGTGCGAAGGATGCAGCGCATCTTTCAGGTAAACACAGGTCAGAATGGTGAATACGTACGCCTGGATAAAGGACACGAGGACCTCAAGGCCGTACATTGCGGTGATCGCCAAAACGGACACGGGCGAGATCGCGGCGATTGCAGCAAAGCCTGCAAACACTTTGATAACAGCGTGGCCAGCCATGACGTTACCGGCAAGACGAATGGAGTGGCTGACCGGGCGTACGAAATACGAGATCAGCTCGATGATCGCCAGAACCGGGCGCAGAGCTAGAGGCGCGCTGGAGACCCAGAACAGACCCAGGAAACCTGCGCCGTTCTTTACAAAACCCAGCACGGTCACGGTCAGGAAGACCGACAGCGCCAGCGGGATGGTCACGGCGAAATGCGATGTGGTGGTGAAGGACATGGGGATCATGCCCAGGAAGTTCGCGCAGACGATGAACATGAACAGGGTCATGACATATGGGAAGTACTTGACGCCTTCCTTGCCGCAGATGTCTTCCAGCATCTTGTAGATAAAGCCATAGGCCAGTTCGGCCACCGACTGCATACGGGTCGGAACGATGGCGCGCTTCGAAGTGCTGAGAACCAGCAGAGCGAAGATCGCAGCGATTGCCAGGAACAGCCACAGTGTAACGTTGGTCGGCGTGTACCACGCAATCTCACCGCCAAAGAGCGGTTTGACAATGAACTGGTCCATTGGGTGGAATACCAGGCTGCTGCCTTCTGCTGCGGTGGTCTCGGTCGCCACGTTCAGTCCCTCTCGTCTCGTTCGGCCTGCTCTTGGGCCGCCGTCTGTTTCTCCTGAACCTCTTTCGCGCTGCGGAGCATAACCTTCACGCCCGCGACAAGGCCCAGCAATGTGAACAGCACCAGAAATATCGGGATTGTCCCGAGCAGGCTGTCCAGCCCGTATCCGATGCCAAATCCGATCCCAAGACCGGAAACCATTTCGATGACCATCCTCCAAGCAAGCTCGCCCCCGGACACGTCAGCATCTGCACGAGGCTTTGGCGCTTTGGCCTTTTTCGCCGCCGCAATCTTGGCCTCAAGCTGCGCCATACGCTGCTTTTGGTCATCATCGGTCACGGGCGGTTTCCTCGCACTGTCTTGAGGCTAGGTGCTAAGGGGCATGGGGCGCAGAGTCAACGCTATTGAGGTCGCAGCTCGAGATCGGTCAAGGTATTGTTTTATAAACTTTATTTACAACGCGCGCTTGATGCGACCACAGAGTTAGACTGGCAAATGCGGCGATTGTAGCTAAATCCGCATATTCAACCTTTTGGTTGATCTTTGTATTCCCTATCCGCTTGCCAACGTCTGACAATGCGCCCATCGATCAGCAAAAGGCCGGCGAAAATGGCCGCCATGCCGACCAGATGCTCCGGCAAAAGTGTCTCCCCCAGAACAGATGTCCCGAGCACCAGCGCTGAGACCGGGGCGATCAGGGTGACTGTTGAAATATTGGTCGGTCCCACCTTTGGCAGCAGCCAATAAAACGCAATGAATGCCGCCGAGGTCAGGACAAATCCGATCATCAGAAGCGAGGCCCAAGTCTCGGCGCGCGTGATGTGCGGCAGTCCTTCCTGCCAAAGTGCCAGTGGGGCAATCGACAGCGTCGCGCCCGTTAGGGCAAGAGCCACCAGAACAACTGGCGGCATGTCCCGAAACGCGCGGGCGAAATTGAGCGAGAAAGCGTAGCAAACGGGTGCGAGCAGGATCAGCAGAATGGCCCAAAACTCGGACTTCGCACCCGACTGCAAGAGCGGTAGTGATAGAACGACGATACCGGCAAACCCGCAAACCACACCCAATGACTTGAGCAGTGTGGCCCGCTCACCTCCGGGCCAGAAATGCGAGACGATGACGGCAAAGGCCGGTGTTGTGGCGTTCACGATACCGGCGACACCTGCGCCGATATGCTGCTGGCCCAGCGCATAAAACGCAAATGGCGCTGCGTAACTCAGCGCGCCGAAGCCCAACAGCCCCGCAGCTCGGCCAAGGGTCAGATGGACCGGCAAACGCCTACCCAAAACGTAAATCCAACACCCCAGCGCCCCAAAGCCCACGCGCCCCATCGAGACCGACAATGGCCCAAGCTCACGCAGCAAAATGGCGTTGAACATGAAGGACATGCCCCAGCCGATGCCAAGGACGCAGATCACCAGCCAGTATTTCAGTGGCATCGTCACGCCCCCCTCCAAGTTTCGGCGCAGCATGGCGTGGGCTCGGAAATTGTCAAACAGCTTCCTGCATATTAGGAAGGAGCCATGTCCAGCGATCTCGACACTGTATTCGCGGCCCTTGCCGACCCCACGCGCCGCACCATTCTGGCAATGCTGCTTGAGGATGACATGGCCGTTACTGATGTGGCCGAACCGTTCGAGATGTCGCTGGCAGCGATCTCGAAACATCTGGTTATTCTGACCAAGGCCGGGCTGATTTCTCAGGAAAAGCGGGGCCGGGTGAAATGGTGCAAGCTGGAGCCCGACGCCCTGAGACGGGCTTCAGTTTGGATGCAGGGATTCGGGCAATTTGAACCGGTGAATCTGGACGCCTTTGAACGCTTTCTCGAAACCGAAAACCTTGGGGAACAAGAAGGCAAACAATCCTAGCCTTCGCGACTGCGGGATCGATGCGCCACCTGCCCTTCCTCTTCAGGCTTCAGCAGCATCAGCAACGCAATCACAGTCAGAGCCACTCCGACCAGGATCATCCCGGTTGGGGCACCGTTTCCAAGTGCGATTTCCCACAGGATGACCCAACTGGGTGTCAGATAGGTATAGGCCATGACTTTCGCCGATGGCAGATAGAGCGTTGCGTATTGAAGCAGCACGAAAGTAGCGGCACTTGCAAAAATCGCCACGTAGAACAGCCCGATCCAGACAATCGGCGGAAGGTTCATCCAATCGGTCGTGCGAATGTCCGACCACCCGAACACCAAAAGAACTGCACATCCCGCCAATAGCATACCGAATGTAAAGACCACTGCTGGTTCTCCACGATTCAGTCTGCGTACCATAGGGGTGTAGATCGCATGCGCGACGCACCCCCAGAAATAGATGATCTCACCTTGACCGATCTCAAACGCGTGAAAGGCTTGCCAGTCCGCGCGGAAAATAACCCAGAGAGCCCCCACTGCCCCTACCAACAATGCCATGGCCATGTGAGAGGTCGTGACCTGCCGCAACAACATCCATCCGGCAATAGCAGATAGTATAGGCGTCAGAGTGAAGACGGCTGCGGCACTGACTGGCGGCGCAGTTTTCAGACCGTAGAACATCAGCACAAAGTAAGTCGCGAACAGTCCGCCGAGCACGAGATAGCGCCAGGGCGCTTTGGCCGCACTGCGCGGTATGCCAGTGGTGACCAGCGCAGCGACACCAATCACGACGGCAGCAATCGCAAACCGCGCAGCGTTTAGCGCGGCCGGTGCAATCTCGTTGGCGATCATTGAGCCAAGCGAAAAACTGCCCGCGACAAGTGCAGAAAAAGCCAACATGGCCAGATGGCCACGGGCCTGAGAACTCATGGCAGCCAATCCTTGGCCTGCTCTTTCAGGAACGTCAGGAACGCCTGGACCTTTGTTGTGCGGTGCAGATCGACATGTGTCACCAACCACAGTTTGCCTGACCATTCGGGCAACGGATCCATGACCTCTTCCAATTCCGGATGACGTGCGGCTTCCCAACGCGCCATAAATCCTATGCCGGCCCCGGCCCGAACCGCTTCAGCGCCAGTGAAATTGTTAGAGCAGCGGAAAGTGATCGCCTCGGCAGGTGCATTGGTGCGCAGCCACTGGGAAAACGGCGCACGGCTGTTTTCATCGTCATTGCCGACAAAGGCGTGGTTGGCAAAATCCTCGATGCCGGATGGTTTTCCGCGACGGTCAATGTAGCCCTTGCTGGCATAGAGGCCCACCTCCTGCGAGACGAAGGGCTGCACAACATTATCAGGCTGATCAGGCGCAGCACCGGCGCGGATAGCCACATGTGCCTCACCATATTCCAGCCTGAACAACCGGTCTCCGGTCAGATAACGCACGATGAGCTCGGGATGGGTTTTCTGAAACTCGCTGAGTGTAGGCACGACTAATGGTGCCAACGATGCCAGTGATGTGACCACCAACTCTCCCGAGACATCGTCCCCCCGTCCCTTCATTCGGCCGACAAGCTGATTGAACTGATCCTCGGTTGCCTGCGCAACACGCAACAGATCCTCACCCGCTTCGGTTGGGGTGTATCCGCGGGCGTGGCGCTGGAATAGCTTGACGCCTAAACGGGCCTCGATCGCGTCGATATGACGAATGACAGTGGCATGGTGCACACCCAATACTTCGGCCGCGCCACTAACAGTCCCCATCCGGGCCACCTGATAGGCGGTTCTTACCTCATCCCAGTTATCCATGATCACCACGACTGTGCAATTTCCAACAACTGATGTTGATATATCCGAGTTTTGTTCATCTACACAACATTCATATTGGAGGCAGAAGCAAAATCCCCGAACAAAGGACCTCGAGAAATGGCCAAAACCATCCTGCACATTGATGCATCCGCCCGCCGCACCGGGTCTGCAACGCGTGATCTCTCTGACCGCGTTGTCAAACATCTGGGTGCCAGACGCATTATCCGCCGCGATCTGGCGACACCCTTGCCGCTGCTGACCGAAGACTGGATCGCGGCAAACTTTACCCCTGCGGACCAGCGTGATCCGCTGCAACGGGATCAACTGGCCCTGTCGGATGAATTGGTTCAGGAACTGCAGGAGGCTGACACCATTGTAATCGGCCTGCCGATCTACAATTTTTCGGTGCCCGCCGCATTCAAAGCGTGGATTGACCTTGTTGCCCGCGTCGGCCTGACCTTCAGCTACACCGAAAACGGCCCCAAAGGATTACTTGAAGGCAAGCGGGCAGTTCTTGCAATTGCCTCGGGCGGAACGGCCGTAGGGTCCGAAATTGACTATGCATCCGGTTACGCACGCCACGTGCTGGGCTTCATAGGAATTACAGATGTCGACGTCGTTGCGGCCGATCAAATGGCAATGGACCCTGAAAACACCCTCAGCAATGCGCAAAAAGCAGTCGCAGAACTGGCCGCCTGATCCCCCTCTGGCCATATGCTGGCAAAACGTCCAATCTGCGCGGAAATCTATCTGAGCAGATTGGGCGGATCTCATGAAAAAGATCGGAATTCTGGGTGGTGTCGGTTGGGCATCGACAGTCGACTACTATAGAGCCATTGCTGAGGGAGCGAGCAGGCACTATTCCAAGCGCGGCCACGGATCACCGCTTCCTATCCCTCCGATGGCAATCGAATCCGTTGTGCAGGCGCATACTCGTGCACTGCGAGGCACAGCAGGCGATGAAGACAGCTGGGCTGAATTCGATGCTGTTTTCCGGAAGGCGCTTCTGAATCTGGAACGCGCAGACTGCGACTTTGCAATCATCGCATCTAATACGCCTCATGCCCGCCTGCATGCGATCAGGCGTGGGGTTACCATGCCGATCCTCAGCATTTTCGATGCAACCGCAGAGGCTACTGCTGAAACAGGAGCTGAAAAGGCACTGGTTCTTGGAACTACAGTTACGATGCAGGCCAGCAACTATGCGGAGCGACTTGCGGTAGAGGACATCTCAGCAAACGAACGCCTGCCTGACGATCAGATCGCAGAGATGCAGGCGATGATTGATACCGAGTTCTACGGCGGCGCCTCAAGGAATGCGCGCCCTCGCCTGCTGGACTTCTGCAAACGTCATGCCAATCCGGGAACCGCCATTCTGTTGGCATGCACTGAATTACCGTTGGCTTTCCCGGACCATCTGGACGACCCGATCTTCGAAGCAGAGGGTTTCTTATTCGTGAACCCGTCAGCCGCGCATGTCGCAGCGGCACTTTCCGAAGCTCTGGCTGAGTGAACTCGTCACGGCAGCCAGGTCACCTCGCAATTGATACGCTCAAAGAAGGCTGTCAGGTCTTCACGCTTCATGGCAACGGTTCGATCATTGACCAGAGGATGCATATAAATGACGTCGGCTTGCTGAGCGGCAGCATCCATGAAGAAGCGCACGTTGTTTTCAACACCGTTGATCATGGCCAAGGGGCTGACCGCGCCCGGACGGATACCGAGGTTTTGCATCAGTCGATCCGCTGACCCGAACGACAGGTTGCCGATCCCAAGCTCGGCACCCAGCGCCTTCAGGTCAATCTCGCGGCTCTGTTCCAGCGTGATCAGATAGTTCCGTTTTTTCTTGTCGCGCAGGTAGAGGTTCTTAAGCCGCAAAGCGTTTTCACCCGGCACCATGAACTGATCCTCGACCGCCTTGGAGTCTTCGACCGTGCGCAAAGGGACATGGGTATGCAGAAGATAAGCCAATCCCCATTCATCCAGTCGCGCCAACAGCGCGTCAGAGCTGAGCGGCAATGTATCCTGAAAAGCAGATGATGCGTCCATGGGAACCTCCTGTTTGGCGCGCTCATCGCGCAACATGGCGATGAATTCAAGCCACGACAGTGCCAGAATTCAGTGTTAGCGTGCCGCCATGAAAGTGACGCGCAACACACCCGACCAATTGATCCTGTCTAACACGCCCTGGTTTATCGGCATCTCACTGGTCTTTTTCATCCTAGCCTTTGTCGGCGCTGGCCTTTTCATGGCAACCGAAGGCGGCGAGGGCATTCTGTTTGGCCTCTTCTTTGCCGTGTTCGGTGGCGGAATGGGGATCGGCGCTTTCTGTGTCTTTGTGCGCCGCGTGCAGGTTATACTGGACCGCAACAGCAATAGCATTGTGATCCGCCGCCAATCGGTCTTTGGATATGACACTGTGGAACATGAGCTGTCGAACCTGTCTCATGCTGAGGTGGAAACCACCACCTCGCGCCGCGACAGGACCACGTCCAAGATGCATCGCCCCGTTCTGATCCTGGAAAAAGGCATGAGCGCGGGTCGCCACCCGATTGTCGAAGCTTATGTCAGCGGACATGGCGCGCAGCGGCTGGTCGACGCGGTCAATGACTGGCTACCCGCGCGCAAGGTTGACTCTGCCAGCCAATCGGCCTAAATCGCCGCAAACATCCGGAAGTGTCTGATCTTCCGGTCCCTTGAGTCGTTCAGGGATCGCCCCCCACCAGCGAGTTTCGCCCGTGGGGGCGTTTGTGCATTTAACCGACGTATCCTATCTAGGACGCGCCACCAGAAAACCGGCTAAGGAGGCCGAAGGCATGTTTGAAAATTTATCCGAACGCCTCTCTGGCGTCTTTGACCGGCTGACCAAACAGGGTGCTCTGTCCGAAGAAGACGTCAAAACCGCCCTGCGTGAGGTCCGGGTCGCGCTGCTTGAGGCCGACGTCTCGCTGCCAGTGGCCCGCGAATTCGTCAAGAAGGTACAGGATCAGGCCACTGGTCAGGCCGTGACCAAATCGGTCACGCCCGGTCAGCAGGTCGTCAAAATCGTGCATGACGCACTTGTCGACGTGCTGCGCGGTGAAGAAGACCCCGGTGCGCTGAAGATCGACAACCCGCCTGCCCCGATCCTCATGGTCGGCCTGCAGGGTTCGGGTAAGACGACAACAACCGGTAAGCTGGCGAAACGCCTGAAAGAGAAAGAGGGCAAAAAGGTCCTGATGGCCTCGCTCGACGTCTATCGCCCGGCGGCGATGGATCAGTTGGCCGTTCTGGGCACGCAGGTCGGCGTCGATACACTGCCGATCGTTCCCGGTCAGAAACCCGTCGACATCGCCAAGCGCGCCAAGCAACAGGCGACGCTAGGCGGCTATGACGTCTACATGCTCGACACCGCGGGCCGTCTGCATATCGACGAAGTGCTGATGGACGAGGTCGAGCAGGTTCGCAACGTGGTTGACCCGCGCGAGACGCTGCTGGTTGTCGACGGTCTGACCGGTCAGGTCGCCGTTGAAGTCGCCGAGGAGTTCGACGCCAAGGTCGGCATCTCGGGCGTGGTCCTGACCCGGATGGACGGTGACGGGCGCGGCGGTGCCGCACTGTCGATGCGCGCGGTCACCGGCAAGCCGATCCGCTTCGTCGGTCTGGGCGAAAAGATGGACGCGCTCGAAACCTTCGAGCCGGACCGGATCGCCGGTCGTATTCTGGGCATGGGCGACATCGTTGCCCTGGTCGAAAAGGCCCAGGAAACGATGGAGATCGAACAGACCGAGCGCATGATGAAGCGTATGGTCAAAGGTCAGTTCAATATGAATGACCTGAAGATGCAGCTGGAACAGATGATCCAGATGGGCGGCATGCAGGGCATGATGGGCATGATGCCGGGCATGGGCAAAATGGCCAAGCAAATGGATCAGGCCGGGCTGGACGACAAGATCCTGCGCCAGCAGATCGCCATGATCCAGTCGATGACCAAACGCGAACGCGCCAACCCGCAATTGCTACAGGCCAGCCGCAAGAAGCGCATCGCCGCTGGTTCAGGAATGGAGGTCAGCGACCTCAACAAGCTGCTCAAGATGCACCGGCAGATGTCGGACATGATGAAGAAGATGGGCAAGATGGGCAAAGGCAAGATGCTGAAACAAGCCATGAAAGGCATGTTCGGCAAAGGCGGCCCATCACCCGAGGAAATGGCCGCAGGCATGGACCCCAAGGCGCTGGAAGCTGCGGCTAAGGCGATGGGCGGCAAGATGCCCGGTATGCCCGGAATGGGTGGCGGCATGGCCCTGCCCCCGGGCCTGAGCGGGTTCGGAAAGAAAAAGTGACGCCAGCACGCTGCATCCAGCCCCCGTCCGGAAAGGCGGCGATGGCAGCAGCGCAGTATCGCGCAACCCTGCCGGTCCTTGAGACCCGGCGGCTGGTTCTGCGTGCTCCACAGTTGGAAGATCTGCCGGTTTGGACCGCGATTTGCCGAGATAGTTTTGGCGATACCGATCAGGAAGCCTGGACAGAATTTTCCTACTATACATCCGGTTGGCTTCTGCACGGTCACGGCCTCTTTACAGTTACACTGAAAGATGACGATCAAGTCGTAGGCTTTGTTATTCTGGGGCTGGAATGGGACGATCAAGAGCCCGAGCTTGGATACCTGTTCAGTGCTCAGCATCGCCTGCAGGGATATGCCACCGAAGCCTGCACTGCCGTGCGTGACTTTGGCTTTGATCTTCTCGGATCTGGCCGATTCGTAAGCTACGTATCACAGTCCAACGCCCGCTCGAATGCCCTCGCCCAACGGTTGGGGGCGACACGTGACACTGTTGCCGAGCAAGCGTTTGGTGCGGACCAGCATGTCTGGCGCTACAGCGAGGTGAAGGCATGACACTTGCGATGCCGATCCCGACGCTGGAAACCGAGCGACTGATCATGCGGGCACCGCGTGAGGCGGATTTTGAGGCCGAGGCGGAATTCTTTGCCAGCGATGCATCAAAATTTGTAGGTGGCCCGCTGCGTCCGGATGAAACGTGGCGCATGGTGGCGACCTTGCTGGGTCATTGGGCCATGCGTGGCTATGGTTTCTGGGGGGTCGAGGAAAAAGACACGGGCATTTATGTGGGCCATGTAGGACTGTGGTGCCCATTTGGCTGGCCCGAACCTGAAATCGGCTGGACGCTGATGAACAACGCGACCGGCAAGGGTTATGCGACCGAGGCTGCGCAGGCCTCCCGAACCTATGCATATGACGCTTTGGGATGGGAAACATCGATCTCCTTGATCGATCCCCAGAACGCAGGCAGCAAGGCTGTGGCGGAACGGCTGGGTGCGCGCTTCGAGAGCATCTATGAACATCCCAAATTCGGCACGATGGAAGTCTGGCGTCACCCGGGACCTGCTGATCTAGTGAACGGCGGGATGGAGGCCTACGCATGATCGACCTCCAGATTCCCACACTCAAAACAGAACGCCTGATCTTACGCGGCCCCGAGGAGCGCGACTTTGAAAATGTCGCCGATTTCTTTGCCGACAAGGATCGAAGCTGGGGTTTTGGCGGCCCGATGAACCGTAATGAGGCTTGGCGCTGGTTCGCCAGCATGATCGGCCATTGGGTTCTGCATGATTATGGGTTCTGGACCGTCGAAACGCACGACGGTCAGCCCGTGGGCTTTGTTGGCATCTGGGGCCCCGAAGGCTGGCCAGAACCGGAACTCGGCTGGGTCATGTTCGCCGGGAGCGAAGGCAAAGGATTTGCTCGCGAAGCCGCGGAAGAGGCCCGCCGCTATGCTTATGAGGTTTTGGGCTTCGATACGTTGAGTTCGAATATCTTCCCTGGCAACGACCGCTCGATCGCTCTGGCTGAGCGGCTGGGTGCGCACTACGAGCGCAGCTATCAGAACGTGTCACATGGAACCGAGCTGGTGTACCGCCATCCCAGTCCCGATCAATTGTCGGAGGTGGGCGCATGACGACCTACACCATTCCTTCGATTGAGACAGATCGCCTGATCCTGCGCGCGCCACAGCAGGATGATTTGCCGGGCATGATCAGCTTCTTTGCGACCGAACGCAGCCATATGGTCGGTGGACCGAAGGACGCTCTGGAAAGCTGGAGCTCTTTGACCAACCGGCTGGGACACTGGGCGCTGAAAGGTTATGGCCTGTGGCATTTGACCGAGAAAGCCAGCGACACCTTCGTTGGTTGGGTTGGCATTATAGATGCGCCCGGCTGGGATGAACCTGAACTGGGCTGGACGCTGCTGCACGAAGCTGAGGGTAAAGGATTGGCCTTTGAGGCGGTGCTGGCAGCGCGCGATCACGTAGCGCGCAATCAGGGCCTGAACGGTGTAATCAGCTATATCGCGCACGCCAACGGCCGATCCCGGGCGCTGGCAGAACGTCTTGGTGCCAGATACGAACGCGAAGGCGAATTGCTTGGCAAACGCGCTGAAATCTGGCGCCACCCCAAGATCGACCTCTCCGAACCTGCATTGAGCACCGAAAGGACTAGCCAATGAACAACCCTGTGACGCGTGCGGCTACGCTGCTGAAGGAGCATCGCGAAAGCATCGATCGGCTGGACGCGATCCTCGTCTATACGCTGGCCGAGCGATTCAAGCACACGCAGGCCGTTGGCAAGCTCAAGGCCGAACACGACCTTCCCCCGTCCGATCCCTCGCGCGAAGCAGCGCAGATCGCACGGTTAGAAGACCTGGCGAAAACGGCGGATCTGGACCCCGACTTTGCCAAGGCTGTCCTGAATTTTATCATTCAGGAAGTCATCCGACACCACAAGAAACACCAGAAATAACCGGATCTGCTCCGGTCTACTAAAACGACACGCCCCCGGCGTGATGCCATTCAAAGGAGATACCACCATGGCAATGAAAATTCGTCTCGCCCGCGGCGGCTCGAAAAAACGTCCCTTCTACCGCATCGTGGCCGCTGACAGCCGCATGCCTCGCGATGGTCGTTTCATCGAGAAGCTGGGCACCTACAACCCGCTGCTGCCGAAAGACAGCGAAGAGCGCGTAAAAATGAACATGGAGCGCATCCAGTACTGGCTGGACCAGGGCGCGCAGCCGACTGACCGTATCGCACGTATGCTGGAAGCAGCAGGCGCACGCGACAAGGCCGAGCGCAACAACCCGAACAAGGGTACCCCGGGTAAGAAAGCTCAGGAGCGCGCAGAAGAGAAAGCCGCGAAGGCAGCCGAAGCTGCTGAGGCCGCTGCTGCTCCGGCTGAAGAAGCTGCTGCTGAAGAATAAGCAAGGCGGGCGCGTGCAGGATCAGACATTCACTGACGAATTCCGCACGCAGTTCGAACTGTTGATGCGGCTCCGGCGCGATGTGCGCCGGTTTCGCATCGACCCTGTGGACGAGGCAGTGCTGATGCGCTGCCTCGACACATTTCGACTGGCCCCTTCGGTTGGGCTGAGCGAACCTTGGCGCGTCATTCGCGTCGAAAGCGCGGTGGCACGAGCCGCAGCGCTGGAGAATTTCCAAAACGCCAATGAACAGGCCCTTGCAGGCTATTCGGGAGACAAGGCGCTGAAGTACAGCCGCCTGAAACTGTCCGGCATGCAGGAAGCGCCCGTTCAGCTGGCCGTTTTTTCCGACGAGTCGACTAACAAAGGTCTGGGGCTGGGTGCGGGCACAATGCCCGAGATGCGTCGCTATTCCGTTGTCGCCGCGATCACCTTATTCTGGCTCGCCTTACGGGCAGAAGGGTTGGGGCTGGGGTGGGTCTCGATCCTTGATCCCGAACGGATG
>NZ_SMMF01000787.1:0-9353 GCF_009711355.1 Roseibium sp. RKSG952 | reverse complement strand
CGCCATCGGCGATCTCGCGTTTCAGGCGGCCAACAGCCTGATCGACGGCGTTGAAGCGATGCTGAATGGCGTCGTCTCGCGCATCAACACATTCATCGGCGGGATCAACCAGGGGCTGGAAACGCTCGGATCCGAACGGCGTGTATCGATCATCCCGGATCTTGATCTCGGGCAGATCGCGAACCGCTTCGAAGGCGCGGCAACGGCAGCAACAACCGCAGCGGAGGAGGCGTTCAACCGGGCCTTTGAGGACAACCCGCTGACCGCACCAGATCCAGGCCTTAAGGGTGCTGCGACCCGTGCACTGGAATCTGCAGGCATGTACCGGGGCTCCGCACGCGATCTGACAGAGCAGGCACGCGCACCTCTGAAAAGCTGGCAGGCGCTCCGCGAAGCGGTCACAGGCACGAATGAAGAAGGTGCCGGTGCATTGGCCGGGGCTTCTGCCGCCGCAGGGCGGTTTGAGACCGCACTTGCCAGCGCCGGACAGGCCGCGCGGAACGCCGGTGCTGCTGCCGATGACGCAGTCAAGGCGGCCAAACCGGATGTTGAAGCAAGTGTCACCGGCTGGAGATCGGTCACCAACGCGCTGTCGGACTATGCCGGCAAGGCGAATGAGATCGGCGGTGACATTGGCCAAAGCCTTGTCAGCGCTTTCCAGTCTGCAGAAAACGCAGTCGGGGAGTTTGTCCGGACTGGCAAATTGAACGTCCGCGACCTTGTGAGCTCTTTGTTGGCTGACCTTGCAAAACTCACCGCGCGCAAATTCATTCTGGGCCCGATCGCAAACGCGTTTTCTGGTGCCCTCTCTGGTGCGAGCGGGATTTTTGCCAGCGTCCTGCATGCGGGGGGGATTGCCGGAACACCGGGTCCTTCGCGCATGGTCCCGGCCGCCGCCTTTGCAGCCGCGCCCCGCATGCATGGCGGTGGCATGGCCGGACTTCGTCACGACGAGGTGCCCGCGATCCTGCAACGGGGCGAGCGGGTTCTCTCGCGACCCGAGGCACGGGCCTACGATGCGGGCGGCATCAGTGTCACCATCATGACCCGTGACGCGGAAAGCTTCCGGCAATCCCGCACTCAGGTCGCCGCAGACATCGCCCGTGCCGTGTCGCTCGGCCGAAGGGGGCTTTGATGGCGTTCCACGAGGTCCGGTTTCCCGACACTATCAGCCGCGGCGCGCGCGGCGGGCCGGAGCGGCGCACACAGGTCGTCGAGCTGGCCTCTGGCGACGAGGAGCGCAACGCCAGCTGGGCCAACTCGCGCCGCCGCTATGATGTGGCCTATGGCATCCGCCGCGCCGACGATCTGGCAACGGTGGTGGCCTTCTTCGAGGCCCGGAACGGGCGGCTCCATGGCTTCCGCTTCAAGGACTGGGCGGATCACAAGTCCTGCCAGCCATCCGCCACGCCATCACCAACCGACCAGGCAATCGGCACCGGCGACGGCAGCACGAACGCCTTCCAGCTTGTGAAGCATTACGTGTCCGGCGAACAGACATGGGTGCGAAGGATTACCAGGCCGGTCGCCGGCACTGTGCGGATTGCCGTTGACGGCGTGGAGCAGTCCGGCGGCTGGTCCGGCGGCTGGTCCGGCGGCTGGTCCGTCGACACGGCCACAGGCATCGTGACCTTCAACAGCGCCCCGGCGGGAGGTGCTGCTGTTACCGCCGGCTTCGCCTTCGACGTACCGGTTCGCTTCGACACCGATGTGCTCGACGTAACACTCGATCTTGAGCGGCTCGGCTCGATCACCTCCATCCCGCTTCTGGAGATCCGGCGATGAATGACACAGGCAGCTTCGTTGCCGCCGTGCTGCGGGAACTCGCGGCGTCAACGGCCGTGATCCTTGCCGCATGGGGTGCGCTTGGCGGAGCCACGAACGCGCTGACCACAAAGATGCGGTTGCGCGATGCGCTCCGGCATATCCTGCTTGGTGGTCTGATCGCCGCCGGGATGGGCAGCCTGTCCATGGCCCTTGTAACCGCATGGCTCAACCTCCCGCCAGAGGCAATTCCGGCCGGTGGCGCTGCCGGATCGGCCGCCTATCTTGTCGGCGTCTTCGGTCCGGCCTTCATCGAAATGCTGCTGGCCCGGCTGCACCGCGCAAGGGAGAACGACGCCGATGAATGAGCTGATCCGCCTCGCGCGTTGGCTCCGCAGCAACCCGGCAGATCCCGGACGCGCCTTCACCCATCGTTTGCGCATCGGGCTCGCTGTTGCCGCCCTGATCCTGGTCCTCTCGCTCTTGAGGTAGTCCCATGCACATGACCGCAAAAAAGATGTCCGGCCGCGGGCTGCTGAGCCTTGTCCGGCACGAAGGCATTGTTCCCGGCCCCTACCGGGATGTGAACCAGGTCTGGACGTTCGGCATCGGCCATACGCGTGCGGCCGGTTCGCCCGACCCGGCCACCATGCCACGAGGCATGCCGGACGATCTGGACGCCTTGATCCGTGAGGCATTCAAGATCTTCAAGGCAGACATTGAAAGCTACGAGGCCGCCGTCCTGCGCGCCGTGAAAGTCCCGCTGGCCCCGCACGAGTTCGACGCGCTGGTGTCCTTCCACTTCAACACCGGCGGCATTGCCAGGGCCGCCCTGACCCGGCATCTCAATGCCGGTGACCGCGTTGCTGCCGCTGATGCGTTTTTGAACTGGCGGCGCCCGGCCTCAATCCTTCCGCGCCGCGAAGCCGAACAGCGCCTGTTCCTTCATGGCCGCTATCCCGGCGGGACAATCCCGGTCTGGTCAGTGGATCCTGCGGGGCGCGTCAATTTCCGCCGGCCTGTCCGCCAGCTTTCAGGCGACGAGGCATTGGCGCTGCTCCATCCAGCGGAACCGTTCAAGCCCCCTGCCCGCAAACCTATGCGTCCTGCGCCGTCCGGGTGGCTTGCCCAGCTGGCCGCCCATGCCGCCAACCTGTTCCGGAAAGCCTGATCCATGCGTTATTTTCGACCCAACTCCATGACCTGGTGGGCCGGGCTGCTGGCTTTTTCCACCGGAGCCGCCTCGCTGGTGCTGCCCGCCACCGGGCCGCTTGACCAGGTGTCAAACCTTATTGCACTGCTGGCTGGCAGCGGCGATGCCTCGCCTGCCGGGCTCATGTTCCTCGGTCTTGGGCTGATCGGGCTGCGGGACCGGATCGAACGCGGGTTTCAGACCCGTGACTGAGTTCATTTCCCGAATAGCTGCTCTCGCCGCACTGCTGGCCGGGTTTGCCGCTCTTTTGTGGCGTGTCCGCAAGCTCGGAGCCGCCGATGAACGCAAGCGCCGCGCTGAGCGGGATCGCACGGCCGCGAGACAAACCCGTGAAAGGATGGACAATGCAGAAGCCGATCTGGGCGATGATCGCACTGCTCTTCGCCTCTGGTTGCGCCAGCGTGGCCGTCAATGAAAGCGCGCTCTGTGCCGGTCTTGAGCAGCCAGCGACGGACCACGCTGCCGCGTTGGCAGAAGACGGTGGTCCGCGCTCGGTCATGACGGGCGCCCGGCTGATCCGCATGCTGGACGCAGGATGCGGGTTGCCTGAATGAAACAGATCGCCCCTGCCCTTCAGGCCCATCTCGACGAGGGCACCACAACGCTTGCCTGGTGCTGGCGGATCACCCGTTCCGACGGTGTCACCTTCGGCTTTACCGATCACGACCGGACGCTCGCCTTTGACGGAACGGAGTTC
Organism: Roseibium sp. RKSG952; assembly: GCF_009711355.1. Taxonomy (NCBI): domain Bacteria; kingdom Pseudomonadati; phylum Pseudomonadota; class Alphaproteobacteria; order Hyphomicrobiales; family Stappiaceae; genus Roseibium; species Roseibium sp. RKSG952. The sequence continues at coordinate 5,679 of NZ_SMMF01000787.1, read as the reverse complement.
GAACCGGAAAGCGGGCTGACAGCCTCCGAAGTGCGGTCCGGTTCGGACCTGTCCGTGGACGCGCAAGATGCGGAGGGCGTGCTGACGTCTGACAAGATCACCGAAACCGGCATCCTCGATGGCCGCTGGGACAATGCCGAGGTCGAGCTCTGGCGGGTGAACTGGCAAGACACCGGCCAACGTGTCCTGATCCGGCGCGGGGCCATTGGCCAGATCCGGCGCGGGCGGTTGGCCTTCGTGGCCGAGATCCGGTCGCTGGCCCATGTGCTGGGTCAAACGGTCGGGCGCACCTTTCAAGCCACCTGCGATGCGGCGCTCGGTGATACGCGCTGTGGCATCGATCTGGACACCCCGGCCTACAAGGGCGCGGGTACCGTGATTGACCACTTCAGGGACAGGGCATTTGCTACTTCCGGGCTCGACGGCTTTGCGGCCGGCTGGTTCGCCTTCGGCACCATCGAATGGATCACCGGTGCGAATGCCGGGCGCAGCGTGGAAGTGCTCGGCCACGACGTGACAGAGGGTCTTGCGATCCTGACCCTCATCGAAGCCCCTGTCCGCGCCATCGCCGGGGGCGATACCTTCACCATCCGCGCAGGCTGCGACAAACGGATCGGGACCTGTGGCGCCAAGTTCTCAAACACCGCAAATTTCCGGGGATTTCCGGACATTCCGGGACAAGACACCATTCTGCGCTACGCGACCCGGGATGGCGGCCATGACGGGGGTGTCCTGTGACGCCTGCCTGCCCTGACAGGGTGATCACGGCGGCGCGGTCATGGCTCGGCACGCCGTATCATGATCAGGCAAGCCTCAAGGGTGTTGGCTGCGACTGCCTCGGTCTCGCGCGTGGCGTCTGGCGCGACGTGGTGGGCCCCGAACCGTTTCCGATCCCGCCCTATTCCCGCGATTGGGGCGAAACAGGACAATGCGAGGTACTGGCCGAGGGCGCACGTTCCATGATGATGGAGGTGCCGCTTGCCGAGGCCTGTCCCGGCGCGCTGGTGCTCTTCCGGATGAAACAGAACGCCATCGCCAAGCATGTCGGGATTCTGACCGGCACCGCGACCTTCCTGCACGCTTATGAAAGGCTGGGTGTGATCGAGGAACCGCTGACAAGGCCGTGGCGGCGGCGCATCGCCTTCGCCTTTCTGTTTCCAAAGCCCTGAGGCCTGTTGATGGCAACTCTTGTTCTTGCAGCTGCGGGCACCGCCATTGGCGGCAGCATCGGCGGGTCGATCCTCGGGGTCACGGCTGCCACCATCGGCGGTTTTGCCGGTTCGGCAATCGGCTCTGTTGTCGACAGCTGGATCATGTCGTCGCTGGCGCCCACCGAGCGCATCGAAGGCCCGAGACTCGATAGCCTTCGGATCACCTCGTCCACGGAAGGTGCGGTGATCCCGCGCCTCTACGGCCGCATGCGCATGGGCGGCAACGTGATCTGGGCGACCGATTTCCGGGAGGAAACCCGGACCACCACGCAGGGTGGCGGCAAAGGGGGCGGCGGCAAGATCAAGACCACCGAGTATCTCTATTACGCAAGTTTTGCCGTAGCACTCTGCGAAGGCCCTGTCACGGGCATTGGCCGCATCTGGGCAGATGGAAAGCTTCTCGACACCAGTGGCGTCACGTGGCGCTGGTATCCCGGCGACGAGACCCAGACGGTGGATCCATTCATCGCAGCTAAAACCGGGGCTGTGAACACGCCCGCCTATCGCGGCACGGCCTATGTCGTCTTCGAGGACCTCCCGCTCGGGGACTATGGCAACCGCCTGCCGCAGCTCTCCTTCGAGGTCTTCCGGCCGCTCGCCGATCCCGACACCGCTGAAGGACTGACCAGGGCCGTCACCATGATCCCGGCGTCAGGCGAGTTCGCCTATGCCACCACCGGCATCCGCAAGGGCAGTGGTGGCGCGCAAGTGCCCGAAAACCTGAACGCGCGCTCAGACACAACCGACATGGTCGTGGCGCTGGACCGGCTGCAGGCCATGGCGCCGAAGGTCGAGAGTGTCAGCCTCGTGGTCTCGTGGTTCGGCAACGACCTGCGCGCCGGCGAGTGCTCCATCCGGCCGGGAGTCGAGGTCTCCTCCAAAATCACAAGCCCGCAGACCTGGAATGTCAACGGTGTCAGCCGGTCCGCGGCTCATCTCGTCAGCCGCGATGACGAAGACCGGCCGGTCTATGGCGGCACACCTGCAGACTTTGCCGTGGTGCAGGCAATCCGGGAAATGAAGGCGCGCGGGCTGCGTGTGACCTTTTATCCCTTCATCCTGATGGACGTCCCGCCCGGTAACACGCTGCCCAACCCCTACTCCGACAATGCCAGCGGGACGGGCCAGCCGGTTTTTCCCTGGCGCGGACGGATCACGTGTTCACCGGCGGCGGGCTTCACAGGGTCGGTCGACAAGACGGCTGTTGCGGCAAGCCAGATCGCAGCCTTCTTTGGCAATGCAAGCCCCTCGGACTTCGCCGTTTCGAGCGGGACAGTCACCTGGACCGGACCTGCCGACGATTGGGGCCTGCGGCGCATGGTGCTGCATTATGCCCATCTGTGTGCGGCAGCCGGCGGCGTCGATGCGTTCCTGATCGGCACCGAGATGCGCGGGCTGACCACGATCCGCTCAGGCGCCAGCGCGTATCCCGCTGTACAGGCTTTCCGCGATCTGGCTGCGGACGTGCGGGCCATCCTCGGGTCTGACACGGCGATCAGCTACGCAGCCGACTGGTCAGAATATTTCGGTCATCAACCAGCTGATGGCAGCGGTGATGTCTTCTTCCACCTCGACCCGCTCTGGGTGGACGGAAACGTCGATTTCATCGGCATCGACAATTACATGCCGCTGTCGGATTGGCGCGACGGGTTCGAGCATGCCGACGCGGCAGAGGGCTGGCCCGCGATCTACGACCGGGCCTACCTGCAGGGGAACATCGCGGGCGGCGAAGGTTTCGACTGGTTCTATGCAAGCGCCGCGGATCGCACCGCGCAGGTACGCACGCCCATCACGGACGGTGCGGCCAACAAGCCGTGGGTCTTCCGCTACAAGGATCTGCGCGCCTGGTGGTCGAACCTTCATTACGACCGTCCGGGCGGCACGGAGAGCGCCACGCCCACCGCATGGGTCCCGGAATCGAAGCCGATCCGCTTTACCGAGTTGGGCTGCCCCGCCATTGACCGTGGCACGAACCAGCCCAACGTGTTCTTCGATCCGAAATCGTCGGAAAGCTTCGTGCCCTACTTCTCCCGCGGCGGACGGGACGACACGATCCAGCGGGCCTATCTCGAGGCGACGTATCTGTTCTGGGGTGAAGCGGCGAACAACCCGATATCGTCGGTCTATGGCGGCCGGATGGTGCACATTCCCGAATGCGCCGCCTGGACCTGGGACGCGCGGCCCTACTCGTTCTTCCCGGCCCTGACCGATGTCTGGACGGATGGCGCCAACTGGCGGCTCGGCCATTGGCTGACCGGCCGTCTCGGCGCGGTGTCACTCGCGGCCCTTGTCCGCCATCTCTGCCTGCGCGCTGGACTGCCCGAGGACCGGATCGACGTCACCGGCCTCTGGGGGGCGGTTGAAGGCTACACCATTGGCGCACTGGAAAGCCCGCGCGCCTCGATCACCACGCTTGCGCGGCACTTCAGCTTCGACGCGGTCGAGACCGAGGGCGTGATCCGTTTCGTCATGCGTGGCCGGGCTGCAGTGGCCAGTGTCGCGCCAGACGATCTCGTCGCCGCGCGCGAGGGCGACGTTCTTGAACTCACCCGCGCTCAGGAGAGCGAACTGCCACTGGCGCTCAAATGGCAAGTCGCCCGCGCAGACGAGGACTACGATGCGGCGCTGGTCGAGGCCCGGCGCATCACCGTCGACACGACGCGCATCGCCTCCGAGACCTTCCCCATGGCGGTCCCGCCCGAGGAGGCCGAACGGCGCTGCCGGCGCGCGCTGATGGAATCATGGACCGGCCGCGAGCGCACGGTCTTCCGCCTGCCGCCCTCGCGGCTGGCACTCGATCCGGCCGACGTCGTGTCGTTCGTCCATGACGGGCGAACTGTCCCGCTGCGGCTCGTTTCCATCGCCGACGCAGATGCCCGCGGTATCGAAGCGGTCCGGCAGGATCGCGAAGCCTATGATCTTCCATCCGGCACACAGCTGTCCACGGCAGTCGAGCAACCGGTCGTCTTCGGTGCACCTGAAGCGGTTCTCCTTGACCTGCCACAGCTCACCGAGGACCAACCCGCGCACCGCCCCTTCGTCGCGGCGCATGCCGTGCCGTGGCCGGGCGAGATCGCAGTGTTCCACAGCCCGTCGACAGATGGTTTCGAACTGCTCACAAGCTTCGGCACTCGCGCTCGGATCGGCACACTGGTATCGGATTTCCATGCCGGGCCAACGTCCCGCTTCGACCTCGGCAACGTTCTGGTCGTCGATCTCCTGTCGGGCACGATAGAGAGCGTCACCGACTTGAGCCTGTTCGGCAGCGCCAATGCATTGGCCATCGAGAGCGCGCCCGGTGTTTGGGAGATCGTGCAAGCTGGCGCGGCAGACCTGATCGCACCAGGCAGATATCGGCTGACCCGGCTGCTGCGAGGCCAACGCGGCACCGAGGGTGCTATGGGGAATCCAACGCCCGCGGGCGCACGGGTGGTGATACTCGACGACAGCCTCGCCTCGCTGCCGATCGCCGAAGCCGATCTCGGCATCCCGTGGAACTGGCGCATCGGCCCGGCGGGCCGCCCGGTCAGCGACGAGACCTATGTGGGGCAATCTTTCACGCCCGAAGGCGTCGGGCTGCGACCCTTCTCTGTCGCCCATGTCGAGCAACCATGGCGCTGGCCGCGTACACCCGGCGATCTGACCATCCGCTGGACACGCCGGTCTCGCGCGCTGGCGGCCGACAGCTGGGGCGGGCTCGAGGTGCCGCTAGCCGAGGAACTGGAGGCCTATGAGGTCGAGGTCCTGGATGGCGCGACCGTGAAGCGGGTGCTGAGCACGGCCACCACCAGCGCGATCTACACCGCCGCAGACCAGACCGCTGACTGGGGCGCGCTGCTCGGCCCGGGCGACACGCTCGACATTCGCATCTTCCAGCTTTCCGCCCTCGTCGGGCGGGGGGCGCCCAAGACCGTCACGCTCACGTTCTGAAAGCCACCCCATGTCCGACGCCACGACCCATCTGCTGCTGCCCTTCATCCTCGCGGCGCAGGCCCAGAAGCACGTCACCCATAACGAGGCGCTGCGGATCCTCGACGGGCTCGTCCAGCTTTCCGTTCGCGACCGGGATCTGACCGTGCCGCCGGGCAGCCCCGCCGATGGCGACCGTTACATTGTCGCCTCGGGCGCCACCGGCGACTGGGTGGGCTGGGATCTGAACATCGCCCTCTGGACCGACGGCGCCTGGCTGCGGCTGCCGCCGCGAACGGGCTGGCGGGCATGGATCGAGGACGAAGGATTGCTGCTGGTCTACGACGGCGCAGGCTGGGTCGGCATCACCCCGGCATCGCTGCAGAACATGGCGCTCCTCGGTGTCGGTACGACGGCGGATGGGTCGAACCCGTTCTCTGCCAAGCTCAACGCCGCGCTCTGGACGGCAAAGACCGTCGCCGAGGGCGGCACCGGAGATCTGTTCTACACCATGAACAAGGAGACCGCAGGCGACGATCTCGGGCTGACGCTGCAGACC
>NZ_SMMF01000016.1:0-207 GCF_009711355.1 Roseibium sp. RKSG952 | reverse complement strand
TTCAAGAAATGTCACAAGAGGACAGAGTAATGACAACCGGCACACTGCAGGAACTTGCGCAGATGACCAGCCACATGATCCGGCAGGACCCGGCCCGCAACATGGACCGCTTCTACACACTTGAATTGCGCGCCGATTTGTTTGGCGGCATCCGTCTGGAGCGGCGTTGGGGCCGGACCGGCACGCGCGGGCAGTCCCTGTGCCGGC
>NZ_SMMF01000820.1:0-12642 GCF_009711355.1 Roseibium sp. RKSG952 | reverse complement strand
AAACCGCACGCTGATCAGCGTGCGGTTTTTCTTGTCAAAGCCTTGTGCCGGATGATTATTCGGCTTCGTCGGCAGGGGCCGCCTGAAGCAGGCCGTAGCGCTCTTCGCCGATGCGCTCCAGAAGTTCCAGCTGGGTTTCGAGGAAGTCGATGTGACCTTCCTCGTCGCTCAACAATTCCTCGAACAGATGCATCGACACGTAGTCGCCTTCTTCGCGGCAGATCTCACGCGACTTGGAATAGGATGCGCGGGCGTCGTATTCGCCGGCCAGATCGCATTCCAGAACTTCCTTGAGGTTCTGGCCGATGCGAAGCGGAGCGACTTTTTGCAGGTTCGGGTGCCCTTCCAGGAAAATGATGCGGGTCGTGATCTTGTCCGCGTGCTCCATTTCCTCAATGGATTCGGCCCGCTCCTTTTTCGCGAACCGGGTATAGCCCCAATCATCCAGAAGGCGGTAGTGCAGCCAGTACTGGTTGATGGCGCCAAGCTCCAGGAACAATGCCTCGTTCAGGCGCTCAATTACTTTTTCATTGCCTTTCATGGCGAAATGCCTCCTTCGCGGGATCCGCAGTGCGCGCAGTTTAGAATTATTCTATATTGAAGGTCCAGCCTTGGATTAACCTGTGAACCGTATTTTTTTGTAATTTGACAATTATTTTTCAGGCAGGCGCGTGATTGGGCGGAAATACCACGATGAAGCGCTTCCGGCCCCGGTAAGCGCTTCATCAATATTGGCATTTTTTGCAGTTCTATCCTCTTGCCCACTCGACAGCCTTGCGCATCACGGTCGGCAGGGCTTCGTCTTCAAGTTCGGACGGCTTGGACCACCAGCATCCGTCCGGGATTGGGTGAGACGCCGGGATCAGAGCCTGGTAAATCGTCAGCTTGAGGTGAAAATGGGTGAATGTGTGTTTCACCTCGCCGCTGCGCTGCCGCCACGATGAGGCAAGCGGGGCTGATTGCACCGCGCTGGCCGCATCGAAGTCCTCATGCCACTCCGTGCCGGGGACTTCGCTCATGCCGCCAAGCAGGCCTTTTGGCGGGCGGCGGCGGAGCAGGACTGCGCCGTCTGTCTCGCGTCTTGCCACGAAGGCTGCACCGTAGCGGGTCGGTTTTTGCTTTTTCGGGGCCTTGCGGGGTAGGGTTTCGTGAAGGCCCGACTTGCGCGCGGTGCACTCCTCCAGCCACGGGCACAGTCCGCAGGCAGGCCGCTTGGGCGTGCAGATCGTCGCGCCGAGATCCATCACCGCCTGGGCGAAGTCTCCGGGCCTGTCCAGAGGGGTCAGATTGTGCATGGCGGCGCGGATCTCGGTCTTGCTGTCCGGCAACGGGTCTTCGATCTGGAACCGTCGGCTCAGAACCCGTTCGACATTGCCGTCGACCACGGCGGCGTGGCTGTCGAAGGCGATTGTCGAGATCGCGGCTGCGGTGTAGGGGCCGATGCCGGGCAGGGCGAGGAGTTCCTTTTCCGTATTTGGAAACCTGCCGTCATGGATTTCTGCGACGGTCTCCGCGCAATTTTTCAGGTTTCGCGCCCGCGAATAATACCCAAGCCCGGCCCAGGCTTTCATCACGTCCGCCTCATCGGCCGCGGCAAGATCTGCGACTGTCGGCCAGCGGGTCTTGAACTTGACAAAGTAATCCTTCACCGCCGCAACAGTTGTTTGCTGCAGCATGATTTCGGACAACCACACTTCATAGGGGTCCGGCACGACGCCGAGTTTCCGGTCTCCGGGCGAAACACGCCAGGGCAGGTCCCGGGCGTTGCGGTCATACCAGGTGAGCAGGGCTTCAGAAGAGGAGTGCTTATTCATGAGCGGCAAGGTGAATGAAACTTTGCCAACTTCAAGTGAAACTGGGAACAACTTGGGGAAAAGGTCCCTTTGACCCAGCGAGAACAAGGCGTGTTAACGGTTAAGTCTTGGTTCTGTCGTATTCAATCCTCACATAGAGACCAGACGCAAACGCTGGAGAAGAATCGGAGGGGTAAAATCTCGTCGATCACGGCAAAAACCGGAGCCGCGGCACGCGGAAAAACGAGGACACTTGCCGAACTTGTCGGCAGGGCCGTGGATCCTGTTTGCCGCAAGCGCGGTTTTGCTTCCGTCGATTTGCTGAAAGCCTGGCCCGATGTTGTCGGCGCGCGTTATGCAGAGCGTGTCCGACCGGACCGGTTGATCTGGCCCCGGACCGGCGAGCGTTTTGATGCATCCGGAACAGTTGTGAGCGAACCGGCGACCTTGCTGGTGCACACCGACGGGGCGACTGCGCTGATGCTCACTCACGAATTGCCGCAGGTCATCGAGCGGATCAACACCTTTTACGGCTGGGCTGCGGTCGGACGTATCAAGATCGTTCAAAAGGCTGCCCCACCGCGGCCAAAAAGCCGGCCGAAGCCCTTGCGCAATCTGACCCTCGCGGAAGAAGCCCGCATTCGAGACACCGTGTCAGGTGTGGAAAACGACCGCCTGCGATCGGCACTTGAAAAACTCGGACAGCAGGTTGTCGCGCGAGGGGCTGCGGCCCGCACCCATCAAAAGTGACTGCGGTTTCTGATGCTGGTTGAACAGGGCATGAACCGGTTGTCCCATGTCAAGCCACAATTCCGGTGTTGTCTCGCTCCCGCCAAGGTGAGTTGACGTTGTTTTCAGAAGCGGGCACATCTTGGCGGACGCTCGGGCGCTTCGCCCGGAATTATTGGATCTCAGCCGACAGGATCAGTGCTCGTGACCATTTCCCGTAGAAAGTTCCTCAAAACCACGACCGTTCTGGCCGGAGCCGCAGCCGCGGCGACTGTTCCAGGCATTTCTTTTGCCGACAGCGTGAACGAGGCTGACCTTTTGAAGCCGGGCCCGCTTGGAGACAAGATCATGGGTGATCCGGATGCGCCCGTCACGATCGTCGAATATGCGTCTTTGACCTGCGGGCATTGTGCTGATTTCGACCAAGAGACCTTGCCACAGATCAAGAAGGAATTCATCGACACTGGAAAGGTGCGCTACATCTTCCGGGAATTCCCGCTCGACCCGATCGCAGCAGCTGCATCCATGCTTGCGCGCTGTGCACCTGAAGATAAATATTTTGACATCATTGACTTGATGTTCAAGGAACAGCGCAACTGGGCATTTACCAATGACCCTTACAATTCCTTGTTGAATTTCTCAAAGCAGATCGGCTTTACACAAGAGTCCTTTGAGAAGTGCTTGACAAACCAGGGTCTGCTTGACGCAGTGAATGGCGTTCGTGATCGTGCAGCGCAAGAGTTCGGAGTGAATTCAACTCCGACATTCTTCGTGAACGGCGAAAGGCATGTAGGGGCGCTCAGGTTTGACGAGTTCAAGACAATCATCGATCAGCAGCTCTGATGCGTACCGGCTGGCACCGGTTTTCCAGTGCCAGCCAAAGCTCTTGTATGTGACCGGCACGGCGCGTGTTTCCTGCGGGAAGGCGCGCCGATGAGATTTTCAAAACTTCGGGTTGTCGGGTTCAAGTCCTTCGTCGAGCCGATGGAATTTGTCATTGGCAACGGCCTGACGGGGGTCGTTGGCCCCAATGGCTGCGGCAAGTCAAATCTTGTCGAGGCCCTGCGCTGGGTCATGGGGGAAAACTCCTACAAGAACATGCGCGCGTCCGGGATGGACGACGTGATCTTTTCCGGCAGCCTCAACCGTCCGGCGCGCAACACCGCCGAAGTGACGCTTTTTCTCGACAATCAGGACCGCACCGCCCCGTCGGCCTTCAATGATGCCGACATGCTGGAGGTCAGCCGCAGGATCGAGCGTGAATCCGGCTCCAACTACAAGATCAATGCCAAGGATGTTCGCGCTCGCGATGTTCAGCTGCTGTTTGCCGATGCGTCGACCGGCGCGCGGTCCCCGGCAATGGTGCGTCAGGGACAGATCGGTGAATTGATTTCGGCAAAACCGACGGCCCGTCGCCAGATCCTGGAGGAGGCGGCAGGGATTTCGGGTTTGCACAGCCGGCGGCATGAAGCGGAAATCCGTTTGCGCGGGGCCGAACAGAACCTCGAACGTCTTGAAGACATTCTTAGCCAGATCGACGGACAGCTTGACAGTCTGCGCCGTCAGGCTCGCCAGGCGACCCGGTACCGGAACCTGTCCGGAGACATCAGGGCCGCTGAAGCCGCAATCCTCTATCTGCGCTGGAGCGACGCGCAAAATGCGCTGCAGGCAGCCCGGACCCAGTTTGCCGAAGCCGAGCATGAGCTGCGTGAGGCCACAAGGCTTCAATCGGAAACCGCGCGCGTTCAGGCAATTGCAGCACACAAACTGCCCGGGCTGCGTGATGCGGCCGCTGCATCGGCTGCGGCCCTGCAAAGGCTTGTGATTGCGCGGAACGGGATTGATTCCGAGGAAAGGCGGGTCAGGGAACGCATTCAGGATCTTGATCGCCGTCTTGCGCAGCTGTCGGAGGACGTTGATCGCGAACAGAGACTTGTCTTGGAAAATGACGATGTGCTCGAACGCTTGACGGATGAACGTGCCGAGCTTCTGGAAGAAAACGTAACCGTGCAGGAGCGTGGCGAGGCTGCCCGCGAAAAACTTGGCGAAGCCGAGGAGACCGTTGCCCGTTTGGAGCGCGCGCTTGCCGACCAGTCGGCCGCACGGGCCAGTGCGCTTGCCGAATCACGCCAGCTTGAGCAGCGTCTGAGCGAGGCGCGTCAGCGAGCCGAGCGCTTGTCCGCACAAGCCGACACGGCGCGTGCTGCCTTGATGCACGTGGAAGCCGAGCTGTCGGATGCTGATGGGGTCACAGCACGGACCGAAGCGCTTGAAATTGCCGAAGAGAGGCTACTGGAAGCAGAGGCAGCCGTCGAGGCGGCAGAGCTTGAAGTAGGCGAGGCGCGCGTGCATCAGGAGCAGACGCGCAAACCGCTTTTCGAGGCGCAACAGATCTTGTCCGGAATGGAAACGGAAGCCCGCACCCTGGAGACGATCCTGAGCGCCGGACAGGCGGGGGAATGGCCGTCTCTTGTGGACCAGATCGAGGTGACGCCCGGCTTTGAGATGGCACTTGGGGCCGCGTTGGGGGAAGAAATCGACGCGCCGCTCTCCGGTGAGGCACCGATGCGCTGGGCGGGGGCTGAAATATCGGATCAGGATCCCGTGCTTCCCGGGAAGGCAACATGTCTTGCGGAGCTGGTGAAAGCTCCCGGGGCCCTTGCGCGCCGCCTTTCCCAGATCGGTCTGGTCGAGGCGGCCGATGGTGCGGTGTTGCAAAAGGATTTGTGCCCCGGTCAGCGTCTTGTCTCCAGGCAGGGGGATTTGTGGCGCTGGGACGGATTTGTCATCAGCGCCGATGCGCCGACCCCGGCAGCACAACGTCTTGCACAAAAAAACCGCCTCAACGAAGTCCGCTCCGGAATAGCGGGCGCGCAGGATAAGGTGGCGGCCTGCAATCAGGCGCTGGAAGGGGCGGTCGAGCGTTTGACGGCGGCGGCCGAAACCGAACAAACCGCCCGTGCGCATGTCCGGGACCGGCAGCATGAGGTCGCAAACGAGCGCAAGGCACTGGCCGCGGCCGAAAAGGCAGCCTCGCATCTTCTGGCGAAGAAGCAGGCTGCATCCGAACGTTCGGCCGGCCTGACCGAAGACGCCGCCGAAGCTCGGGAAATACTGGCGGAGATCGAAGAGCGGGTCGAAGAAGCACCGCGCGCAGACAGTCTCGACAAGGTCATTGAGCAATTAACGGTAGACATGTCCGGGGCACGGTCCGTCGTGGCGGAGGCGCGGGCGGTGTCGGAGGGGCTTTTGCGGGATCAGCATGTCCGGGATCGCCGCCTGGAGGCAATCGCGCGCGAATATGACAGCTGGAAGACCCGTGCCTCTGGAGCAAAGGCGCAGATTGAAGTCCTGAAGGCCCGTCAGCAGGAAGCCGAGGACGAGCGTGCCGAACTGATCGAGGCTCCGGAAGATCTCGAGATCAAAAGGCGTGACCTGCTGTCGGCAATTTCCCGCGCCGAGGGCGACAAGAAGCAGCAGGATGATGCGCTTCAGTCGGCTGAAAGCAGTCTTGTGGAGCTGGATCGCGCAGCCAAGGCCGCGCTGGAGGTGATGTCGGAGGCGCGTGAGAAAAAGGTCCGTGCGGAAGAGCGCTTGCAGGCTGCCCGGGACCGGAAGCGCTCGCTTGAAGGCCGCATTGATGAGAACCTGGGTGTCCCGGTCTCGGGGCTTGCGGAGCTTGCCGGAATCAAGGACGGTGCTCCGTTGCCGGACGTGGAGGCGACAGAGCGGAAGCTGGAGCGGCTCAAGGCGGAACGCGAACGTCTTGGCGGGGTCAATCTGCGCGCCGAGGAGGAGCTGCGCGAAGTTGACGAGCAAAAGACGACACTCACCACAGAAAGGGACGACCTGATCGAGGCGATTCGCCGCCTCAGGACCGGGATCTCCAACCTCAACCGCGAAGCCCGGGAGCGGCTGATGGCCGCATTTGATGTGGTCAATGGCCATTTTCAGCGGTTGTTCACACATCTCTTTGGCGGCGGTATGGCGGAGCTGCAGCTGGTCGATTCAGAAGATCCCTTGCAGGCCGGGCTGGAGATCCTTGCGCGCCCGCCGGGGAAGAAGCCGCAGACAATGACACTGCTCTCCGGTGGCGAGCAGGCGCTCACTGCCATGTCCCTGATCTTTGCGGTGTTCCTGACCAATCCGGCGCCGATTTGTGTTTTGGATGAAGTGGATGCACCTCTCGATGACGCGAATGTGGAGCGCTATTGCGACCTTCTGGAGGAGATGGCGCGCAATACTGAAACCCGGTTTGTCGTCATCACCCATAACCCCATTACCATGGCCCGGATGAACCGCCTTTTTGGCGTGACCATGGCGGAGCGCGGCGTTTCACAACTGGTTTCTGTCGACCTTGAAACCGCTGAAAGCTACCGCGAGGCCGTCTAAGGGATTGTCCGAATTGCCGTTCAGAAACGGGCTTCCAAGGCAACCGGGAGCATGAATTCCGTTAAGAACCAAATTAAAATCAATATTTTCAAATACTTAACTATTGTTGCGGTGTTCTTGACAGGGCAAATGGTGCCGACTATTGTGCGCGCGGCTCACGGGGGTATTTCCGGCGCCTGATCTTGAATGCCGGTGTGGGGAGCACATGAGCAACTCTGCGCAAAATGGCAAAGACAAGACAAGCGGCATGGAACCTTCGGAAGCGGAGTTGTTGGAGCGGCGGGATCGGTTGACCCGGTTGCTGGATGAACGGCGCGTTGCGGAAGAACACGAAGCGCAGCCGAAGTCTGGTGGCAGTTCCGGCTACGGGCAAGCTGTGAAACTCTCTTCGGAGTTCATTGCTGGCATCGTTGTCGGAGGCGGGATGGGCTGGCTCGTGGACGACTGGCTGGGGACAACGCCTTTCGGGCTGATTGTCTTTTTGCTGATCGGCTTTGCTGCGGGTGTCTTGAATGTGTTGCGGGCGGCAGGACGTGTCGCCGAACCGGAAGCAAGAGTACCCACTGCAAAAGAACGCGACGACAAGTCGAAATGAACATAACGCGTGAAAGCGCCCTGAAACGAACGAGCGAAGAAGGCTGACAGGTGGCGAACGATCCGATCCATCAGTTTCACATCCAAAACCTGTTCCCGATTGAAGTCGGGGGTATGGATTTCTCTTTCACCAACTCTTCGCTGTTCATGGTCCTGACCGTGGCCGGAGCCTCGGCATTTCTGATTTTCACGACCAGCGGACGCGGTCTTATCCCGTCGCGCATGCAGTCCATGTCGGAAATGCTTTATGAGTTTGTGGCCGGCATGCTGCGAAGTTCAGCGGGAACCGAGGGGATGAAGTTTTTCCCGCTCGTATTCTCGTTGTTCATGTTCGTGCTGACGGCCAACCTGTTCGGCATGTTCCCCTACTTCTTTACGGTGACCAGCCATATCATCGTGACGTTCATGTTGGCGATGCTGGTGATCCTGACCGTGACGATCTACGGTATCGTCCGTCACGGCTTCAAGTTCTTCCACCTTTTCGCGCCGTCCGGCGTGCCGCCGCTGCTGCTGATCATCGTGGCGCCGATCGAGGTGGTTTCCTTCCTGTCGCGTCCGATCAGCCTGTCGGTTCGTCTGTTTGCGAACATGCTGGCCGGACACATTACCTTGAAAGTTTTCGCCGGCTTCGTTGTGAGCCTGGGCGCCGCTGGCGCTGTCGGGGCCGCCGGTGCAATCCTTCCGCTTGGAATGACGGTTGCCATTACCGCACTGGAGTTCCTCGTTGCGTTCCTGCAGGCCTATGTCTTTACGGTCCTGACCTGCATGTATCTCAACGACGCCCTTCATCCGTCGCACTAAGCAAGTCCCTCAAGCGGCGAAAATCCGCCGCCTGTTCAATCTGCAAAACACTACGTTAGGAGCACGTGTCATGGACGCAGAAGCAGCAAAGTACATCGGCGCCGGTATCGCATGCCTTGGCATGGGCGGTGCGGCTATCGCACTCGGCACCATCTTCGGTAACTACCTCAACGGCGCACTGCGCAACCCGAGTGCTGCTGATGGCCAGTTCGGCCGTCTGGTCTTCGGCTTCGCCGTGACCGAAGCGCTCGGCATCTTCTCCCTGCTGATCGCGCTTCTCCTCCTTTTCGCCGTCTGATCTCGACTGATATTCGAGTTACCGACGCGACTCCGGCGGGCGGCGCAAGCGCCGCTCTAGCCGGATTTTGGAGATAGGATATGGCAGGCAACGCCGAACATACGAATACGGGATTCGAAATTCCGGCGGATGAACTCGGGGGAGCTTTCCCTCCGTTCGACCACACAACCTACCCCTCGCAGATCCTGTGGCTGGTGATTACCTTCGCCCTGTTCTACTGGATCATGAAGAACGTGGCTGTTCCGCGCATTGCCGGCATCTTGGAAGATCGTAAGGACCGTATCGCCGGTGACATTTCCGAGGCCAACCGGTTGAAGCAGGAAACTGACGAGGCCATTGCGGCCTACGAGCAAGCGCTTGCAGAAGCCCGGGCCAAGGCGCATGGCCTCGTCGAGGACACCCGTGACAAACTGAAGGCCGAGCAGGAAGCGCGCCGCGAGCGTGCCGAAACCGACCTGAGCGCGAAGCTCGCCGAGGCTGAAGCCCAGATCGAAAAGGTCAAGACCGGTGCGCTGACCCAGGTGAGCGCGATCGCCAGCGAGACAACGTCGACACTGGTTGAAGCGCTGATCGGAAAAGCTCCGGCAGACAAGGACCTGACGGATGCCGTCAAGTCCGTGATGAACTAGGAGAGCATTCATGGACGCATCATTTTGGGCGCTGGTTGCTCTGATCCTGTTCTTTGCGCTGATCTTCTACCTCAAGGTTCCGGGAATGGTTGCCGGTTTCCTCGATAAGCGGGCCGATGACGTCCGGACGGAACTGGAAGAAGCGCGCAAGCTGCGCGAAGAGGCTCAAGCCGTTCTGGCCGAATTCCAGAAGAAGCGGTCGGAAGCCGAAGCCGAAGCCGAGGCGATCATTGCCGAGGCCAAGGTGGAAGCGGATCGTATGGCCTTCGAGACCAATCAGGCTCTTGAGGAAATGATTGCCCGCCGCTCCAAAGCGGCCGAGGGAAAAATTGCTCAGGCCGAGGCGCAGGCTGTTGCCGAAGTGCGGGCCAAGGTTGCCGACGTTTCTGTGGCCGCAGCACGTGAAATCCTGTCCGGTAAGGTCAAGGACAAGCTTGCCGACGATATCGTTGCCAAGAGCATCGGCGAAGTGAAGACGCAGCTGAACTGATCAGCCGCGGCCAATCTCGCGATGTTTGAAAAGCGGCCTTCCGGGCCGCTTTTTTGTTTTCAAGTCTTGCACTCGCGCACCGGCTTGAACGACATCCGGTGATGACGGGTCGGGCCGAATTCGGCAAGCGCGGCCTGATGCCGTGGAACCCCATAGCCCTTGTGGGCCTCGAATGCATATTCGGGCCGAAGCGCGCCGAGCCGGACCATCATGCGGTCCCGTGCGACCTTGGCGACAATCGAGGCGGCAGCGACCGCAAGACACCGGCCGTCGCCCTTGACCAGTGCCTGTCCCGGTTGATCAAGACCCGGCGGCACATCCCGTCCGTCGATCAGGACATAGTCCGGTTTGGGCGCCAGGCCGTTGACGGCGTGCACCATTGCCGACAGGGTGGCGGCGCGGATGTTCCTGTCATCAATCGTTTGCGGGCAGGCGGTTGCGATCGAGACATGGGCAGAGGTCATGATGGCGTCGAAAAGGGTTTCCCGTCGGGCTTCGGTCAGCTTTTTGGAATCGTTCAGCCCACCGGGAAGATTGTCATAGTCGAGGATCACGGCGGCAGTCACCACCGGACCGGCCCAGGGCCCGCGCCCGGCTTCATCGACACCGGCCAAACGGAAATTGCAGGATTTTGCGTGTTTCTTCTCCAGCACCGCATCCGGTGTCTCGGGGAAGGGAAGGTCGAAGAGACCGGCAGACATCTGGTTCATGGCCGGACACTGCCAATGAAGGCCCGGTCCGGCAAGCATCCAATCAGAACAGATCCAGCTGAACCCCGCCTTTTTGTGGAGAAACGAACGCCGTTGCATCCAGCTTGTGGCGCTTGAGGTTGAGGCCCAGACGCTTTGCAGCCAGCGAGAAACGTTTGGCGATCTGGTCGGCATACGGACCGGCGCCGCGCATCCGGGCGCCCCATTGCGCATCATAATCCTTGCCGCCGCGCATCGAGCGGATCAGGTTCATTACATGGCGGTAGCTGCCCGGCCGGTTGCGCAAGAGCCAGTCGCGAAACAGTTCGGAGACTTCGCGCGGCAGACGCAAGAGCACGAAACCCGCCCCTTCCGCGCCATGGTCCCTGGCAGCTTCAAGGATCTTCTCGATCTCGCTGTCGGTGAGTGCAGGAATGACCGGCGCCATCATCACCGATGCCGGGATGCCCGCCTCGCTCAGGGTCCGGATCGCGGACAGGCGCTTGTGGGGTGCTGAGGCGCGCGGTTCCATGGTCCGGCAAAGCTTGCGGTCGAGCGTGGTGACGGAGACTGCGACCTTGGCGAGATTGCGGGCAGCCATATCCGCCAGAATATCCGCATCCCGGGTGATCAGGGCTGACTTGGCCACGATCGCGACCGGGTGATTGCACCTGTTGAGCACTTCCAGAATGCCGCGCATCAATTCGTAGCGCCGTTCAAGCGGCTGATAGGGGTCGGTGTTGGTGCCGATCGCGAGCGGCTTTGGGACATAGCCCGGCCGTGACAGTTCCCGTTCCAGAAGCTCGGCCGCATTCGGCTTGGCAAACAGTTTGGTTTCGAAATCGAGCCCCGGCGACAGGCCCATGTAGGCATGGCTTGGACGGGCGAAACAATAGATGCAGCCATGCTCGCAGCCGCGATAGGGGTTGATCGAGCGGTCAAAGGACAGGTCGGGCGATTCGTTGCGGGTGATGATCGTGCGGGCGCGTTCTTCCTGGACGTCCGTCTGTGCGGATGGCAGATCCTCTGTGCTGTCCCAGCCGTCATCAAATTGTTCTATATTTGTTCTTTCAAAGCGTCCGGCCATGTTCAAGGCGCTGCCGCGCCCCCGGCGGCGGTGCTCTTGAACCTCATAGGGTTTCGTTGGTTCGGCGCACTCGGGCGAGGCCGCGGCTTGCACAGGGTTCATGAGGGCTCCAAAGTGAGAACATAAAAAGAACATGCTAGTAAACTTTGACAAATGCAAGACTGTTGATCTCGCCCTGCGCAAAAAAAGGCGCTAAGAAGGAAGCATGATCAGTGTCATTATTAACAGTCATAATTCCGAACCGGATCTGGCCCATACCCTTGGGGCTCTGGTGCCTGCGGCGGCTGAAGGCGTGGTTAAGGAAGTTGTCGTCGTCGATGCCCAATCCGATGACAACAGCAGGCTGCTTGCCGATGCGGCTGGCTGCGTCTGGCTTGAGAGCCCAAGCAACCGCGGCGAACGCTGGGCCATGGGCGCGCGTCAGGCGCGCCGGGGGGACTGGTTACTGTTTCTGCCGCCGAATGCGGTTCTGGAGACCGGATGGTTCCATGAGGCGGCGACATTCATAGAGCGGGCCGAGAGAAGCGGATCGGCCCACCGCTTGGCAGCTGCGTTCCGGCTGCGGTATGACGCCTACGGCCTGCAGGCGCGGCTTGCCGAAAGCTTTGCGGTTGCCCGCTCGCAGCTTCTCGGCATGCCCTACTGCAATCAGGGGCTCTTGATACATCGCAGTTTTTACGAGGCGCTTGGCGGCCACAAGCCCTTGCCTGAAATGGAAGACATGGATCTGGCCAAGCGTATCGGCCGCTCACGCATGGTGTTCCTGCGCTCTGCCGCTGTATGCCCCGAACCGCCCTTTTCCGGTGGAATGATCCGCGAGTTGCGCAAGACCGTCGCGCGGTTTTGTGTCGGGACCTTGCGTGTGCCGCCAAGACTGGTCCTGCGCCTTCACGGGTAAGACCGGGAGCGGTTATATAAGTATGGTCCGTGCTCGTGTTCACTGCCTTTCCGGCCAAGCGGAGGGCAGCGCCGGGACCGGTGTGACTTCGAAGCTGCGGTGATCACGGGGTCATGCTTGCTTCAGTGTCTCAAGTCACATGGTGCACCGGTCCCGTTGGTTCAAACACGTGCCGCCATCCGCCCGGCACAAATGCCGCTGCGAGGGGGCGGCGGCGTTTTGAGCAAGAATTTCCCGTGAAG
>NZ_SMMF01000395.1:0-815 GCF_009711355.1 Roseibium sp. RKSG952 | reverse complement strand
CGTCCTTCAGGGCGGGGAAGACGTTAACTCTGGGATGCCACCGCGTGTCGTATGGCCGAGAGACTTCGTTCCGACCTGGATGGCGTCGTTTGCGAAATTGCTCGAACGTCACCGCCGACACCTTAGTGGACCGTCGGTTTCCGGTCGGTAGTTAGGGACAGTTCCTCTAGCCATTTGACCGCCACCGGAATGACCTTAGGGAGATGCATCTTCAGGAACTCGGAGCAAAAGGAGGCTCTGTACCGGTTGTCCGCCCGCGTCGTCACGATCACGGACGGGAGACCGAACTGATCTCCGGTGATGTCAACGACGAGCCCGCACTTAGAAACGGACCAGAAGTGCGCCCTGGTCTCCCCGGAGGGGCTGATGACGCCGCCGCCGTTTTGCGGCCAACCGCCGGCGACCTGCCATTTTCCGCCGACGATGTCCGGAAGAGCGAGCGAGACGAATGAGGCGGTGAACCCGCACATGTTCTGGCTGTCGGGCCGAAACGGGTCCTTTGGCTTTGAGCTGCTTGCGTGCCAATTCGCCCAAGAGCGTTCGGCAG
This sequence comes from Roseibium sp. RKSG952, assembly GCF_009711355.1. NCBI lineage: Bacteria > Pseudomonadati > Pseudomonadota > Alphaproteobacteria > Hyphomicrobiales > Stappiaceae > Roseibium > Roseibium sp. RKSG952. The sequence goes on along the minus strand of NZ_SMMF01000395.1, from coordinate 268 downwards.
ATTGGCGCAGGTAGGCGACAGCGTCGCCGATTTCGGACGGAGTAGCTGCAACGGCCTCGTGCATGCGGACCTCTATTGTTTACGTTCTCCGAGTAAACCAATAGCCGAAAACTGTTTTGGTCGCAAAAATAAGGGCTTGCGCCGGCAAAAAGAGGTTTGACAGCCCGTTGAAAAACTCTTGGACCTCAGGAGGGCGCCGAAAAAGTCTGGACTTCCGAACGAAAATCCCAAGAGATTACCGAGCATCCGCACCACAAGACGGGCAGAC
>NZ_SMMF01000930.1:53006-75355 GCF_009711355.1 Roseibium sp. RKSG952 | reverse complement strand
AGCACCGCCTCAGCAGCGCCGGTGAAGGGGTATTTACGGATTAGGTTCGGGACCTGCAACCCCCATTTTGAAAAAACTTCACATTTCCTGCCATATTTTAACATTACCCAACAAATACAATACATTAAGTTATGATTAGCGTTTCATTAAGGCTGTAGCGCCGGGCTCATACCACTGCTTTCAAGCCATATACTCGGCTTATTATCGGAATCGGATACGGAAGATGGCCCTGAACTCGGTTTTCAGACAGAATCCTTAGACAGAAACCGCCCCGAGATTAACTTCGGGGCGGCTAAGAAGCTTCAGTTTCTTTTAACCGATCAGCTCAGGTCAAATCGATCAGCGTTCATCACCTTGTTCCAGGCACTGACAAAGTCGCAGACGAATTTACCACCCGCATCGTTCTGACCATAGACTTCGGCCAGAGCCCGCAGCTGCGAGTTTGATCCAAAGACCAGATCAACACGCGTACCGGTCCACTTAACATCACCAGTCGCACGATCCCGACCTTCGTATACTCCATTACCATCTGCAGACGGTTTCCACTCGGTACCCATATCAAGCAGGTTCAGGAAGAAGTCGTTGCTCAATGCTCCGACACGATCCGTGAACACGCCATGATTGCTGTCACCAAAGTTACCACCCAATACGCGCATACCACCGACAAGCACGGTCATCTCAGGCGCGGACAGTGTCAGCAACTGCGCTTTGTCGACCAGCAACTCTTCCGGTGAAACACTGTACTCCTTGCGCTGATAGTTCCGGAAGCCATCTGCGATCGGCTCCAGCACGGCAACGGAGTCCACATCCGTCTGGTCTTGCGACGCATCAGTGCGCCCTGGGGCAAATGGAACCTCTACGTCGTGCCCGGCAGCTTTGGCCGCTTGTTCGATGGCTGCAGCACCACCCAAAACGATCACATCCGCAAGCGAGACTTTCTTGTTGCCGGATTGCGCATCGTTAAAGGCCTTCTGTACACCCTCAAGCGCAGCGAGCGCCTTGGACAGTTTCAGAGGTTCGTTAACATCCCAGTCCTTTTGCGGCGCAAGGCGAACACGAGCACCGTTGGCTCCGCCACGCATATCCGAACCGCGGAATGTCGAGGCCGAGGCCCATGCCGTAGAAACCAGTTCCGAAACAGATAGTCCGGCCGCCAGGATTTTGGACTTCAGGTCTGCAGTATCCGCTTCATCGATCAGGTCATGATCAACAGCCGGAACATTGTCCTGCCAGATCAGCTCTTCAGTCGGAACTTCCGAACCCAGATAACGCGAGCGCGGACCCATGTCGCGGTGTGTCAGCTTGAACCACGCGCGGGCAAAGGCATCGGCCAGTTCTTCGGGGTTCTCGTGGAACCGTTTCGAGATCGGGCCGTAGATGGGGTCCATCCGCATCGCCATGTCAGCGGTGGTCATCATGGTTTTGACCTTCTTCGACGGATCATGTGCCGCCGGTGCCATATCTTCTTCCTTAACGCCGATCGGCTCCCATATCCACGCGCCCGACGGGCTTTTGGTCAGGTTCCAGTCATATCCGAACAGCAGGTCGAAATAGCCATTGTCCCATTTGGTCGGATTGGCGGTCCAGGCACCTTCGATACCGCTGGTGGTGGTGTCGTCACCTTTGCCGCTGCCGAACTCGTTGATCCAGCCCAGTCCCATGTCTTCGATGGGGGCTGCCTCAGGCTCGGGTCCGACCAGATCAGGGTCGCCCGCACCGTGCGCCTTGCCAAAAGTGTGCCCGCCGGCGACCAGAGCGACCGTTTCCTCATCGTTCATCGCCATCCGGCCAAAGGTATCGCGAATGTCCCGGCCAGACGCCAGCACGTTCGGTTCGCCATCAGGGCCTTCCGGGTTCACGTAGATCAGCCCCATCTGAACCGCAGCCAGTGGGTTTTCCAGATCGCGTTCGCCTGAATATCTGCTGTGCGGGTTATCAGTCGGTGCGAGCCAGTCTGTTTCGGCACCCCAGTAGATGTCTTCTTCTGGTGCCCAGACGTCTTCGCGGCCTCCGGCAAATCCAAATGTCTTACCGCCCATGGATTCGATCGCGCAGTTGCCGGCCAGAATCATCAGGTCGGCCCAGGAAATCTGGTTCCCGTATTTCTGCTTGATCGGCCACAGCAGGCGACGCGCCTTGTCGAGGTTGCCATTGTCCGGCCAACTGTTGAGCGGAGCAAAACGCTGTGTTCCGGTAGATCCGCCACCGCGCCCATCAGCCGTACGATATGTGCCGGCACTGTGCCAGGCCATGCGAATGAACAGACCGCCATAGTGACCATAGTCTGCAGGCCACCAGTCCTGCGAATCCGTCATCAGCGCGTACAGATCCTGCTTGAGGGCCTCAAGATCCAGCTTCTTGAACTCTTCTGCATAGTTGAACGCTTCGCCCATCGGGTTCGACGCGGGCCCATGCTGATGCAGGATGGACAGGTTCAGTTGGTTTGGCCACCAGTCCCGGTTCGACCGGGAACCCGCGCCATGCATTACCGGGCATCCGCCCATGTTCGGGTTGTCGCTTCCATCCATTTTATTCTCCAATCCTGGCTGAGGCCCGTCTGCTAGGCAGGTCTATTTTGAGGTGAGCAAGATGACAGGAAAATGTCGTCAATGCCTGCTTACCCTGAACAAAATGGTTACAGGTGCCGTAACTTTGAAGATGTCACGCGGCAGCATGGTATTGGCGGCTATTCTGTCTTGCCTGAAACAAGGTTTAGCAGATCAAAGCCATGCAAAAAAATTTTGTTTATTGATGAAATTGATAAGATAAAGCTATCAGACTATCATCGTGCCCTGGTGGGTTAAGCAGCGCAGAATACGCCCCTTATAAATAGGCAACCTGCAGATTTCGAACCTGAACGATGAAACTTGTCGCTTGCAGGCCTTTTTGTCGCGAACGCGCTTGTGCGTTCCGAAAAGCTGTAGAAGTAATGAGCAATGGATCGTAATCGTATTGCAAAACGTCTGGATCGCCGGGCAACCGGCTGCAATCTCGTGCCGCAACGAGCGTAGTCGCCTTTTAGGGCGCTCTGCCTGCACGACTTCAGACGACATTTGGAATACCTATGACAACCGCTCAGCCTTTGCGTTTGGCCATCGATATCGGTGGCACCTTTACCGACACCGTTCTTGTGTCCGGCGAAGAGACCATTCTCGCCTCGACCAAGACCCTCACCACCCATCAGAACCCCGCCGATGGTGCCATGGAAGGCGCGATTCGCGTCATGGAGCAGTCCGGCCATTCGCTGAGCGATGTGACCGGGTTCATTCATGGGACCACGCTTGCAACCAATGCACTGATCGAACGGCGCGGTGCAGTAGTCGCAACGGTCACCACCGAAGGGTTCCGCGACATTCTGGAAATCGCCTATGAGCGGCGCTACTCGCAATATGACATCACGTTAGAAAAACCTGATCTTCTGGTTCCGCGTGAACGTGCGCTGACCGTACGCGAGCGTATTTCTGCAGATGGCAGCGTACTGATTGCGCTTGAAGACAACGCGATTAATGCGCTGCTGGCTGATATCGACGCCAGCGGTGCAGAAGCAGTCGCCATCTGTCTGATGCACGCGTATGCCAACCCTGAACATGAGCGCAGGCTGCGCGACGCGTTGAAAGAGAATCGGCCAGAGCTGACCGTGTCGATCTCGTCCGAGGTCAGCCCCGAAGCACGTGAGTTCGAACGGCTCTGCACCACCGTTGCAAACGCCTATATCCAACCGCTGATGGAAAGCTATCTAAGGCGGTTCGTCACCCGGTTCGAGGCTTCGGGCGTGACTTGTCCGATCCTGATGATGACCGCAGGGGGTGGTATGTGCACGGTCCGAACCGCTGCACGATTCCCGATCCGACTGGTGGAAAGCGGACCTGCGGGCGGTGCCATCCTTGCCGCGCGCATCGCGGCGCGAGCCGGAATCGGCGATGTTCTGTCCTTTGATGTGGGCGGCACGACCGCCAAGCTGTGTCTCATTGACAATGCCAGGCCCCAAACCTCGCGCCAGTTCGAAATCGCGCGCGCAGCAAGGTTCATCAAGGGATCGGGTATGCCCGTGCGCATTCCGGTGATCGAGATGATCGAGATTGGCGCGGGCGGTGGTTCGATCGCTGGTGTCGATCGTCTGGGCCGGTTAACCGTTGGCCCGAAATCGGCGGGATCGGAACCCGGTCCCGTAGCATTTGGTCGGGGCGGCATAGAACCAACCGTGACCGACAGTGATATCACGCTGGGTTACATCGTGCCGGACACATTTGCCGAAGGGTATATCAAGCTCGATCCCGAAGCCTCAAAAGAGGCCCTGACCCGTGTGATCGGATCACGTCTGGACACTGATGCGACGGGATCGGCCGATGGGGTCAGCCGGATCGTCGATGAAAGCATGGCCAGCGCTGGCCGGATGCATGCCGTGGAATCGGGCAAAGACCTCGGTCCACGCACTATGATCGCCTTTGGTGGCAACGGCCCGCTGCATGCCAGTCGTGTGGCGCGTTCGGCCGGGGTCAGCCGGATCGTGATCCCGCCCAATCCGGGCGTCGGCTCGGCGGTGGGTTTCCTGTTCGCACCGGTCAGCTTCGAAATCGTGCGCTCGCGCTACTCGCTGCTGGAAACGCTGGACCTTGACGGGATCAACAGTCTGTTCGCTGACATGATTGCCGAGGCCAGCGGTGTTGTCGCGCAAGGTGCGGGCGATGCCCCCACCGAGACGCAACGCACTGCCTTTATGCGTTACAACGGTCAGGGCCACGAGATCGAAATTCCCCTGCCCGACCGCGCCCTGACCGCGGATGACATTGGCCCGCTGATAACGGCGTTCGAGACGGAATACCGCAAGCAGTTTTCGCGCCCGGTGCCGGGGATGCAGATCGAGATTCTGAACTGGGCCGTGCGCGTTGCCACGCCGGATGCCAAGGTGCCGGATATTCCGACAACACCTGATCTGACCACGATCACGCCTTCCGAGACGCGCCCCATCACCTGCGATGTTGACGGGCAGAAAAAGCAGGCAGGCTTTGTTCCGCGCGACAGCCTGAAACCCGGCGACCGGATACACGGCCCAGCACTGATCACCGAACCGCAAACCACAACACTGGTCTCGGCTGATTTCTCGGCGCATGTGGACGCCATTGGAAACCTTGTTCTGATCCAGGACCAGAAAGGAGACGCATGATGACCGCCGATCTGTCCCCTGCCCGCTTGCAAGTGATGTGGAACCGCCTGTTGGCTGTGGTTGAAGAGCAGGGCCAGACCCTGATCCGCGCAGCATTTTCCCCCATCGTGCGCGAATGCGGCGACATCTCTGCCGGGATTTTCGATGTTCATGGTCGGATGTTGGCACAGGCCGTCACCGGCACACCGGGCCATATCAACACCATGGCCGAAGCGGTGATGCATCTGCGCGAGCATTTCCCGGTGCAGAACATGAAGCCCGGCGACATCTATATGACCAACGATCCCTGGCTCGCCTCGGGGCATCTGAACGACTTTCTGCTGATGATGCCCGCCTTCAAGAACGGCAAGGTTGTGGGCTTTACCTCATGCACTTCGCATCTTGTCGATCTGGGTGGCCTCGGCATGGGGCCAGAGGGCTCGGACATCTATGACGAAGGTCTGCTGATCCCACCCTGCAAACTGGTCGAAGAAGGCGTGCCCAACGCGCTGCTGCTCGACATTGTCCGCGCCAACAGCCGCGAACCCATTGCAAACGAGGGCGACATATATGCGCTGATCGCCTGTTGCGAAGCAGGCGTGACCCGTCTGGTCGACATGATGGACGAGTTCGGAATTGACGATCTGGACAGGCTGGGCAGCTACATTATCGACACCTCGCGCCGCGGCACACTCGAGGCAATCTCTGAGGTGCCGGAAGGGGTCTACAAGAACGCCCTGAAAATGGATGGCTATGAAAACGAGTTGGAACTGCACGCGACCCTGACTGTCAGCAAATCGGGCATGCATGTGGATTTCACCGGCACTTCTGGCTGTTCGCGCAAGGGTATCAACGTGCCGCTCAATTATGCGACGGCCTATACCGTGTTTGCACTGCGCTGCATCGTGGGTCCCGATATTCCCAACAATGCCGGTTCGCTGGAGCCCTTCACAGTGGACGGACCAAAGGGCTGTATCCTGAATGCCCAGCGCCCGGTTCCGGTTGCGATGCGACATACACTGGGACAGGTCACACCGGATCTGGTTCTGGGCTGCCTGCATCAGGCTCTGCCGGAACAGGTTCCGGCAGAAGGTGCATCCTGCATGTTCGATCTGCCGATGCGGCATGCACCCGAAGTGGCCCGTGATGGCGGTCGGGAATTCGCCGTCGAACCGGTCCACAACGGAGGAACCGGAGCGCGGCCCTATGCGGATGGCCTGTCTGCCACCGCTTACCCGTCCGGCGTGTTTGGGTCACAGGTAGAGATCACCGAAAGCGTTGCACCCGTCACCATATGGAAGCGAGAGTTGCGGCCTGATTCCGGTGGTGCGGGCAAGTATCGCGGTGGGCTGGGCCAGAGGATCGAGATGACCTCGGCCAATGATGCACCCTTCATCGTGTTCCTGTCGGTTGAGCGTCTGAAATTCCCCGCCCTCGGACGAATGGGCGGGCAACCCGGTGCGCCGGGCCGTATCCGTTTCCGTGATGGTCAAAGCGATATTCCGGGCAAAGGCGAGTTGCGGGTTGAAGGTGGCGATTACCTGATCTTCGAAACGCCCGGCGGCGGTGGTTTCGGCGATCCGGCAGAGCGCGACGCACAGGCACTTGCGCTGGATCTGAAGCGCGGATTGATCAGCGAGGACGGCGCTAGAACTTACGGTGTCGAGTCATGATCCGTCCGGTTCCCCATGTAGGCGCGATGGCGGCTTATGCGCTGGCCGATCTTGGCGGCGACAGCACCATCTCGCTGGCCCAGAATGAAAGCGCCTTTGCCGCAAGCCCTGTTGCCATCGCAGCAGGACAGGCGGCTATGGGCGATCTGCCGCTCTATCCCGATCCGGAATGGCCCAAACTGCGCGCCGCAATTGCTGATGTGCATGGGCTCGACCCGGCACGGGTGTTATGCGGCGCAGGTTCGATGGAACTGATCGGTTGCCTGATCCGAGCTTATGCCGGACCCGGTAACCGGGTTCTGGGTACAGACTACGGGTACGCATTTGTCTCTTCTGCTGCAGCGCAGGTGCAAGCCGATTATGTAAAGGCGCGCGAGGTCGACCTGACCGTTTCGGTCGACGACATCCTTGCTGCGATGACGCCCAACACTCGGATCGTTTTTGTGTGTAATCCCGGTAACCCGACCGGAACGCTGATTCCGAACTCCGAGATCATTCGTCTTCGGGAGGGGCTGCCACCAGATGTTCTGTTGGTTGTCGATCAGGCCTATGCCGAGTTTTCCGATGAAGCCAATGATCCCACCGAGATCTTTGCCCTGACAGACAGGGGAGATACCGTGGTCATGCGCACATTCTCAAAGGCTTACGGCTTGGCAGGCGCGCGCGCCGGATGGGGTTACTTCCCGCCCGAGGTTGCTGATGAGCTACGCAAATTGCTCAACCCCAACAACATCTCGATCGCTTCGCAGGCAGCCGCCGCAGCCGCCATGCGGGATCAGGCGCATATGCAGGATGTGGTTGCCCGAACAGCCCATATTCGCGACCGGTTTACTGAAGACTGCCGCGCCTTGGGTTTGACGGTTCCCGAAAGCCACACAAATTTCGTGCTGATGCGCTTTGCCTCGGCCGAGGATGCGCAACGCGCGGACGCGGCTCTGCGTGCCGAAAACCTGCTGATGCGTGGCATGGGTGGCTATGGCCTGAGTGACTGCCTGCGCGCCACCATCTGCGAAGCATCCGTCATGGACCGCTGCCTGACGGTCCTGAAAGGAGTTCTGACATGACTGAGACGCGAACCGCTGCCAAGATCGGTGTTCTGGTGCCCTTCACCAACACCAATCTGGAACCGGACATGGAGCTGCTGCGTCCACCGAACACCACGGTCCATTTCCAGCGCATGGGGGGCTATGATGTGGATGAAATCCCTGGTTCAGACCAGATGGCCGGGTTAGGTGCATCCGATATCAGCCACGACCTGCGAATGATCTCGGGCGTGCGTCCTGATGTGGTGCTGTACGGATGTACCTCTGCAACACTGACTCATGGGCCGTCCTTTGACGCTGATCTGGCACAACAGATCAAAGCAGGATCTGGTGCTGTGTCCCTAACCGCAGCCGGGGCGCTAATCGCTGGTATCAAGGTGCTTGGCGCAACGAAGGTTGGCTTCTCCTCCCCTTATCTGGGTGAGATCAACGCACAGGCCATCGATTTCATGGCCCACAACGGCATTGAAACCGTCAAGCGCGCGGATGTGGGCCGTGAGCTTGGAAATTACGGACAAGGTGAACTTACTCCGGGTGAAGTGTTCGACTTGGCCTGTCAGGCTGATCATCAGGATGCGCAGGCCATCGTGCTTAGCTGCACTGACATGCGATCGGTCGAGGCCATCGAACGCATCGAGGCGGCATTGGACAAACCGGTGGTCACATCAAATCAGGCCATGATGTTCGGTCTGATGAAAGCCCTGAACTTGCCCCGACACGACGCGCTTCCGGGACGTTTGTTCGACAGTCTCTGAAAATCAGTGGGGCAAGGAACGCTCCCTGCCCCGATCTATCCTAGGGTTCGCCGCTGCCGATTTCCTCGCGACGTTTGACGATATAGGCGTCCAGCTCCTCTCGCACAGCCGGGTCCATTTCCGGTGCCTGATATTCGCGCAACGCCTGCTGCCAAGTGTCTGTCGCCCGTTGAAGCGCGTCCTTTGCCCCCGCAACCTCCCAGTTTTCATAGTTCTGCCAATCTGACAGCATCGGCTTGTAGAACGCGGTCTCATAGCGGGCCATCGTGTGCTCGGTACCAAAAAAATGGCCACCGGTCGGCACGGAACTGATCGTGTCAAAACCAAGTTCATCGGTGTCGAACTTCATCGGCTTGAGGAATTCCATCATGTTCTGGATGATCTCGACATCCATGATGAATTTCTCGTACGAGGCAGTCAGACCGCCCTCAAGCCATCCAGCGGCGTGATACACGATGTTTGCCCCACCCAGAACCGCGCCCCAGGTTGCCATCATCGTTTCATAAGCCGCCTGCAGATCCACCACGTTCGAGGCGTTGGCATTCGATGTCCGATACGGAATGCCATAGCGCCGCGCCAACTGGCCACCCACGATGTTGGCCTTGGCATTTTCGGGCGTACCAAAGGCCGGGGCGCCGGATTTCATATCCACATTGGACGTGAATGAACCATACATGACGGGTGCGCCGGGGCTGACCAGCTGGGTCAGAACGACACCAAACAACGCCTCAGCATTCTGCTGCGCCAGCGCAGCTGGCAAAGTGACCGGCGTCATCGCCCCCATCAGGGTGAACGGCGTCACCGTCACTGGCTGGCCATATTCCGCCATCGCGATCAGACCGTCTCCCATCGCATCGTCGAACAGACGCGGCGAGTTGACCGAGATGATGGTGATTACACCTGGATCACCGCGCATCTCTTCCGGAGTTTGCCCGCGCGAGATCGCCATCATATTTATGCCGTCCATCGCCCGCCCGCGCCCAATTGCGGTGCAGTGAAAGCTCAGGTCGCTATAGGTCAGGTTGGCGTTGTAGGTGTCGAGGTGCCGGTTATTCGCAGGCATCTCGATCGGCGCCATCACCTGATTGCCGATCAGATGGATCGCGTTGAAATGATGCGCCAGCCGGATGAAGTTACAATAGTCCTCATAGTTCCCCTGACGGCGTCCGTTGATGCAGTCGTGAACGTTCGGAGGCCCTGCAACCAGCCCGAAATTCACATGGTTACCGCCCAGCGTGATCTGTTTGGCGCGATTGCGCGAGGTCAGAGTAAACTCGTGCGGCACCGTTTTCAGGGCTTCGGATACAATGCTCTCATCCATGCGGATGGTCTTGGTGTCGCGGTCGACGATCGCCCCGGCACGTTCGAAGATATCCATGACGTTGTCACCCATGACACGGATACCCGCCTCGGACAGGATTCGCATCGAGGTGGTGTGCAGCTGGTCCATCTGCTCGGGGTTCAGCAACTCGTACGCCGGGTATTCGTTACGCACTTGCGTCCAGGGTAGCTGCTCGATTCCCACCGCGCTGCGTCCGGATTTTCCGCGACGACCACCTGCGCGTTTTTCTCGTGCCATTGTCCTAGTATCCCCGTTCTGGATTAACGATATTGCTCAGCGCCTCGCCATTGCGATAGCGCTTCAAGTTTTCGGAAAACATCTCGACCGATTTCAAATCCCAACCGTCGTAGACCGAGCTGCAATGGGGCGTGACGATCACATTGTCCAACTCCCAGACATCATGCTCAGCAGGCAGAGGTTCGGTCGCGAACACGTCCAGTGCAGCCCCCCTGATCCGGTTCTCGGCCAGAGCGGCCATCAACGGGGCCTCTTCAATCACGCCACCGCGCGACACATCGACAAGCACCGCAGTTTTCTTCATGGCGTCGAATGCGTCCGCGCCCACAAGGCCGAGCGTTGAATCCAGAAGGGGCACACAGACAACAATGAAATCAGCACGCGACCAGAGGTCCGGCAGCGCCTCGATCCCATGTACCTCATCCACGTTGGGCGTGGCTTTGGGGCGCGCCCGGACGCCAATCGTATTCATGTCCATTGCTTTGGCGCGGGCGGCAACCGCCTCTCCGGTCTTTCCCAGACCAACGATCAAAACGGTCTTGCCGTCAATCGGTTCAACCTCGCCTGAAACCCATTCGCGCCGGGCCTGTGCTGCGCGAAAACCCGGCAAGTCCAGCGAGAAATGCAGCATCGCGCCCAGCGCGTACTGTGCCATCATATCGGCCGCGACCCCCGCGGCGTTGGTGACGGTCAGCTCCTCGGGATTCCACGGAATAATGTGATCCGTCCCGGACCCGCCAACCGATACCCATTTCACTGTTGGGGCCTCTGTCAGAGCCTCTCGCGGAAAACCGGGTGTGCTGGCAAAGCGCACGGAATATACCACCTCGGCCCCTGTCCGTGCGATCAGATCAGGCAGTCCATCATAGGTACTGCAGGTGTGAATTTCGAGATCAGGATGGCCCTTGGCCAGTACCTCACGCGATGCGTCGGGATTGTCGGTGTGCAGGATCACGACAGGGGATGTCATGGTGTTACCTCTCGATTGAATTCAGCGCTTGCCGTTGCCACAGCGTCAGCAAAGAAAGCAGTTGCGGCAATGTCGAATAGCAGATCAAAGCCAATACCGTCACGATCGTTCCGCCAAGTGATCGCCTCGACATAACCCACCCGTGTTTGCGCAATCCGCCCCACAGCAAATGCTGACACAGACAGATCGACGGGACAGATCTTAGCCATCAGATCGAACAGGCGCTCACCGCTCAGATGCATCATGGCCCAGGTTTCCTCGCGCCATGCATAATACCCCTTTGGGGCTTGCGCGGCTTCCCAACTAGCGCGCAGCTCGGTTGGTCCATCCAAAACGACCACTTCCTCACTTCCGAGGCGCAGCACTCCGTTTGCCACTTCATTCACCCCGGGAACCAAAATCCCCTGCGATTGCAGGAACGCCACCGTGCCCCTGCCCTTGAGCCCAAAGCGAGGTGTGTGGCTGAGATCGCGCAAGTTAACGGCGCCAGTAACAAGCAGTGTGCCTTCGGCAGCGCCCTGAGGGTCAAGCGGGTAGATACGCATGAATCAAAGCTCCTGCCGTTTGTTTTCAGGGTCAAAGAAGGCATGGCCGCGCACCGGTACGTTCAAACGCACGCCATTGCGGCATTTCACGGTCACTACAGAGCCCTCATCGGCGTCGTCGCCATACACATAGGCAAGCGCAATATGAGCGCTGAGCGTGGGTGACCACAGAACCGAAGTGACGTGCCCGACCGGCACATCGTCTTTCAGCACCAGACAGCTTTCACCCGGTACATTGGGATCATCCTGCGGCACATCAAAGGTCAGCCCCACCAGTTTGCGCGGCAACCCTTTGTTCCGGCGCATCTCGATCGACCGCTTGCCGACAAAGAACGGTTTAGTCTTGGAAATCGCCCATTCGAACCCAAGCTCATCCGGAGAGGTCAGCGCGTCGGTATCCTGACCGATCAGGATGTGACCTTTCTCCAGCCTGAGAATACGGCTTGCCTCGAGCCCGTAAGGGCGCATACCCACCGGCTCGCCGACCTTGATCACCGCATCCCACAGTGTTTTGGCATAGGTCGACGGACAGTGCAGTTCATAGCTCAGTTCACCGGTGAAACCGATCCGCATGGCGCGCATCGGCACGCCGGCCACGGTCCCGCTGCGCCCGTCGAGATAGGCAAACCCCTCGCGCGAAAAGTCGATATCGCTATCCAGCGCCGCCACCACATCGCGGGCTTTCGGACCGGTGATGTTGAAACCTGAAAAAGCCGAGGTCACGTTCAATACATCGACATCCAGCCGCCACTGCGCGTTCCAGAACAGCATATCGGCATACACCCGCGCCACTGCCCCGGTCGTAGCGGTGACATAGTAGATATCCTCGGCCAGCCGGTAGGCTACCCCGTCATCGATCACCGTGCCCATCTCGTTGGTCATCAGGCAATAGCGGCAGCGGCCCACGGGCTGTTTCTTGTACGCCATCGTGTAAACACGATTCAGGAATTCCCCCGCATCCGGCCCGCGCACCTCGAGCCCGCCAAGGGTCGAGACGTCAAGAATGCCAACCCCGTTGCGGACGGCGTGAACCTCTTCTTCGATCAAACGTTTGGCATCCGCCTTGGGGCCATAGAAATAAGGGCGCCGCCAAGTCCCGACCGGGCGCATGTCAGCCCCCAGCCGGATATGTTCGCGGTGCAGCGCCGTGCGCCGTTCAGCCGGGTGGTGACGGCCGGACAGAACGCCCAGCGTTACCGGACCAAAAGGCGGGCGCGCCGTGGTCACGCCGATCTGATCCACGCTGCGATCCGTGGCCTTGGCCACGACCCGCGCGGTGGCTAGTGCGGAATGCCTTCCCTGGCTTGGTCCCATACCCACGGTGGTGAACCGCTTGATCAGTTCAAGCTCGCGATACCCTTCCTTGACCGCGTTTTGCAGGTCCTTGACCTGAATATCCTCGTCCCGATCAACGAAATCCTTGCCCTTGGGATGTGCTGCGATCACAGGCTCGAAATTGGTCAGGGATGCTTCGTCATCCGCAACATGGGCGACCTCAGGCGTTGGCAAGCCCAGCCGTTGCAGCGCGACCTGAGCTGCCCGCTGTGCATCCGCAACCACCGCATCCGCTGCAAAGACACCCGCCAGACCGCCTGCTATGCCCAGCGGCGCATCCGGCAAGGTCAGCGAGAACCGTGCCGAAGCTTCATCGTAACCCAGTTTTGCACCGGCGTGGCAGGGCAATTGCCACATTGGGGCATATCCCACCGAGATCACTGCCAGATCGCAGTCCAGCCAATCGTCCCCGACCTTTACAGCTGTCACATGGGTCTTGCCGCGCGCCTCTTCCACAACCCCCTGAATGACTTTGGTGCCTGTGGCCGTGAGTTCAGTTGCCAGCGCGCTACCGCTGCCACCGGGCCGGGGGTCAACCAGCGCGGCCAGATCGACACCGGCCTCAAGCAGATCCAGCGCCACGCGATAACCGTCAATATTCGCGGCCATCACAACGGCCCGTTGTCCCGGTTTGACCGCGTAGTGGCGCATCAGACGTTGCGCGCCACCGCTCAGCATGATGCCGGGCAGGTCGTTATTGCGAAAGACCGCAGGCTGCTCGACGCTGCCGGTGGCCAGCAGAACCTCACGCGCACGGGTCTTGAACAGCTTGTCACCGCAGATCAGTGGCAGCCAGTTGTCTTCAAACCAGCCGTTGACCACAGTGCCCGTCATGATCCGCAGATTAGATAGCGCAGCGGATTTCTCCAGCAGGCTATGCAGCCTGTCCGAACTGTCGCGGCCGTAGGTCAATGCGCCGCCCAATTCGGGCTCCATCTCCGCCAGAATGACATCGGCCCCGGCCTCGGCGGCCTCAATCGCGGCGGTCAGACCCGCCAGCCCACCACCCACGACAAGAAGGTCGCAGAACAGATTGGCCTTTTCGTAATCTGCGTGCCGTGCCTTGAGGTCCACGACCCCCAGCCCGGCCTTCTTGCGGATCAGCGGCTCCCACATCTTCAGCCAGCTGTTGCGGGTGGGGCCCATGAACGTGCGGTAATAGAACCCAACCGGCAGAAACCGGCCCAGCTTGTCCATATAGGCATCGCGATCTCGCGCGAGCGAGCCGTTTACGTTCTGCGCGCTAACCCGCAATCCCTGCGAGATCGGGTGGCGATCAGCCTGCACGTTCGGATCCGAAGGCAGCTGCACCAACGTATCGGCCTCGGCCCCCGCCATCGACATCAGACCGCGCGGGCGGTGATATTTGAACGACCGCGACAGCATCCACTGGCCGTTCACAGCCAAAGCTGACGCGATCACATCGCCTGCAAACCCCCGATAGGTCCTGCCTTCAAAGCTGAACGTGACCGGAGCGTCTCGGTTGATCCTGTTGCCCCAGGGTGCGGGAAGTCGGCTCATCACATCTGTTCCAGTTCTGAAGGATCAAAGGTGCGGATCACCTCGTTGGTGGTGGCGTTGCGTTCGGCCAGAAAGAAATAGTTCGAGGGCACGTGCCGCCACCACTCCACAATGGTCCCACGTGAATTGTCGGCGCGGAACAGATGGCGGGCCCAGTCCGCGTCGCTGGTCGCATCCGGGTCGGGGTTTGCTTTCAGCGGGCCAAAGCTCTGGAATTCGTTGATGTTGCGGGGGCCATTCATCGGGCAGGTCAGGATCTTCATGTCAGTGGCTCGCTGCGGTAGCGCCCATTTCGTTCAGCAGATCGAACGTGGCGAACCGTTCCATCGTGAAAGGCTCCAGGATCGGCGCGACCTTTTGATTGGCGATGGTGTGCGCCATGTATTTTCCGGCGACCGGAGTGGCCTTGAATCCCCACGTACCCCAACCGCAATCCAGCCAAAGGTTGCTCAGCGGGCTGGCCCCCATGATCGGCGAATAGTCGGGCGTCATGTCGGTGATCCCCGCCCATTGCCGCAACAGGCGCACGCCGTGCAGGAACGGGAACAGGTGCACTGCGCCCTCGGCCAGATGTTCCTTCATGTCCAGCGTCGAGCGGGTGGAATATAGCTGATAAGGGTCCGATCCCCCGCCAATCACAATCTCACCACGCGAGGATTGTACGAGGTAGGTGTGCAGGCTGACCGAGCTAACCAGCGTATGCAGCCAAGGCTTTAGCGGTTGTGTCACCATCGCCTGCAGCGGAAAACACCGGATCGGCAATTCGACCCCGGCCTTCATGGCCATGTCGTAGTTCATGCCGCCCACGGCGATCATCACCTGTCCGGCTGTGACCGTGCCGCGATTGGTCTGCACCCGGGCGATCTTGCCACCTTCGACGTCAAAGCCCTCGACCTCGGTGCGCTGATGAATTTCCACACCGCGCCTGCTGGCCTGCGCGGCGTAGCCCCAAGCCACCGCATCGTGGCGCGCGGTGCCGCCATCGGCGTGCCACAGCCCACCGATGATTTCCAGCGGACCGCCTTCATCCATGTTCAGGTGCGGGCTGAGTTCCCTGACGGTTTGTGCATCCACCACCTCGATATTGGTGCCTGCGTGCTTACCCATCTCGGCGCGCAGATGGAACGAGCGCAACGTGGCCTCGGAATGCGCAAGGGTCAGCTGACCGCGCTGGCTGAACATCACGTTGAAGTCCAGCTCCTCGCTCATCTCTTCATAAAGCTGCACGCCTTCCTTGTAGAAAGCGATCCCCTCTTTGGTGATGTAGTTAGACCGGATGGTCGTCGTGTTCCGCGCGGTGTTGCCGCCAGCGAGATATCCTTTCTCCAACACCGCCACATTGGTGATGCCGTGATACTTTGACAGATAGTGGGCGCAGGCCAATCCATGCCCGCCACCGCCTACGATCACAACATCGTAGATGGGCTTGAGATCGGGGGTGGCAGGAATGTCGCCCGTAACGGGATAGGAGCCGGAAAGCCCATATTTCAGCAGCCTCAGCGGCATTGTGGTGATCCTGACGTTATGGCTGGTCCGGGGCGTCGTAGAGCAACGCGCCAAGATCCGAGAATTTTGAACCGGTTTCTGTCAGCCCGAGAGTTGCATCGCGAATGGCACCAGCACGGTCTGCGCCCAGCGAAGGTGTGGCAAATTCCATGAATTTACCAACAACCTCGTCCTGATCCATCGGCGCTTCGGGGCCACCGCGTGCATGTACGTCGCCCGAGTCCAAAACCCGCCCATCGGCCAGTGTCAGGCTGACATCGGCAATGCGACATTCGGGGAAGCGTTCGGAATGGCGCGCAGTTTCGGCAACGGTGATACGCTCGACAATGCTGGCCACCAATGGATCGGACAGACCCGCGCCGGTGATGTGTTCGACACCGATCCGGCCATGCGCTGCCATTGTGGCGACCGCGAAGGGCAGCGAGTATTGCGCCTTGGATGTGTCGTCAGGCATGCCCTGAAACAGGCAGGCGCTTTCACGGAATGTGTTGACGTGAATCGCGGAGATATCCTGATGGGTCAGGTTGTGCTCTCGGATCAAAGCCCGCGTAGCGTCAATTGCGGCATGGGCCCAGCGACAGATCGGATAGGGTTTCACATACTGGTGTTCCATCTGCCAGAACTGGCCCAGATCCTGCCAGTGCTGCGCCACGTCCTCCGCCTCGATCGTGATGGCCGGAGCGCCGGTAAAACCTTTCTCGGCCAATACAATCGAAGACACGCCCACCAACGCACCCCAGCCAGAGCCGTCATGCAGCATGGTTGGGTTGGCAATCTCGCGCATCATCTGGCTACGGGGGCCGTGATATTCGGCGATGCCCATGGCTTGGCGCATCTGCTCCGCGCTCAGCCCGCGCAGACGGGCCGCGATGGCGACCACGCCCAGTGCGTTCCATGCACCGGATGTGTGATAATCGCTGACCGTGTCGTGCAGCGAAATCCCTGCGCGCCCGGCAACCTCATAGCCAATTGTGACAGCAGCCAGCGCTTCGGGGCCGGAAAAATCTCCTACAGTTTCCGCAAGTGCCGCAAGCGCAGGAATGACAGCCACCCCGATATGCCCCTTGGTGGGGTTGTACCCGTCATGACCGTCCAGATTGTCGGTTTGCGTGGCGGCGGCATAGGCTGCGCCAGCAACACTGACACGTCTGCCGTCAAACATCATCCGGGCGCTCAGGCTCGGCTCACCTGCGCCGTACAGGGCCAGGGCACTCTCGCGCGCAATCCTGCCGGCATACATCGGACCGGATCCGATCGCGATGCCCAGCGTATCCAGCGTCATCAACGCCGCCGCCCTGAGCGTGCTGTCCGGAAAATCCTGCGCCCGGGAATCAAGGGTAAAATTTGCGACTTTGTCGAAAGTGTCTGTCACGGGCATCCTGCTTTGACCTTTGGCGGGCTCTGGATATCGATCGAAAAATAGGGGTATTTGGTCGGAGCGGCACGAAAACAATATTGGGGCAATGGTACTGGAAATTTTGTGACCGCTGCTTTGGAGGTGTCGCAAACGTGGCCGGAGGCGCGTCGCTTCAGGGCAAGATACCGATCCGGAACCACACTTATTTTAGCCGATGGCCACTCTGGGAAACACTGATCATGATGAATCTGCCCCACCTAACCTTCCTGCGCTCATTCGAAGCCGCTGCGCGACATCTGAGCTTTACCAGTGCGGCTGATGAGCTGAACTGCACTCAATCTGCAGTCAGCAATCACGTGCGTTCTCTTGAAGAGTTCATTCAACGGCCTTTGTTCGTCCGTCATCCACGTTCGTTATCGTTGACTGATGTGGGCGAAGCTTATTTGCCGTCGGTGCGCCATGCCCTGCAGGAAATCAACGTCGCCACCCAGTCTGTCATCCTCCGAACGCACACGCGCAAAGTGGTCGTGTCTTGTCCGTTCAGCCTGGCTGAGAACTGGTTGCCGGATGTCATTCAGGGGTTCAACGCGGTTCATCCGGATATCGATCTGACGGTACATGGTACAGTCTGGAGCGATGTCGAAGCCAATGTCTCGGACATCTCCGTCACGATCAACCACGTCGATGATGTGACGCCGGACATGACCCGATTGTGGGTTGAGAAACTGTCGATCGTCTGCGCACCCGGGTTTCTGGTTGAAGGGAAACCGCTGACTGAGCCGGAGCAGCTGCAACAGGCCCGGCTGATACATATTCTGGGCCGACCGGCCTATTGGGAATACGTTGCTCGCCACTACGGCCTGACCAGCCTCAATCTTGAGGATGGACCACGTACAAACGCCTCAAACTTTGCCATGGAACTGGCCGCAAAATCTCTGGGCTGCGTAGCATTGCCACGATCGCTTGCGCGTTCTTATGTTGATCGTGGGCTGGTGATCGAACCCTTTGATTTCGATCTGGAAAGTCCGTGGGCCTACTTCATCAAGGTAAAAGAGAAGCCGCTAGCGCCACCGGTTCGACTGTTTCAGGATTGGTTAATGCAGGCCGCCGCCGAGATGAACACCTGACCAGACAGATGTGGCGCAACGCCCTGAAGGAGCGCTGCGCCGAATTCAGTTATCCCCGCAACCGCGCACCTGCCGGATCGAATGGCGGTTCAGCCAGCAAAGTGGCCTTGTGCGGCTTGCCTAGGATAAAGACCTCAACGGTATCGCCCGGTTTGGCCACGGTGGGATTTGCATAGCCGATGGCCAGAGACTTGCCGACGGAATATCCGTAAGCCCCCGAGGTTACGCGGCCTACCGGAGTGCCATCCGGCGTAAAGATCGGCTCACCCCCGGTTGCGTCAGCGTCTTCGGTCACCTCAACTTCGAAGATCGAGAGAACCTCACGCGGGGCATTGTCCTTGACGGACAGATAAGCCTCTTTGTGCAGGAAGTCTTTGTCCAGCTTGATGAGGCCCGCCAGCCCGACTTCCTGTGGCCAGTACTCTTGCGAATACTCTCGGCCCCATGACCCATAGCCCTTTTCGATCCTGAGCGAGCCCAGCGCACGACCGCCCACCGGACCGCCCCCAAGCTCTTTCGCCGCTTCCAGCAATGCTGAATAGAGCCTGACCTGGTCCTCTTCTGCGCAATGCAATTCCCATCCCAGATCGCCGGTAAAGCTGACCCGGATCGCCAGACAGGACAGGCCTGCCACGTCAATGGTCTGCGATCGCATAAAGCGGAATGCTTCGTTCGACAAATCTGCATTGGTCAACCGCTGCAACAGATCTCGCGATTTAGGCCCTGCGATATTGAACCCGGCGATGCGGTTCGTTGCGACCTCGAACGTAGTGCCTGCGGGCAGGTCGATCATGTTGAAAAAACGCTGGTGATAACGCTCGGCCATGCCCGAGCCCACCATCATGTATTCATCATCAGCTACCTTGGTGATGGTAAAGTCACCAGCCACGCCGCCGCGTACTGAGATCAGCGGTGTCAGACAGGATCGCCCGACCTCGGTTGGTACCCGGTTGGCAACCAGCTGGTCCAGCCACTCATAGGCGCCCGGCCCCTTGATCACGTAGTTGGCAAAGTTCGAGATATCGATCACGCCCACGTTTTCGCGCAGCATCTTCACTTCGCGGCCCACCGGGTCCCACCAGTTCTGACGGGTAAAGCCGATCGATTCTTCCGTGCCCGGCTGATCTGCAAACCACAGCGGGTGTTCCCAGCCGCAGTTCAGACCAAAGACGCAGCCCATGTCCTTTTGCATTTCATAGGCTGGACGCACGCGGGCCGGACGGCCAGCGCTGCGTTCCTCGTTCGGGAAATGGATGGCGAAACGGTGAGTATACTGGTCTTCGACCCGCGCTTTGGTGAACTTTTTGTCCGCCCAGTCGCCAAACCGGGCCAGATCCCACGCGAACATGTCGTATTGCGGCTCGCCCTCGATCATCCATTGCGCCGCAAGCAGGCCCAGACCGCCCGATTGCGAGAAGCCAGGGATCAGGCCGCCGCAGAGGAAATAGTTTTTCAGCTCAGGCACCGGACCCCACAAGGCGCTGGAGTCCGGAGACCAGATCATCGGCCCGTTGATCACACGCTTGACCCCGGCTGTGGCCGCGACCGGCACACGCTCGGTGGCGCGGATCACGTTTTCCATGATCCGGTCCAGATCGTCGGGGAACAGGTCATGGGCAAAGTCCAGCGGCGTGCCCTCTTCGGCCCAGAACTTCATGTCCTTCTCATAAGCGCCGATCAGCAGGCCGTTGCCTTCCTGGCGGAAGTAATACTCGCCATCCCGATCCGCGATCGAGGGCAGGCGGCGACCCAGATTGGCCACCTCATCAATGGATTCGGTCACGAAATACTGGTGCTCGGTCGGCTGCAGCGGCAGGGTCAAACCGGCCAAAGCCGCCACTTCACGACCCCAAAGACCAGCGGCATTCACCACCCATTGCGTGTGAATGTCACCCTTTTCGGTGCGCACGATCCAAGACCCATCAGGCTGCTGATCTGTGCCTAACACAGGACAAAACCGCTCGATCGTCGCGCCCATCGCACGCGCACCTGCGGCATAGGCATGCGGCACGCCCGAGGGATCCACATTGCCACCGTCGGGTTCGTACATGATACAGCGGATATCGTCGAACTGCGCCAGTGGGTGCAGTTCCTTGGCTTCTTCGCGGCTGACCTCATAGAAGTTCAGACCGTAAAATCTTGCCTTGGCTTCCTGCAGGCGCAGCTGATGCTCACGTTCTTCGGTCTGCGCGAGGTACAGCGAACCGGGCTGGAATACGCCACAGCTTTGGTCGGTTTCTTTCTCCAGCTCTTTATACAGGTTCATCGTATAGTGCTGGATGCGCGTGATGTTGTTGTTGTCGTGCAGCCCGTGAATATTCGCTGCCGCGTGCCAGGTCGAACCGCTGGTCAGTTCGTCCCGCTCCAAAAGGACAACATCTGTCCAGCCGAGCTTGGCGAGATGGTACAGGATCGAACAACCGGCCAGACCACCGCCGATCACCACTGCCTGAGCATGCGTTTTCATGGAGGATTCCTTCCCTACAGATGCCTCAGGCGGCAATCGTTTTCATGGCACCCAGAAACTGGGCGACTTCAGCAACGCTGTTGTAGTGGCACATCGACACCCGCACGCAGCTGTCCATGCCAAGCGGTGTAAGGATATTGCCAGAGTAATGATCCGCCTTGCGCAAATGCGTTCGGATGCCTTGCTCGTTTAGCAGGCGCACAACATCGACCGAGGGCACGCCCTCGACCCGCAGCGACACCAGACCTTCGCGCGCCGGGTTGTCGACGCCGCCCAGGATGGTCACCTTCTCCATCTCGGCTAGACCCGGCAGGTTGCCGGTGCCGTGGATCATCGCATCGGTCAGCGCCTTTTCCTGTGCGTGAATCGCCTCACCGGCCGCTACGAACTTGGCCCGCCGGTCGGTGGCGTCGCTGACCTGCTCGCCCAGCCACTCAAAATAGCTGACAACATCGGACATGGTGGCGTAAGAGCCAGTATCGCGAGTCCCCATCTCCCAATTGTCGGCAGGACCATCAAGCAGGCTGTTATGCGGCAAGGCCGTCAGCCGATCCGAGATCCAGGCAACCCCGTAACCATGGCGCGAGAACACCTTGTAGGGCGAAATCACATAGCCATCCACGTCATAGGCTGTCAGGTCGATCCGGCCGTGAGCCGCGTGCTGGATGCCGTCGACGATTATGTAGCATTCGGGCGCAACCGCCCGGATGGCAGCCGCCACGGCCTCTAGGTCGACCCCCATGCCGGTGACGGGTGAGGTGTGAACGATAGTCGCCACTTTGGTGTCAGGAGTGACCTTTGCCGCATAGCCTTCGGCAGTCACGGTGCCGGTGGCGTCATCATGCTCGACCAGAACATGGCTTTGCCCGGCGACGCGTGTCCAGCGATCGCAAGCGCTGCGGGTGGCAGGATGCTCCAGAGTGGTGCCCAGGACCTGACCGGCCCCGGTACCCAGACAGGCGTTCATGATCAGGCGGAACAGCAACTCGGTGCCGCTTTCACCCACAAAGAACTGCCCGCCAGGCGCATTCATAAACACGGCCATGTCTTCCTTGGCCTTGTTGATCACGCGCACCAGCTCGTGACTGCCCGGATTGTCGCGGCCCTGATTATCGGGAATGGCCGCATAATCCTGCGATGTTTTCACCACCGAATTCAGCGTCAGCGCACCGCCGGCGTTTTCGAAAAAGATTCGGGGTCCCTGTTGAGGGCAATGGTCAATCTGGGCAAAGCGATCGCGGATCTGCTCTAGCAGAGGTGTGTTGATCTCGGGCATTGGGACTCATTCGTGCAGATGTGTCATTCAATCTGCAGATATATTCGTCGCG
>NZ_SMMF01000930.1:0-52821 GCF_009711355.1 Roseibium sp. RKSG952 | reverse complement strand
AAAAAAAACGAGGGCATTGCCGGAATAATCAACTTGCCACTTTGCGCTAACGGCACTTGAACGGCCGAGTATCTCTCAGATCGCAGTTTCGGGCCAATGATACGCGGGCTGCTTCATGTAGCGAAGTGCAAGCGAATCCTTGGGCAAGAAAATGGCGACCCCGGCAGGATTCGAACCTGCAACCTGCCCCTTAGGAGGGGGCTGCTCTATCCAGTTGAGCCACGGAGCCGCGCTTCGCCTTCTGTATCCGGCTTTTTTGACCTTGTCATCGCCTTTGCACAACAGTTGAACAGTTTGCCCTGTTCACGCTACCATCGGACAAAACAACGACGCAGGTATCCCCGGTGACCACAGAAACAAAACGCCCGCTAACCCTTCGTGATGTCTCGGAAGCGTCAGGGGTATCCGAAATGACGGTCAGCCGGGTTTTGCGCAATCGTGGCGACGTCTCTGACGCCACCCGCACCCGCGTTCTGGCTGCCGCCAAAGAGCTGGGATATGTGCCCAACAAGATCGCAGGCGCATTGGCCTCGAGCCGGGTGAATCTTGTGGCAGTGATCATCCCTTCGCTGTCGAACATGGTCTTTCCCGAAGTGCTGACCGGCATCAATCAGGTGCTTGAAGATACCGAATTGCAGCCTGTGGTCGGTGTTACGGACTATCTTCCCGAGAAAGAGGAAAAGGTGCTGTACGAGATGCTCTCGTGGCGTCCGTCTGGCGTGATCATCGCGGGGCTCGAACATACCGACGCCGCCCGAGCCATGCTGGATTCGGCCGGCATCCCGGTGGTCGAGATCATGGATACCGATGGTAAGCCGGTGGATGCGATGGTCGGCATCTCGCACCGCCGCGCCGGGCGCGAGATGGCGCAGGCGATCCTGAAAGCCGGATATCAGCATATTGGTTTCATGGGTACAAAGATGCCGCTGGACCATCGCGCCCGGAAACGGTTCGAAGGCTTCACCGAAGTGCTGGGCAAGCAAGGCATCGAAATTGAAGACCGGGAGTTTTATTCTGGTGGTTCGGCCCTGGCCAAAGGGCGGGAAATGACCAAAGCGATGTTGGATCGCTCTCCCGATTTGGATTTCCTGTATTACTCCAACGACATGATCGGCGCGGGCGGGCTGTTGTACTTGCTGGATCAGGGCATCGACGTGCCCGGTCAGATCGGCCTTGCTGGCTTTAACAACGTGGAACTGCTGCAAGGATTGCCGCGTAAGCTGGCCACGATGGATGCCTGCCGTCTTGAGATCGGCCGTAAGGCGGCCGAAATCATCGCGGAGCAGCTGCAGAATCCCGCGGAAGAGATCGAAACGCGTGTCACGCTGACCCCCAAGATCAGCTATGGCGATACGCTGAAACGGCGCTGAGTTTGTGAGCCTTCCACAACTGGACAACAGATTGGCGCGCGCCATCTTCATGGATCGCCACGCTTTGGCTGAACCGCCTGCCGGTAATGCCAAAGGCGCCGACCTTCTTGACCTAATCCGCAGGCTCGGCTTCGTTCAACTGGACAGCATCAATACCGTTGCCCGCGCGCATGACATGATCCTGTTTTCGCGCAGGCCGACCTATCGTTCACGCAATCTCAAGCGGCTGTATGAGCGGGATCAGGCCTTGTTCGAACATTGGACTCACGACGCAGCCGTTATTCCGATGGATTTCTATCAGCACTGGCATTTGCGCTTTCAGCGCGATGCGGACTTGCTGAAATCTCGTTGGAAAAACTGGCGCAGGGATGGATTTGAGCAACAATTCGAAACCGTACTGCAACATATCCGGGATCATGGTCCTGTTGGCTCTTCAGACGTTGGTAAAGACGAAAAGAAGGGATCAGGCGGTTGGTGGGACTGGCACCCCTCAAAAACCGCATTGGAATATCTATGGAGGTCCGGTGCGTTGACCGTGATTGGGCGCGAAGGCTTTCAGAAACGCTATGATCTGACCGAACGCGTTATTGAAACCCATTTGTGTCCCGGCAATACACCCTGCGACGCCAGTGAAACCGTGGATTGGTTGTGTAATGCGGCGCTTGACCGGCTGGGGTTTGCCACGTCGGGTGAACTGGCAGCGTTCTGGGACACGGTCAGCGCAGCGGAAGCTAAGGACTGGTGCAATCAGGCTCTAACAAAGGGTGAATTGGAAGAAATATGCGTCGAATGCGCTGATGGGCGCCTGCGCAAAGTTCTGGCGCGGCCGGGTCTATTGGAACAAGCCGATACCGTGCCAACCGCACCGGGTCGGATGAGAGTGCTGAGCCCGTTTGATCCCATGCTGCGTGATCGGCAACGGGCAGAGCGGCTGTTCGGATTCTATTATCGGATTGAGGTGTTTGTTCCGGAACCAAAGCGGACCTATGGATACTATGTGTTTCCACTGCTGGAAGGCGACCGGTTGGTGGGCCGGATCGATATGAAGGCACATCGTGATTGCAATGAGCTGCGTATCAAAGCGCTCTGGCCCGAGCGATCGGTTAAATGGTCCGACGCGCGCACGCGCAGATTGGAAGCTGAACTTGACCGCGTCCGCAGATTTACCGAACTGGATCGGGTCGTATTCGCCCGGGATTGGCTGAAAGACCCAAAATAGGGTCTAGTTTTCCGCCAGGAATCCTTGTGTTTCTACCAGTTCGCGCAACTGCTGAAGAGACGTTTCTTCTGTTTGCCCCGAGGTATCGAGTTCAGCCATGGCACGCCCATAAAGGGCTTCGCGGCTGGCTAGGATGCACTTGAGCTGCTCCATCGCCTCCGGATTTCCGGCCATTGGACGTTCGTCCCCCTGCGCGCGAACGCGGTCCATATGCTCTTGCGGGGATGCCCTTAGCCACACTGTGTGAAACCGGTTGAGAAGCGTGTCATAGGTCGTAGGCTCGGCGACAATGCCACCTGCAACAGCCAGAACCAACCGGTCATGGCTGGCGATCACACGATCCAAAGCCTGTGCTTCCAGTTGGCGATAGCCTTCCTGACCATAGAACGCCATGATTTCGGATAGAGGCATTCCCGCCTTGTCTTCGATCATGCGCGTCAATTCTACAAAAGGCAGCCCAAGTTCCTTTCCCAGCAAAGAACCCAGTGTGGATTTACCTGCCCCTCTGAGACCAACCATGCAGATACGCGCAGCGCGCGGTCCGGTGACTGGATAAGGGCGAAGTACACGCAGGACAGATTCCTTGACCTCATCACTGGCCGAACGGAACATATCTGCTACACGCAGCGTATCTGACTCCCACGGATCGTCATCGCTGATCAGCCACTCAATCCGGTGATCCAGCGCATTGGCAACCCTTTGCAGCAAACCGATCGAGATATTTCCTTCACCTGCCTCAAGCTGGGCAAGGTATCTGGGCGAAACACCTGACATTTCGGATAGAATTCGCCTTGAGATGCCTCGAATCTGGCGGGCCTTGCGTACACGGGCACCAACAAGGCGGCTCAGATCCTGTGATGAGCCGTCAAGCGCGGCCTTTTCCGTTGATGCATCCCCTTCGGGTATTCTTTGAGAGTCGGTCATGCCATCTGGTTGTTCGTGCGAAATAGTGCACAATTTACAACAGCCGATGAAACCGGGCAACGCTGTTTGCGCATGGCAAAAATGGCGTCGCCTGGCCCCTGAAATTCAATAAGAATTCCCTTGTTTAGTGTCTATTCTGCTGCTGTCAGCTCCAGCTCAATCGACGCCAGCCCATCGATACCGCCGGTAATCTTGTCCCCGGCGACGACCGGACCAACGCCCGCGGGTGTTCCGGTCAGGATCAAATCTCCGGGGCGTAGGTGATAGAACCCGGACAGGTGGCTGATAATCTCATCGATTTTCCAGATTAGCTCGTCAAGCGTCGCATCTTGTCTGATTTCCCCGTTTACACTCAGGTGAATGCGCTTGTGACTATCAGGTGCCCAGTCCATTGCCTTGGTCAACGGTGCAAATACCGCTCCATTCTCGACATCCTTACCCAATTCCCATGGTCTCTGCTTGTTGCGCTCACGTATCTGCAAGTCGCGACGGGTCATATCCAATGCGCATCCATAGGCGTAAACCGCATCCCACGCTTCGGCCGACGTGGCCCGAAATACAGGTTTTCCGATCACAAGAGCCAGTTCCATCTCGTGATGATAGTTTTCGGTTCCTGGCGGATACGGAACGCTCGCACCCGTCAAAACTGCATTTTCGGGTGTTTTGGTAAAGTAGAACGGTGCCTCGCGGTCGACTTCATTTCCCATTTCCGCGGCATGCGCCGCATAGTTGCGACCAACACAGAATATACGACCAACCGGATAGGTTCCCGTCTCACCCTGAACAGGGATTCCAATAGGTTCAGGAAGAGAAAACAGGTTATCCGACATGACAAGTCCTCAGGTATTGCGTTCCGGCGCATCTTAGGAGGGTAGGCTCGGTGGGCAAGCCGTTACTTTTGCCATTCATACACGCTGTTTTCTGCCAACAACTGAAAATTGTTTCGGCACGAACCTGCTCAATTATCTCGGCTGCTCACTGAGTCATTCCAAGTGCGTGTCTGATCCGCCTTTATGGCGAACGACTCACGGCTGAAAATCTTATCCAATCTCCTGAGAGGGCGCCTTTCATGGTCGGATTATCGAAATTTCCTGCAGTTTTCGGCTGTGAGAACGATTTCTGCACCCTCACGAAATCGCAACTTGGAAAATTTGGTGATCGTCCTAGTTATCAACCTGAAAGTGCAATGCACCGGATCAGCATCAATGCTGTTCGGACGAGAGTGAAAAGTAATCATTCGTTAGTCACCACCCACGCCTCGCCAGAGCAGAAAGTGCGGCAACCAATAAATCACCATAGTGACTCGAGGGCACCTCTTGCGGGCTGTTGGGACAGTCGGCAACTGACAGTTAACGTTTCGGAGATCCCGGCCAGACAATCCGCCCCCCTGGACGGTTTGGTCAGGCAGGATTGTATTTTCAGTCCAACCAACACTCCGAAGCTTGGGCCGGATCGTCGGATAACACATGGCGCAACCGGTCGCAGGCCAGGCACATAAATCAGTCCGGGTCTGGCCATCCCCGTCGGAGATACCCCCCTTTTTCTCCGGCGGGGTCACCGTTTTTGGACGGGTATCCACCAGCAGGCGCGTGCTTCAATCGTCCAGTTCGTGCAATTCGTTCAGCAAATCCAACAGCTTTTCGTGTTTGTCCGCACCAAAACGCGAGCGAATGCTCTCGGTGGCTTCAAGGCTAGCGGGTAGGTTGTCTTTGATTATCTGCAGCCCCTCCCGCGTAATCTCGACAATCTGTCTTCGCCCATCCCGCGGATCGGGGCGTCGAGCAATCAGACTTTTTTCCTCAAGCTTCTGCAAAATACGTGTGAGGCTTGGCAGCAGCAAACAGGCCCGATTGGCAATCCGGGTCGGTTCCTGAGGTCCTTCTTCGTCAAGAACACGTAGCACGCGCCATTGCTGCTCGGTTACGCCTGCATCCGCCAGAATCTGGCGGATTGGTCCCATAAGTTTCTCACGTGCCCTTAGCAATGCAATCGGAAGCGAACGGGATGTCAGCGGAATGTCATCAGTCATGTGAAATCTTTGCCGAATTCCTGCGTTGTCGCAACAGGTCAAAAGTTCTACGTGATTTGAAGTCTCCGAAATCTTCCCTTGTTAGACTCTTATCCGCGGCATATTTGTGTGATCTTTACTGTAATAAATAAATTAACGTGTTAATTAATTGCCAAATGGCGTTGACCATTGTAATCCAATGACCATCACTGACACACAGATTATGACAACGCGCGTTCGGCAAGCTGCCGGACAAAATGGGGGCTAAGATGAACTGGGATGAATTTTCAGATTGGGGCAAAAAAGTCTCGGACTGGACGCAGGCTTATCATCAGACCGTCGGGGACAAGCCTGTTCGTGCGCGGACAGAACCCGGTGACATTCTGAACGCCCTACCCGTTTCGCCGCCCGAAGATCCTGAGATGATGGAAGACATCTTTCAGGACTTCGAGCAGATCGTGATGCCCGGCATCACACACTGGCAGCACCCAAGGTTCTTCGCCTATTTCAACTCGAATGCCTCGGCGCCATCGGTTCTGGCAGAGTTCTTGGCCAGCGCGATCGCACCGCAATGCATGCTGTGGCAAACCTCTCCGGCAGCGACCGAGATGGAAACCCGGATGATGGACTGGCTGCGTCAGGCACTGGACCTGCCAGACGGCTTCGCCGGAGTGATTCAGGACTCTGCCTCTTCGGCAACGTTGGCGGCTGTTCTGACGATGCGGGAAAAGGCCTTGAACTGGCAGGGCAACCAACAGGGACTGTTCGGACAGAAACCACTGCGCATTTATTGTTCGTCCGAGGTTCATACGTCGATCGACCGTGCAATCTGGGTTGCCGGTATCGGCCAGGACAATTTGGTGCGAATACCGATCAAAGGCGACTGGCGGGGTATGGATCCAGAGGCTCTGGAAGATGCGATTCAGGCTGATTTGGAGGCCGGTTTACAACCCGCAGGTGTCATCCTTTGTGTAGGTGGCACCGGAACCGGTGCGACGGATCCGGTCGATCGCTGTCTGGAGATTGCGCAGAAATACGGGCTCTACACCCATGTCGATGCCGCCTGGGCAGGGTCCGCGATGATCTGTCCGGATTATCGTCACTACTGGCTCGGAATCGATCAGGCCGACAGTATCGTGTTCAACCCGCACAAGTGGCTAGGTGTTCAGTTCGACTGCTGCGCGCATTTCCTCAAAAATCCTGACGATCTGGTGCAGACTCTGGCGATCAGCCCTGAATACCTGAAGACCCACGGTAAAGACGGCATCATCAACTATTCGGAATGGTCAGTCCCACTAGGCCGCAGGTTCCGGGCGCTGAAATTGTGGTTCGTCATCCGCGCCTATGGTTTGGAAGGGCTCAGGGAGCGACTGCGCAATCACGTCAATTGGTCGGTTGACCTGCACGATCGTCTGGCGGCTGAGCCTGACTTTGAAATCGTTACGCCGCCGATGTGGTCTTTGTGGACATTTCGGTATGTTCCGACCGAAGCTTCTGACCTCGACGATCTGAATTTGCGACTGGTGAATACCATCAATGATGACGGCCGCATCTATCTGACACAGACGCGCGTGGACGGCGATCTGGTCATACGTTTTCAGGCCGGACAATTTGAAACCACCGAGGACGACGTCAAAATGGCGTTTGACGTAATCACTGAAATCGCCCGTGAACTGACCCCCTGACCCAGAGAGGTGACCGAATGCCTGCTCCAAAGAACGCTTTCAAACAGGCTCTAATCAACGGCGAAAGGCAGATTGGCTGCTGGATGAGCTTTGCGGAATCTGTCACTGCCGAGATCATGGGAACGGCCGGCTTCGACTGGCTGGTGATCGATGGTGAACACGCCCCGAATGACATCCGCTCGATCCGGGACCAGTTACTGGCTTTGTCGAATAGCCCGTCGCATCCGGTTGTCCGGGTGCCCGTTGGCGAAACTTGGATGATCAAGATGGTTCTGGATGCGGGCGCTCAGACCGTACTGGTGCCTATCGTCGAAAGTGCCGAGCAGGCACGGGAACTGGTGCGGGCCTGCCGTTATCCGCCCGAAGGCGTTCGCGGGGTTGGCGCAACCGCATCACGTGCCACGATGTATGGAACAGCCAGCGACTATATCCAAACTGCGGATCAGGAGATTTGCCTGCTGGTTCAGGTCGAAAACCGCGCTGGTATGGCTGCATTGGATGAAATCCTGCAGGTCGAGGGGATTGATGGTGTGTTCATTGGCCCCGCGGACTTATCTACCGATATGGGATACCAGGGCAACAGCACTGCACCTGAAGTGCGCGAGGTGATCTCAGACGCTTTGGCCCGGATCAGGGCTGCCGGCAAAGCGCCCGGCATTCTGGGCACCAAGGAAGAGGCCACGCAGGCCTATCTGGATATGGGCGCGCAATTCCTGGCCGTTGGCATCGACGTAATGTTGCTGGCCCAAAGTGCACGCACATTAGCCGAGGAGTGGAAGGCGAAGTAAACCCTTATGCCCGCATTGCCGCAGCAGCGCGGGCATACCCACCCGAGGCCCCGTCTACGAAATGCACATGATCGTCGCGTGTAGCCGAGGGGACAAAACAGGTCATCATCGCCTCTTGCTGAGTGTGCAATCCAAATCGGACCTTTCCACGTGATTGGGCGTCGTTCAGCGTTTGTGTGATGTGGGACAGGGTCGTCTGATCGCAATCCAGCGTCATTTTC
Organism: Roseibium sp. RKSG952; assembly: GCF_009711355.1. Taxonomy (NCBI): domain Bacteria; kingdom Pseudomonadati; phylum Pseudomonadota; class Alphaproteobacteria; order Hyphomicrobiales; family Stappiaceae; genus Roseibium; species Roseibium sp. RKSG952. The sequence goes on along the minus strand of NZ_SMMF01000930.1, from coordinate 44,606 downwards.
AATCCGTCATCAAACTTACGGTAATCCGCATTGCGGCTGACCATATGCTTGTAGTGCTCAGGTTCAAAGTTTCCCAGCCGTTTGCCCGATTTGAACAAAAGCCAGATCAGCAGATTCTGAATCAGCAATTTGGCCTTTTGTAGAGTCAAATTCCGTCCCTCGCGGGATACATGCGCATCCAGTGTCAGGCCCGGGGGTGGCCAGTTAATAGGGGGGCCGTTTACCGGAACCGGATGACCAGCGCGGTCCAACGCTTCGGACGCTGAGAGGACCGATTGGGCCAGATCGGCAAAGTCCTGTTCGGTGGCATTTGTTGTTGGCTGGATAACCAGAGAGACAATCTGACCATGTCGCGCGGGGCTGTTAGACCAACGACACGAAAGCCCCGTCAGATCAGGCTGCGCATCGGGGTCCGCTGGCTGCACCAGATACTCTCCGGCCTTCATCTGTGCCTCAGCCCAGGCAAGGCCACCGCCAGTGAACATGGCATAGTCCACTCCGCTGGACGGGGCATAGCGTGCGACGCGAAGGTCACGATTTGAGGCGCGAATGTCAGAAACCGGAACCAATGCAGCGCGCAGAGCGATGGAAAACTCGGATGCGGCCCAACTGCGCAAGGCAGAAAGAGCTGAACGGGCTTTATTGGCATCTGCCCCGGATATGGCAAAAGCCGCGCCATCACCACCGAATACATATGGAAAGACCTGCCCGCCCAGCGCATTGATCATGGCCGAAATCACCGCAGCCCCGACCATGTTCACCGTCTTGTAGCGCCCTCGCGCAATCTCACCGGTAGAATCCACAATATCCGCCACACCAACGATCCAGTTGTCAGGCACCGGGGTGAACCGGGAGGGTTCTGTCAGATTCAAAAACTCATGCGAGATCGGGACGGTGTCATAAAACGCAGCGCCAGCGGTTGTCATCATCCCTCCCAAATCTTTGCTTTCAGGCGAAAATAGCTCAATCGTGATCGTTGTCCGCCCTCTGCAACATAGCACACGCGCTTGTGCACGGGACAGAGACATGCCAAGCATCCGCTCAAGGTTTTGAGGCGAGGATAACGAACATGCAGGCAGGCTTGGTGATCTTGTGTCTGGCCTATGTCCTCAGTCAGTTTTTTCGCGCTTTTCTCGCGGTTCTGACCGCTGATCTGGGGCGCGATATCGGCGCTACACCCGAAGATCTGGCCTTTGCCTCGGGCCTTTGGTTCCTGATCTTTGCCGCTATGCAGATCCCCGTGGGCTGGGCACTGGACCAGGTCGGACCGCGGCGCACCGCAGCGATCCTGCTGATGATCGGCGGAGCTGGCGGCGCGGCATTGTTCGCGGTGGCCACCACACCGCTTCACGTGGCCCTTGCCATGGCGTTGATCGGAATCGGGTGTTCGCCGGTGCTGATGGCGTCATATTTCATCTTTGCCCGAGAGTTTCCCCCGGCTAAATTTGCGACCCTTGCAGCTGTCATGCTGGGTGTTGGTTCGGTTGGGAACCTCGTGGCCTCTTATCCAACCGCGCTGGCGGTCGAATGGGTCGGGTGGCGCGCGACGCTGGCAGGATTGGCAATCATCTCGGCCGGTGTTGCCGCCGGGATCTGGTTCACTGTGAATGATCCCAAGCGTGTAGAGACCGAGCACAAAGGCTCCCTGATTGATCTGCTCAAGGAACCGGCACTGTGGACAATCCTGCCGCTGATGTTGGTGGCTTATGCCCCATCCGGAGCGTTGCGCGGACTGTGGGCGGGGCCCTATCTGCTGGATATATTTGGTCTGAGTATCACGCAGGTGGGTCAGGCAACCCTGATCATGGGGGCCGCGATGATCGCAGGCACCTTCGCCTATGGCCCGCTGGATCGCCTGCTGGGAACACGAAAATGGGTGATTTTGGGTGGTAACCTGATAAGCAGCCTGTTCCTTTTGTTGCTGTGTCTGTGGATAGACGATTCCGTCTGGCTCTCGGTCCTCTTGATGGCGTTAATCGGATTCTCGGGTGCGGCATTCCCGGTCATCATGGCGCATGGGCGCGCATTCATCCCACCACATCTGGTTGGCCGGGGCGTAACCTTGCTGAATCTGTTCGGTGTCGGTGGTGTTGGACTGGCGCAGTTCGCAACCGGTCGCATCCATGCTGCAACTGTGGACATGGGACCAACGGCACCCTACACAGCGATATTCGGCTTTTTTGCCATCACTGTTGCCATCGGCTGCGTCATCTACCTGTTCAGCCGGGACAGTATGGACTGAGACATGACCCGTCGGGAGATCCAAGTGAAAGACCCTGTCGTCATTGCCCCAAATCTGAAACGCAGGCTGTCTGGTGTTACGGCAACCATCGCACGGTTGGTCCCGTTGCAGGTACAATGGATCGACATCGCCGCCACCGGTCCCGGATTGCCCGAGGATATTCCGCATATTCCCTTGGGCCGCCTGCCATTTCTCTCACGCCGCAGATTGCGCATCTGGCACGCGCGGCGGAATACAGAGATGTTGTTGGGCCTGATCCTGCGTGGTCTCTTTCGTCTGAAACTCAAACTGTTGTTCACGAGCGCCTCCCAACGTGCCCATACCGGCTATACCAAGTGGCTGATCGGCAAAATGGATGCGGTTGTTTCGACGTCGCGCAAAACAGCCGGATATCTGGAACGTGAATCTCAGGTGATCATGCATGGCATCAACCTGCAGGACTTCACCCCACCCGATGACAAGGCGGCGCTGCGACAAAAACTTGGCCTGCCAGACGGTCTGTTGCTGGGCTGCTATGGCCGTATCCGCCACCAGAAAGGCACCGATGCATTTGTCGATGCGATGATTGAGCTGTGTGGTCGTTTCGATGATGTTTCTGGCATCGTCATGGGGCGGGCCACAGAGCATCACACCGGTTTCCTGAGCGATCTGAAAGCAAAAGTCGCCGCCGCTGGCTTATCTGACCGCATCCTGTTCATGCCCGAAGTGACTGTTGACCAGATCGCCGAATGGTATCAGGTGCTGGACCTGTTCATTGCGCCGCAACGCTGGGAAGGCTTCGGCCTCACCCCGCTTGAGGCGATGGCCTGCGGCATTCCGGTTGTTGCAACCGATGTGGGTGCGTTTTCCGAAATCGTCACCGATCCGTCACTTGGCCGCGTCGTTGCACCGGATGATATCCCTGCCCTTGCGGATGCGGCGGCTGAGATGCTGGAAGACCGTGATTCCCTGTCCCAGTCAGGCCTCGCGGCCCGCGCCCATGTCGAACAGAATTTCGACATCAACAGCGAGGCAAAGACGCTGGTGGCACTGTATGAGCGTCTTCTGAACGACTGAACCGCCTCAATTCGACGTCATTCGGTCAATTCATCTTCGAAAGCTCTTTTTTCTTTTCTGCAACGCGGCTATGAACGCGCGTCCTTTATTCAGGAGACTAAAAATGGGCTATCGCGTCGTAGTCGTCGGCGCCACAGGAAATGTGGGCCGCGAAATGCTGAACATTCTGGCTGAACGCCAGTTCCCCGTCGATGAACTTGCTGCACTGGCAAGCCGTCGTTCGCTGGGCACCGAGGTTAGCTTTGGCGACACGACACTCACGACCAAGGACCTGGATACTTTCGATTTCACCGGCTGGGACATGGCGCTGTTTGCCGTGGGTTCCGAGGCAACCAAGGTATACGCCCCCAAGGCGGCGGCGGCTGGCTGCGTGGTGATCGATAACTCGTCGCTGTATCGCTATGACCCGGACATTCCGCTGATCGTGCCAGAATGTAACCCCGAGGCGATTCACGACTATAAAAACAAGAACATCATCGCCAACCCCAACTGCTCGACGGCGCAGATGGTCGTCGCGCTGAAGCCGCTGCATGATCGTGCACGCATTAAGCGCGTGGTTGTCTCGACCTATCAATCGGTGTCGGGAGCCGGCAAGGAAGGCATGGATGAGCTTTGGGATCAGACCAAGGCCATCTACAACCCGACGACCGAGGTTGAGCCGAAGAAGTTCCAGAAGCAGATCGCTTTCAACGTGATTCCGCAGATCGACGTCTTCATGGAAGACGGCTCGACCAAGGAAGAGTGGAAGATGGTTGTCGAGACCAAAAAGATCGTCGATCCGTCGATCAAGGTCACCGCAACCTGCGTTCGCGTTCCGGTATTCGTCGGCCACTCCGAGGCCGTGAACATCGAGTTCGAAGAGTTCCTCGACGAAGACGAGGCCCGCGACATCCTGCGCGAAGCACCGGGCATCATGGTAATCGACAAGCGTGAACCGGGTGGATACGTCTCACCAATCGAATGCGCAGGTGATTTCGCCACGTTCATCAGCCGCATCCGTCAGGATTCGACAGTTGAGAATGGCATCAACCTGTGGTGCGTTTCGGACAACCTGCGCAAAGGTGCTGCTCTGAACGCTGTGCAGATTGCCGAACTGCTGGGCCGTGAGGTTCTGAAGAAGGGCTAAGCTTTTCAAGCGACAGAAATCGACAAGGGCCGTTTCGAAGGAAGCGGCCCTTTGCTTTTGAGCCGTCTTGCTATCGCGGCGGTGACCTGCAACGTTCAGGCCATCTCAAAACCGCATTCAAGCGAGACATTATGAAAGCTCTGATCTCCTTTCTGGCTTTTACGCCAGCTTTGGCCTTTGCTGAAACTTTCACGATCGAAACCAAGGTAACCGAAGCAACGATATATACCGCAGGTGCAGAGATTATCCGGTCCGGTACATTCAATGTTCCTGCCGGAAATCATCGCCTGATCCTGCCGGGAATACCCGCAGGTGATCCCGGTACACAGTTCACTACATTACAGGTAATGGCAGATGGGCTAAGCCAGTCGTCCCTTGAACGCCGGGTCGACGACGTATCCAGGTATGATCATGAAAATGAAGCATTTCGACAAGCCGAAGACAAAGTAAAAGCTGTCGAAGAACAAATTGCAGCTGTTGAAAATGAGGCACGGTCCGCCCGGCTGATTGCCGAGGCTGCGCAGCAAACAATCGGCTTCTTAGGCAGTCTTGGCCACAACGAAGGATTGGCAGGTTCAGGACCTGACGAATTGCGCGATCTTGCCCGCATGATCGGCGATGAAACCCTGCGAGCTCAACAAACTGCCCACAGTTCGGAACTGGAAGCCCGCAAGATCGAAGCAAAGCTAGATCAACTTCACAAGGAACTCGAAATCGCGAAAGACAAACGTGATGCGTTGATACCTGATATCGAAGGCCACCTGTTCGTCGCTGTGGATGTGAGCGCTGAAGTCGCGACAGCAGGCAATCTGACAGTTTCATACCTCGATGCATACGCAGCAGAATGGATTCCCAGTTATGAGTTTCACCTAAAAACCGGAGCCGATCCGCAGGTTCAAATCGGCCGCAGCGTTCTGGTTTCTCAACACACCGGTGAAAGCTGGCATGACATAACGATGAATGTATCGACCCTTGCACCGACAAGTCAGAATTCCGCATCTCGGCTATATCCGAGGCTCAGAACCATCAGCGAGATAACCGACACCTACAACAGTCTTGAAGAACCCGCGGTGGAAGCACCTGTTGTCGTTGAAGAAACTATGGGTGCCTATACGCTCCAAACCGCGTCAGTCGAGGGAACAGGGGTCACCTATACGGTTCCGACGCCTATTTCGGTCTCTGCCGGATCGGATTATACCGAGGTCTCAATCGATCAATTTAGTCAGCCCGCTGAGGTCTTTGCACTGGCAGTGCCATTGAAAGACGACGTCGCGTTCCGCACGGTGCGCTTTACAAATCCTCTTGATCAAAACCTCTTGCCCTCCGAACTGGCAAAATGGTTCGTCGATGACATTCTGGTCGCAGTCGGCGATTCCACTAAGATCGGGCCGCGGGAAGAAATCGAAATGGGATTTGGGCCTATCTTTGGTCTATCCGTTTCCAGCATTGTTCTGGACCGCAGCAGCGGTGATGCCGGTATAATTTCACGCTCGAACCAGCGGGTTGAAACGGCAGAAATTCGCATTGCCAACCGGACAGATCAAACCTGGCCTATACGGATCATCGACCGGATGCCTTACTCAGAACAGGACGATCTGCAGATCGTATGGACTGCGGAACCAGACCCGAATGAGGAAAACGTCGGCGACGAGCGGGGCATCTTGGCCTGGGAAACTCGGATGGAACCCGGCCAGACCGAGATTATCAAACTGAATCTTGAGCTTAGCTGGCCAGAAGGTATGGCGCTGGACTGAGCCTTGGGACGAGGGATCGTTTCCGGTCCCTCTTCTTTCAGACTTGTTGGAATGCGCCTTCACGCGTCAGGCATGATTCACCAAGCTTTATGCCTGCGAGTTCACAACCAATTTTCCCAGAAGAATTGGTGCCCAGGAGAGGACTCGAACCTCCACGTCCATACGGACACTAGCACCTGAAGCTAGCGCGTCTACCAATTCCGCCACCTGGGCAGGTGTCGTGAGGGGGCGTTTAAGCCTAGTCGCCGGGAGCGTCAACAGGATTCGGATAGTTTTTTGAAAGATTTTTTACAGCGTCTTCGACACTGCCTGAAACAGCATTGCTAAGCCCCCGTTTTTCATAACATCGCGGCGTTATTGCGCCTTGTTTGAGGTGCCTTCGAGCGCTAGATACTTTCGCAGCCATGTTTCAGGAGCCAGCCCATGACCAAAATGGTTACGATTTACGGTGGATCGGGTTTTGTCGGTCGCTACATCACTCGGCGACTGGCAAGCGAAGGCTGGCGTGTTCGGGTTGCCGTACGGCGTCCCAATGAGGCGATGTTTGTCAAAACCTACGGTGTCGTAGGCCAGGTCGAGCCGATCCTATGCAACATCCGCAACGATGCTTCGGTTGCCATGGCGATGCATGGCGCAGATGCGGTGGTCAACTGCGTTGGTGTCCTCAATGAGCTTGGCAAAAATGAATTCAGCGCAGTGCAGGCCGAGGGCGCCGAACGGATCGCGCGCCTTGCAGCCGAGCAGGGAATCACACGTATGGTTCATATCTCTGCCATCGGGGCAGATTCAGAATCAGACAGCCAATATTCCCGGACCAAAGCTCATGGCGAAGCGGGCGTTCTGGCGCATATGCCGGATGCCGTCATTCTGCGCCCCTCGGTCATTTTTGGTACCGAAGATCAGTTCTTCAACCGGTTCGCCGGGATGACACGTATGTCGCCATTCCTGCCTTTGGTTGGTGCCGATACGCGCTTTCAGCCGGTTTATGTCGACGATGTTGCGCAGGCTGCCGTTCGGGGCGTTCTGTGTCATGCGCAACCCGGCGTTTACGAGCTTGGCGGCCCCGAGGTCAAAAGCTTCCGCGCTTTGATGCAGCAGATGCTTGAGGTCATTCATCGACGCCGGATCATTATCGGTATGCCCTTCTTGGCAGCGCGGATCATGGCGGGCGTTCTGGACATCATCAAATTCGTAAGCTTCCAGCTGTTTCCGAACCATATCCTGACCCGTGATCAGGTTAAAAACCTGCGCCGGGACAATGTTGTGTCAGATAGTGCCAAGACCTTTGCGGATTTGGGCATTGAACCCGCGGCCCTGGAATCGATCCTGCCCGAATACCTGTGGAAATTCCGCCCCTCGGGTCAGTATGATGACATTCAGAACTCGGCTAAGAACCTGCGGACTGATCAGCTGTAGGCGACGAACAACAGCACTACACCCAAAATGACGCGGTAGATCACGTATGGCGTAAAGCTGATGCTGCGCAGCAGGCGCATCATCAGGCTAAGCGCCAGCAATGCCGAGAAAAAGGCGAACACAGCTGCGATTGCACCATCTCTGGCAAGCTGAGCATCAGCCTGCTGGATTACATCCACCGACAACAGGACCCCGGATGCGATGATTGTCGGGATCGACATCAGCATCGCGATCCGTGCACCGTCTTCTCTTGAATACCCCAGCTGTCTTGCACCGGTTATCGTGATGCCTGAACGGGATGTACCCGGGATCAAGGCCAGCACCTGCCATAACCCCATGATCAATGCGTCTCTGACACCCCAGTCGGCGGCAAGTTTGGTTTGAGCACCTTTTTGGTCCATCCAGTACAGCAACAGACCAAAACCCAACATTGTCCAACCGATCACAGCCACAGAACGCATTGCGCTGCTGAGGCCTGTCAGATGCAGAATCGCCCCCACGATGACGGTTGGGATGGTGGCAATGATCAACCCAAAAGCCAGACGAGACTGCGGTGTATCAATATGCCCGGTCAGGGCACGCGGCAGACCCGCCAAGGCCTGCTTCACGTCAGCCCAGAAATACAGGATCACTGCTCCCAACGTTCCGACATGCACGGCCACATCGATCGCCAACCCCTGATCATCCATACCTGTCAGACTGGGCAGCAGGATCAGATGCCCGGAAGATGATATCGGCAGGAATTCGGTGATACCCTGAATTACCGCCACTAGAATCAACTGAAGAAGACTCATCTGCTCTGCCCGTGCTGCCATCACGCGTTGTTTGCGTTCAATGGGTATTACTGTGGTGTTGGAAAAGAAAGTGAACAAATAGGTCCGTATCGGAACTAAAAATTGCAATAAATTTCGCGGATTTGGGTTTTGAGTTCATTTTTTTCCAAAATAGGTCAGCACAATTGACTTTTCATCTGAAATACCATCCCGTAAAGAGTTCCGACCAAGCCAATTCATGGAGTCTGACCCGTGGCCAAGCAACCGATGCTGAAATTTGTGCAGATCGACCGCGTCATGCCGGAAAAGCGTGCCGCTAATGACCGCAAAGAAGACTTTGACGAGATCTATGCAGAGTTCGCAGCTGAAAAAGCTGCTGAGCAGGCCAGCCGGTGCAGCCAGTGTGGTGTGCCATACTGTCAGTCGCACTGCCCGCTGCACAACAACATCCCGGATTGGCTGAATCTGACAGCAACCGGGCGTTTGGAAGAGGCCTATCAGACAAGCCAGGCCACCAATACCTTCCCCGAAATCTGCGGCCGCATCTGCCCGCAGGACCGCTTGTGTGAAGGCAATTGCGTGATCGAACAGTCAGGCCATGGCACGGTCACCATCGGAACGATCGAGAAGTACATTACCGATACCGCGTGGGATAAGGGCTGGGTTCAACCCGCAGCTCCCAATAGCGAGCGATCTGAAAGCGTCGGCATCATTGGTGGAGGACCCGGCGGTCTGGCGGCAGCTGACATGCTGCGCCGTGCAGGAATTCAGGTAACGGTCTATGACCGCTATGACCGCGCGGGCGGTCTGCTGATGTATGGCATCCCCGGTTTCAAGCTTGAGAAAGACATCGTGCAGCGCCGGAACGATTTGCTCGCTGACGGCGGAGTTGAGTTCGTGTTGAACTGCGATGTGGATGCTGCGAAGTTCGAGGAAATCCGCGCCAAGCACGACGCGGTTATCATCGCAACCGGCGTATACAAATCCCGCGATCTGACCATGCCAGGCAGCGGTCTGGCCGGAATCGAAAAAGCCATCGACTTCCTGACCGCTTCGAACCGCAAAAGCTTTGGTGACGCGGTTGAGGATTTCGACAATGGCCGCCTGAATGCCGAAGGCAAAAAGGTGGTTGTCATCGGTGGTGGCGACACTGCGATGGACTGTGTACGGACCTCGATCCGTCAGGGTGCTACCTCGGTCAAATGTCTGTACCGCCGTGACAAGGCCAACATGCCTGGATCGCAGCGTGAAACTCAGAATGCCGAGGAAGAAGGCGTTGTGTTTGAGTGGCTCAGCGCACCCAAGGGCTTTACCGGTGATGACAAAGTGTCCGGTGTGATGGTGCAGAAGATGCGCCTCGGTCAGCCCGACGCGTCGGGTCGCCAGGCACCCGAAGTGATCGAAGGTGCGGATTATGTCGAAGAGGCCGATCTGGTGATCAAGGCACTGGGTTTCGAACCCGAAGACCTGCCTGCGTTGTTCGGTCAGCCCGACCTGCCTGTCACTCGCTGGGGCACCGTCAAAGCCGCGTTCCAAACCGGTGAGACCGAGATGGACGGCGTCTATGCAATCGGTGACATCGTACGCGGTGCCTCTCTGGTGGTGTGGGCGATCCGTGACGGGCGCGATTGCGCAGATGCAATCATCGACCGGTTCAACAGCAAGGCTGCCGTAGCAGCTGAATAATCTTCAACCCAGCATGGCGACACAGCCATGAGCCCAGCGACAGGAGGGATGTCATGCCCGAATTGCAAGGCCAGTGTATGTGCGGCGCGGTTACCGTAACCGCCACCCCTGCGCGCGATGCGCTGGGTGCATGCCATTGCGACATGTGCCGTCGCTGGAGCAGCAGCGCATTCGTCAGCTTTCCGGCCGAGCCGGGCTATGCCGCGCTGGGACCGGTTCGGACATACACATCGTCGGACTGGGCGGAACGTGCCTTTTGCGAAGAATGCGGATCCGCGCTCTGGTACCGCATAACCCTGCCGGGCGAAATGCATGGGCAAACCCAGATGGCTGCCGGGCTGTTCGACAATGCCGCGGACAGCGAGATCAAGCTGGAGCTTTACATAGACAAGAAGCCGGAAGGTTACACTTTTGAAGGTGAACGCCGTCAGATGACCGAAGCCGAAGTGATCGCTGCCTATGCCCCTGAAGCGGAGAGCAACGCATGAGCGCGCGCGCAGGTCAATGCATGTGCGGTGAGGTCCGGTTCACGGCACAGAACGTGCCTCAGGAATTCGGCACCTGCCACTGCAAGATGTGCCAGCGGTGGCTTGGGTCAGCGTTTCTGGGGGTTACCATCGCCGAAAAAAACCTGAGCTGGCAGGGTGAGGACAACATCGCGACTCTGCAAAGCTCGGGCTGGGCGGAACGGGCCTGGTGCAGCAAATGCGGCACGGGGCTTTGGTACCGGGTGACCGCTGATGGCCCTCTCAATGGTAATTACGAGATACCGATCGGCATTTTTGACGATGCTGAAGGATTCAAGATGACGCGCGAGATCTTTATCGACCGCAAACCGGATGCGTTCGCCTTTCAGGGTGAACATGAACTGCTGACCGAAGCGCAAGTATTTGCGCTGTACGGGCCGACCACGGAAGGAGCCTGACCATGAGCGTATATGACGAAAACTGGGTCAAAAACGAAGAAACCAAGCGCAAATGGATGGCCGAAAATGGTCTCTATTCCGAGGAAGAAGAGCATTCTTCCTGTGGTGTTGGTCTTGTTGTTTCCATTGACGGAAAGAAAAGCCGCAAGGTCGTGGATGCGGGCATCGATGCCCTCAAGGCGATCTGGCACCGTGGCGCGGTGGACGCGGATGGCAAGACCGGCGATGGCGCTGGCATCCACGTGCAGATTCCGGTTCCGTTCTTCTATGATCAGATCCGTCGTACCGGCCATGAACCGAAACTGGACGAACTGATTGCTGTTGGTCAGGTCTTCCTGCCCCGCACTGATTTTGGTGCGCAGGAAAGCTGCCGAACCATCGTGGAAACCGAAGTTCTGCGTATGGGCTATTACATCTATGGCTGGCGTCATGTGCCGGTTGATGTGACCTGTCTGGGTGAAAAAGCTAACGCCACCCGACCAGAGATCGAGCAAATTCTGATCTCGAACTCGAAAGGTGTGGACGAGGATACGTTTGAGCGTGAGCTTTATGTGATCCGTCGTCGCATCGAAAAGGCGGCAATGGCTGCGGGTATCTCGGGCTTGTACCTGGCCTCGCTCAGCTGCCGATCAATCATCTATAAGGGCATGATGCTGGCCGAGCAGGTCGCGGTCTTCTACCCCGATCTGATGGACGAACGCTTTGAATCAGCGTTTGCCATCTATCACCAGCGCTACTCGACCAACACCTTCCCCCAATGGTGGCTGGCACAACCTTTCCGCATGCTGGCCCATAACGGCGAGATCAACACGCTGAAGGGCAACGTCAACTGGATGAAAAGCCATGAGATCCGCATGGCATCAGCCACCTTTGGCGACTATGCCGAAGATATCAAACCGATCATCGCCGGTGGATCGTCGGATTCAGCCGCATTAGACTCGGTTTTCGAAGTTCTTGTGCGCGCCGGCCGCTCAGCGCCCATGGCGAAAACCATGCTGGTTCCGGAAAGCTGGTCCAAGCAGGCCGTGGAACTGCCGCAAGCGTGGCGCGACATGTATTCCTACTGCAACTCGGTGATGGAACCGTGGGACGGTCCGGCTGCACTGGCAATGACTGACGGTCGCTGGGTTTGTGCCGGTCTGGACCGTAATGGTCTGCGCCCCATGCGTTATGTGGTGACAGGCGACGGTCTTGTGATTGCGGGATCTGAGGCCGGCATGGTGCCGATTGACGAGGCAACCGTGACTGAAAAGGGTGCGCTTGGCCCGGGCCAGATGCTGGCCGTCGACATGAAGAAGGGCAAACTGTTCCGCGACACGCAGATCAAGAACAAGCTGGCCGCTGCACTGCCGTTTGGCGAGTGGGTCGGAAAGATCAACGATTTGGACGAAGCGTTGGCAGGTGTGACCGAAAAGCCGATGTTCTCGGGTGAAGACCTGCGCAAGCGCCAGATCGCAGCAGGCTATTCGGTCGAGGAGCTGGAGCAAATTCTGGCGCCCATGGCCGAAGACGGTAAAGAGGCGCTGGCATCCATGGGCGACGATACGCCCTCGGCAGTTCTGTCCAAGCAGTACCGCCCGCTCAGTCATTTCTTCCGCCAGAACTTTAGCCAGGTCACCAACCCACCGATCGACAGTTTGCGCGAATACCGCGTCATGTCGCTGAAGACACGGTTCGGGAACCTGAAGAACGTATTGGACGAGGACAGCAGCCAGACCGAGATCATTGTTCTGGAAAGCCCCTTTGTCGGCAACGCGCAATGGGATGAACTGGTTGGGCACCTCAATGCTCCGCTGGCTGAGATTGATTGTAGCTTTGAGCCCGGTCAGGGTGCGCTGAGCGCTGCTTTGGCCCGTGTTAGAGCCGAAGCTGAGGAAGCGGTTCGTTCGGGCGCCGGGCACCTGGTTCTATCCGACATGAACTCTGGTGAAGGTCGTGTGGCGATGCCGATGATCCTTGCCACCAGTGCAGTGCACTCGCATCTGACCCGTCAGGGCCTGCGGACTTTCTGCTCGCTGAACGTTCGCTCGGCTGAATGTGTCGATCCGCATTACTTTGCGGTTCTGATCGGCTGTGGCGCGACTGTTGTGAACGCCTATTTGGCCGAAGATTCGCTGGCCGACCGCATTGATCGTGGTCTGCTGGACGGCACCCTGACTGAAAACGTTGCGCGCTATCGCGAAGCCATCGACCAGGGCCTGCTGAAGATCATGGCCAAGATGGGTATTTCGGTGATCTCATCTTATCGCGGAGGTCTGAATTTCGAAGCCGTTGGTCTCAGCCGCGCGATGGTGGCCGAGTACTTCCCGGGTATGACCAGCCGGATTTCCGGCATCGGTGTCACGGGCATTCAGACCAAAGTCGAAGAAATCCATGCCAAAGCGTGGGACAGTGGTCTGGATGTTCTGCCCATCGGTGGTTTCTACAAAGCGCGTAAATCGGGTGAGACCCACGCGTGGGAAGCAACCTCGATGCACATGATGCAAATGGCCTGTAACCGCGCCTCATACGAGCTGTGGAAACAATATTCGGCCAAGATGCAGTCGAACCCGCCGATCCACCTGCGCGACCTGATGGACTTCAAACCTCTGGGTAAGCCGGTTCCGATTGAAGAGGTCGAATCGATCACCTCAATCCGCAAACGGTTCGTGACGCCGGGCATGAGCTTGGGCGCGCTGTCGCCTGAGGCGCACAAGACGCTGAACGTGGCGATGAACCGGATTGGGGCCAAGTCCGACTCGGGCGAGGGTGGCGAAGATCCGGCGCATTTCGTACCGGAGCCCAATGGCGACAACCCGTCGGCCAAGATCAAACAAGTGGCCTCGGGCCGGTTCGGTGTGACCGCCGAGTATCTGAACCAGTGTGAAGAGCTTGAGATCAAGGTCGCCCAAGGCGCGAAGCCTGGTGAGGGTGGTCAGCTGCCGGGCATGAAGGTGACCGACCTGATCGCGCGTCTGCGGCATTCGACCAAGGGCGTGACGCTGATTTCGCCGCCGCCGCACCACGACATCTACTCGATCGAAGACCTGGCGCAGCTGATCTACGACCTGAAGCAGATCAACCCGCGCTGCAAGGTGACGGTCAAACTGGTGGCGTCTTCGGGTGTTGGCACGATTGCTGCCGGTGTGGCAAAAGCCAAGGCGGACGTGATCCTGATCTCGGGCCACAACGGCGGCACTGGTGCATCGCCCGCAACCAGCATCAAGTACGCTGGCCTGCCGTGGGAAATGGGCCTGACCGAAGCGCATCAAGTTCTGGCAATGAACAACCTGCGGGACCGCATCACGCTGCGGACCGATGGTGGGCTTCGCACAGGTCGAGACATCGTCATGGCTGCGATGATGGGAGCCGAGGAATACGGCATCGGAACCGCCGCTCTGATCGCCATGGGCTGCATCATGGTGCGTCAGTGCCAGTCCAACACCTGTCCGGTTGGCGTGTGTACGCAGGATGAATCCCTGCGTGCCAAATTCACCGGCAACGCAGACAAGGTTGTAAACCTGATCACCTTCTACGCACAGGAAGTGCGGGAGGTTCTGGCCAGCCTCGGTGCGCGTTCGGTGGACGAGATCATCGGTCGCGCGGATCTGCTTGCGCAGGTCAGCCGTGGTTCGGCGCATCTGGACGATCTGGACCTCAACCCTCTGCTGATCACGGTCGATGGTGCGCATAACATCGTCTACAACCGCGACAAGGATCGGAATGCAGTACCGGATACTCTGGATGCCGAGATTGTTCGCGACGCGGCACGGTTCCTGAAAGACGGCGAAAAGATGCAGCTGTCCTATGCGATCCAAAACACGCATCGCACCGTGGGTACTCGCGTTTCCAGCCACATCGTGCAGAATTTTGGTATGCGGAACACCTTCCAGGACGATCATCTGCACGTGAAACTGCAGGGTTCGGCCGGTCAGTCGCTTGGGGCCTTTGCAGCTCCGGGCCTGAAGCTGGAGGTGTCGGGCGATGCCAATGACTACGTCGGCAAGGGCCTCTCCGGTGGCACCATTGTGGTGCGACCGCCGCAAGTCAGCCCGCTCAAGGCGGATGACAACACCATCATCGGCAATACGGTGCTGTATGGTGCCACCGATGGTCACTTGTTCGCCGCTGGCCGTGCGGGTGAACGTTTCGCCGTCAGAAACTCGGGCGCCAAGGTGGTGATCGAAGGCTGTGGCTCGAACGGGTGTGAATACATGACTGGTGGCGTTGCGGTGATCCTTGGTGATATCGGCGCGAACTTTGGTGCGGGTATGACGGGGGGCATGGCCTACCTTTACGACCCGGAAGGCAAGGCAGAGCTGCTGATGAACCTGGAGACACTGGTCACCTGCCCGGTCACCGTTGATCACTGGGAAGATCAGCTGAAATCTTTGATCGAGCGTCATGTCGCAGAAACCAACAGCCGCAAGGCCATTGATATTCTGCAGCATTGGGAGGTCGAAAAGACCAACTTCCTGCAGGTTTGCCCCAAAGAGATGCTGAACAAGCTGGCTCACCCACTTAGCCTGGAGGCGACGGCGGTTCCGGCAGAATAGGTTTACGAACAGTTGAAAATCAGAGCCCCGCGTGTCGCTTGCGACATGCGGGGTTTTGCTGTTTGGCAACAATTTCACCTGATTCATTGCGTATTTGCAGAAAAAACGCCTAGCATTGGTCAAAGTTTCTTCAGGAATTGACACAATACTGAGGCTTGGTTTGGTACGCGTAGTGGAGCAGTTCGATGCCAACAACTTACTTTGATCAGTTCTTTGCAATGGACCCGGCGAACCCGCCCCCCGCAGGAACTTTGCTGACCGTTGAGAACTACAATCTTGTCGATCAAAACGACGATGGTGAGATTGAGGCTCCTGGCGGCGACACAGTAAACGGTCAGGATGTAACCTCTTCGTGGCCCGGCGATACAGTTGTTATAAACGTCCCCGGAACTGGCCCGGTGACATATACCGGCATCACGTTCTACCTGGCTGACGGGACTCGGGTATTTACCCCAACCGACGGCAAGGTCCTTGAAGAAGGGACGCTTGTTTCAACTACATTCGTAAATACGCAAGGACCGTTGAATGTACCCGGCCAGCTTGGTCCACCATGTTTTACACCGGGCACCATGATCGAAACGCCTGATGGACCACGCGCAGTTGAAGATCTGAAGCCGGGTGATCTGGTAAATACTATGGACAATGGTCCACAACCCTTGCTCTGGGTTGGTCGTACCACGGTGGCCGCCACCGGGGACACTGCGCCGATCCGATTTGAGGCCGGTGTTTTGGAGTTGGATCGCGAGACCCTGGTGTCACCCCAACATCGGATGCTGATTGCTGACTGGCGGGCACCATATCTGTTTGGACATACAGAGGTTCTGATCGCAGCACATTCTCTGGTTAACGGCGATACCGTAACGCGGGTCGAAGGTGGAGAAATAGATTACATCCACCTTTTGTTCGGTCAGCATGAAATTGTGACAGCAAACGGTGCAAAAAGCGAAAGCTACTATCCCGGACATGCAGTCTCGCAATCCGAACGCGAGACACAGGCTGAAATTCTGGCATTGTTTCCTGAGCTTACCAGCCGCGAGCTGCATGCTCAGAAGACCGTGCGCCCGGTGGTTCGCCCGCGCGATGGTCGGCTCATCGCGATATAGACCGTTTCAAATAACGGTTGCGCAGCGTATAGCGAGGTATGGCAAAGCAAGCAGTCCGCAAATCAGGCGGTAAGAAAAACAAGGCAACCAAAGCCAAAAATCAGCCCTCACTCTTCGCCCGGATCAGGCGATGGGCGATACGGGGTGCCTTGGGGTTGGCTGCGTTCTTTGTAGCCCTTGTTCTGATTTATTCGGTTGTGAACCCACCGGTCACCCACACAATCTGGTCTGAATGGCGCCGGTTGGGACGTGTTGACCGGGAATGGGTTCCGATTGAAGAGATTTCGCCCATTATGGCGCGCTCAGCCGTGGCTGCAGAAGACGCGAATTTCTGCCTTCATTGGGGATTTGATGTCGAAGCGATCCGCGATGCGCTTGAGGATGGCGGATCACGTGGCGCATCAACCATCACCCAGCAGGTGGTCAAAAACGTCTTCCTTTGGCAGGGCCGCAGCTGGGTCCGCAAGGCGCTGGAAACGTCGATGACACCTGTTGTCGAGATCTTCTGGAGCAAGCAGAGGATTCTTGAGGTCTACCTGAACGTCGCTGAGACCGGACAAGGGGTCTTTGGGGTCGAAGCGGCGGCACAACGTTACTACGGTGTCAGCGCCGCCAAGCTGTCGCCGGTACAGGCTGCCCGACTGGCGGCAATCCTGCCCTCTCCCCGCAACAGGTCGGTTACAGACCCTTCGGTTCGGACACGTCGCCGGGCGGCTTCGATCCTTGATGGGGCGGCTACCATCCGCGCAGATGGTCGCGCAGATTGTTTCGAGGATTGAAACCACTACCCTGCCAAGGCTAAAGCTTGGAAGTATTCACTGGTTCGATTGGAAGTCCATGGCGCGTTTGTTTCACGTTCCCCTGTCCCCCTACTGTCGCAAGGTCCGCCTGTCGCTGGCGGAAAAGAAGATCGAAGTCGAACTGGTCGAAGAACGATATTGGGAGCAGGATCCGGATTTTCTTCGGCGTAATCCAGCGGGCAAGGTGCCAGTGCTGCGGCTGGATGGATTGGTGTTGGCCGAAAGCGCTGCGATCTGTGAATACATCGAAGAAACCCGCCCTGAACCGCCTCTGATGCCCAAAAAGCCCGAGGCCCGTTACGAAGTCCGGCGAATTGTTGGCTGGTTCGATGACAAGTTTCACCACGAAGTGACTTCGAAACTTCTTTATGAGCGCGTGAACAAGAAGGTGACAGGTCAGGGGTATCCGGACAGTAAAAACGTCAAGGAAGGTGCGCGGGCGATCAAGTATCACCTGGACTACATGACCTGGTTGCTGGATCACCGCCGCTGGCTGGCGGGGGATCAGATGACATTGGCTGATTTTGCCGCTGCTGCGCATTTGTCAGCTTTGGACTACATCTCGGACGTGGACTGGAACCGCAGTCAGGTGGTCAAGGATTGGTACGCAAAGATCAAATCCAGACCGGCCTTCCGCTCGATCCTTGCGGATCAGGTCCCGGGTTTCCGGCCACCAGCCCATTACGCCGATCTGGATTTCTGATATCCAGAACAAGGGGTGGGACGCATCGCACCCCAAAGGCACAGGGAACGGCTCGGCTCAATAACGATGACTCAAACACTCAAAGAGCGGTTGATATCGCAAGCTCTTTCCGAAGGGTTTGTATCCTGTCGCGTCTGCCGACCGTGGGACATTCCCGAAGTTCCGGCTCGGCTGGATGCCTTTCTGCAAGCCGGATATCACGGTCAGATGGGATGGATGGCAGAACGTACCCATTGGCGGGGCGATCCGTCCGCTTTGTGGCCCGAGGCACGCTCGGTCATCATGCTGGCCGAAAGCTACACGCCCGATCATGATCCGACCGAAGTTCTGAACCACCCGGACCGGGGTGCAATCTCGGTTTACGCGCAGAACAAGGACTACCACGATCTCGTCAAGAAACGGCTGAAACGCCTTGCACGCTGGCTGATTGCCGAGGCCGGCGGAGAGGTGAAGGTATTTGTCGATACAGCGCCGGTTCCCGAAAAGGCGCTGGGCCATGCAGCCGGGCTTGGATGGCAAGGCAAGCACACCAATCTGGTCAGTCGGGATTGGGGTAATTGGTCCTTCATAGGGTCTGTTTTTACCACCATTGAACTACCGGCTGACCCATCCGAAGTGGACCATTGCGGATCCTGCCGAGCCTGTCTGGACAGCTGTCCGACCGATGCGTTTCCCGCCCCCTATCAACTGGATGCACGTCGCTGCATTTCGTACCTGACGATTGAGCACAAAGGGCCTGTAGACGAGGAGCTGCGGCAGAAACTGGGCAACCGCATCTACGGCTGCGATGATTGCCTGGCAGCCTGCCCCTGGAACAAGTTTGCAGTGGCAGCAAGCGACATACGCTATGCGGCGCGCGAGGACCTCAAGGCACCAAAGCTTGCTGAACTTGTTGCGTTGGACGATGCGGGTTTCCGTCAGAAATTCTCTGGCTCACCGATTAAACGGATTGGTCGAGATCGCTTTGTGCGCAATGTCCTCTATGCCATCGGAAACTCTGGCGCAGCATCGCTGCGGTCTGCAGCACAGGCATTGATTCATGATCCGGATGCCACCGTCGCCGATGCGGCGCGATGGGCGGTGAAACGATTGTCATAAGTGCCGCAAACAGGCTGGACGCGTCGTTTCAATTCGCTACACCCGTCACCAGCGAACAATAAGGAGGACCCGATGGCCTTGGCTTTGGGTGTCGATACGGGCGGAACCTATACTGATGCGGTGTTGATCCGGGATGAGAAAGAGGTCATCGCCTCGGCCAAATCCCTGACCACTCGCGCAGATCTGGCGATTGGTGTGGGCAAGGCAATCTCGGCCGTTCTGGACGAGGCGCAGGTGTCACCGGATCAAATCTCTCTTGCCTCGTTGTCGACAACGCTTGCCACCAACGCGCTGGTTGAAGGGCAAGGCGGCCGTGTCGCTTTGATCTATATCGGCTTTCGGGAAAGCGATCTGGAAAAGCATGGGTTGAAGGATGCCCTGAAGGGTGATCCTGCGCTGGTGATTTCGGGCGGCCACAGCCATGCCGGAGGCGAGGTTGCACCGCTGGACATCCAAGCGCTTGAAGCATTTCTAGACTCTCACCAAGGCATTTCGGGCTTTGCGGTCGCAGCACAATTCGCCACGCGTAACCCGGCACATGAGTTGAAGGCTGCGCAGATCATTACCGAAAGGACGGGCGCCCCAGTCACCTGCTCACATCAGCTGTCAGCCAAGCTGAACGGTCCGAAACGGGCAGTAACAGCAGTGCTGAACGCCCGTTTGATCGGAATGATTGACCGGTTGATCGGGCGTGCTCAAGACCGATTGCGCGAACTGAACATTCACGCTCCGATGATGGTCGTGCGTGGTGATGGTGCCTTGATGAGCGCAGAGCAGGCCCGCGAACGACCGATCGAAACAATCCTCAGCGGACCTGCTGCCTCGATCGTGGGTGCACGCTGGTTGACCGGGGCCGAAAACGCTTTGGTTTCTGATATCGGCGGCACGACTACGGATGTGGCGTTGATCCGAGATGGCAAGCCAGCGATCGATCCAGCCGGTGCGCAAGTTGGTGGATTCCGAACCATGGTCGAGGCCGTTGCAATGCGAACCCATGGTCTGGGTGGGGACAGTCAGGTGCATGTCGTGACCGAAGGCCTGGGCGGCGGTGTGTTTCTTGGACCAAGACGTGTCTTGCCAGTTTCACTGATCGCAGCAGAAGCGCCAGAAATCGTCCATGCGGTTCTGGATGAACAACTACGGGCCACGACGGTCGGAGAGCATGACACACGTTTTGCCCGCCGCGTACCGGGTATCCGCGCGGATGGTGTTGGTGAACGCGAAGAGGTTCTGCTGGATCGGCTTGGCGACACGGTATTGCCCCTGTCTTCACTACTGCGAACCCGGATGGAAAACGGTGCGCTGAACCGTCTGGTGGACCGCGGCGTTGTGCAGGTATCTGGCATTACTCCATCAGATGCCAGCCATGTACTTGGCAGGCTTACGGATTGGGACGGCGAGGCTGCCTGTAAAGCGTTGGAGCTGATCGCGCGCAGGCGGGTCGGGTCAGGTGACCTGTTGGCAAAATCCCCCGAAGCGCTAGCCCAGATGATCATTGATCAACTGACGGAACAAACAGCTTTGACCTTGTTAGAGACTGCTTTCGCAGAAGAAACCGATGGATTGGGCCTACCTGCGCAGGATCTGGCGCGGCATGTTCTGACGCAGCGGGGATTGTCTCGGCACCGGGGTCTGATGGCGCTGGATGCAGCGCTGAATGTGGATGTAGTCGGGCTGGGCGCTTCGGCCCCCAGCTATTATCCTTCAGTTGGTGAGCGACTGCATTGCGCGATGGTCCTGCCAGAACATGCTGGCGTCGCCAATGCCATTGGTGCAGTGGTTGGTCGCCTTACATTGCGGCGTGCCGGTACGGTAACGTCACCTTCCGAAGGGCTCTTTCGCGTTCATCTGGAGGATGGGCCACAGGATTTCTCAGAACCGGATGCGGCGCTGGGCCTGTTGGAATCGATTCTACGAGATGAAACCGAGAAATCAGTACGCGAGGCCGGAGCAGAAGATATCCGGGTGATTATAGATCGAGATATTCGCACTGCGCAGGTCGAAGGCGGGGACGTGTTTGTCGAGGCGCTTGTGACCGTCGAGGCCAGCGGCCGACCTAGGGTTGCCGTGGGCTAGCCTCCTCCGCGAACGGAGGAGGCGGGTTTACTATTCTGCGGCGTCGGTGCGCTTTGGCAGCACCCAGTCCTGACGCGGGAAGTGGCAGGTATACCCGTTTGGGATACGCTCCAGGTAGTCCTGATGCTCGGGCTCGGCTTCCCAGAAGTCACCAACAGGTTCCACCTCGGTCACGACCTTACCCGGCCAAATTCCGCTGGCATCCACATCGGCGATTGTGTCCACTGCGACTTGTTTCTGCGCCTCATCGACGTAGTAGATGGCAGAGCGATAGCTCATCCCGACGTCGTTGCCTTGGCGGTTCACTGTGGTCGGGTCGTGAATCTGAAAGAAGAACTCCAGCAACTCGCGATAGGTGATCCTGGTAGGATCAAACCAGATCTCAATCCCTTCTGCGTGGGTACCATGGTTGCGATAGGTTGCGTTTGGTACGTCTCCGCCAGTGTATCCGACACGAGTGCGGGAAACGCCGGGCAACTTGCGGATCAGATCCTGCATGCCCCAGAAACAGCCCCCGGCAAGAACAGCGCGTTGTTCGGTCATTGGATTTCCTCCACATGGATCAGGAATTCGCCGTAACCTTCGGTTTCCATATCGTCACGATGGATAAACCGAAGCGCAGCAGAGTTTATGCAATAGCGCAGCCCGCCATGTTCGCGCGGACCGTCCGGAAAAACATGGCCCAGATGGCTATCGCCGTGTTTCGAACGTACCTCGGTACGGATCATGCCCAGGGTGCGATCTTCGAGTTCTTCGACATGCGCGTGGATGATTGGCTTGGTAAAGCTGGGCCAGCCACAGCCGGATTCGTACTTGTGGGTCGAGGCAAACAGCGGCTCACCCGAGACGATATCGACATAGATACCCGGCTCTTTGTTGTTCAGGTGTTTTCCAGTACCCGGCCGTTCGGTACCGCTGCGCTGGGTCACGTGAAACTCTTCGGGAGAGAGGGCGGCGATGGCCTCGGGGTCTTTGGTGTAACGAGTCATGGCTCCTCCGGTGTTGTCTTTCGTGATGCACTATTTGGGCACATCATAGAGGAAATCAAAGCCATATTTCAGTTGCCTCGCGCGCTCGTGCGTTGGATCAGGCAGTTTTAACCTCGGGTTGGCGCGACAACTGCACGGCCAGAATGCCAATTGTCGTCACAAGCACACCGATCACATCAAGCGCACCAAGCCTTTCACCCAACAAGATGGCGGCAATGGCGACGCCAAACACAGGATTTAGAAAATGGAATGTCGCGGCCCGGGTGGCACCGATGCGGTTCAAAAGCAAGAACCAGATCAATGTCGCCAGCAGGCCGGGGAACAGGGTTGTATAGGTGAAAGCCAGCGCAAAGGGCACGGTCAGATGAATATAGATGGTTTCAAACAGCGGTGCAGCGACGAAGAGAATAGCTGAACCCACAAGCATCTGCAGTCCGACAACCATCATGAAGTTGCCCCCTGAGGTGGCACCCCGAACCGCCAGCGTTGCCAGCGTGAGCGCCAAAGCACCCAAACCGCAGAGCATGACACCGAACATATCAATGCCAGCGCTGATCCGGCTGCTCATGATCAGGGCGACACCGGCAAAGCCGGCGAGCAGGCCGATGACGCCCAAGGGACGGAGTTTTTCGCCAAACAACAGCCATCCTGCCAAAGCGACCAGCAATGGCATAGTCGACGCTATAATGGCGGCGACCGATGCCTCGACCGTTTGCATCGCATAAAAATTCAGACCCAAATAAAGGGCATTCTGGCAAATTCCGAATAGGAAGGTGGCGTACCACTGAGATCTGGTGAGCCTCCAGCTCTGCCCCATTGCCCTGGCAATCGTGACGCCGATCACACCGGAAATCAGAAATCGAAGTGCCAACGAAAACAGAGGCGAGGCATCGGAAACTATGATCCGTGCCGATGTAAAAGCGGATGACCAGATGAAGGCAAATATCAGCCCCATGGCTATGGCGCGCAGGTCCATCACGATCCCCTTTTCAAATCGGCAGGACTGTTTCTGATTTTACAAAAAGCTTCAAGCGCGAGGTCATCACTTCGTCAAAAAAGACACATGCGCCATACAAGAAAGTCATTACATGCGTTTTTATTGATTGACTGGCCAATTAAAGATATCCGCTGCCCGATCTGACACATCAAGGGAGGTTTGTCGGTGCTTCTGGAATACATCCTGTCTTTTGGCGTCCTGTTGGCATTGGGCCTGGTCGCTTTCTTCGTCGTGAAATGGTGGAATCTACGCTGCGTTGGTGTAACGCCTGTCCATCTGTTCACATTCATTGCGATCCTGTTCACATCCGGCTTGGACGTTGGCCTGATCATGTTCCCGCTAACCGAGTTTGGCGGCTATGCCGAAGAACCGGCTTACGCATTCGCCAACCCCTTGGCGATCGAGTTCGGTTTCTGGGGCTTTTTGATCTGGGCGTTCTACTTCCTGACCGCGTTCTACTTCTGCGTCATCGAACCACGTGTGAAGTTCTTTGAGATCCCGCTGGTCAAGCTGATCAACAACGTAGTGATCATCGGCACCTGTGCCTTTACCGCCAGCCTGTTCCTGATCTACCTGCCTGGCTACCTGCCCGAGGTCGGAGACGGTGAATCCGTTGTCACCACATTCTACATCATCGTGTTCGTGGTCATTCTGGCGGCGGCCTATTCGTCGACAGATCTGAAATACGTGCGCATCCTGTCGGTGGGTTCTACCTTCCTGTTCCTTGCTCTGATTCTGGGCATGTGGGCTGCAGCTGGTATGGGTCTGACCGGATTTGCAGAAACCAGCAGCAACATCGGTGCGTACTTCGCAAACCTGCATAAGTTTGTCCTGCCGCTGACCGACTATCATGCCTTCTATCTGTTCTGGTGGTTTGCATGGTCGATCATGATCGGCCAGTTCACCTCGCGTTTTGTCGGTGGCCTGAAAACATGGCAACTGCTGGCCGCGTTGTTGATCTTCCCATCGATCCCGCTGGCGATCTGGTTCACCGTTCTCTACTACTATCACCTGAACGGCATCAGCACTGCAGGTATCACCAACATCGCGATGGTGATCGTGGGCGTGACTTTTGTGATCAACTCGCTGGACTCGCTTATCCGCCTGTACACCGACAACCTGAACATGACAGTCGAACGGTTCGGCAAGGCGGCATATGTCGCAGGAAACGTTGTCCTGCTGTTTGTCCTGACCCTGTTGTTCCAGAGCCAGTGGCTGCAAATTCAGTGGATCGGCGCGGTTGTGGTTGGCCTGTATCTGGCCTGCGTTGTCTACATCCTGATTTCCAAGCGCATAGAGGTGCTGAGCATCGACTCCATGCCCGAAGGGCGCGATCTGGATTTCCACAAGGTTGAAACGGTTCACTAAGCCGGAGACCAAAACACCACAGGCAACTTCTGCCTTGGACAAATCAAACCCCGCAGCACTTTCTGCGGGGTTTTTTATGCCTTGGGCAAGACACCGTGCAAAATTCAGATATTGTGATGGGAATTACTCTTTTGAAATCGAATACCATTGCCACCCAACTGTCTGAGGAAACTCGATTATGAAAGATATCGGTCGCCGGCGATTTGTGAGAACTGGATTAGCTTCTGCTGCAGCGCTGACACCATTGAGACATGCTTTGGCAGAAACTGGGTCACTGCAGGATATTGGTGGATCAATTGT
The DNA here is from genome assembly GCF_009711355.1 of Roseibium sp. RKSG952. Taxonomy (NCBI): domain Bacteria; kingdom Pseudomonadati; phylum Pseudomonadota; class Alphaproteobacteria; order Hyphomicrobiales; family Stappiaceae; genus Roseibium; species Roseibium sp. RKSG952. The sequence goes on along the minus strand of NZ_SMMF01000930.1, from coordinate 19,659 downwards.
CTCGGCACCTCAGGCGACGATCTACACTGCCCGCGAAATCATCACACTCAATGATGCACGGCCAACCGCCGAGGCGGTTGCAGTGGTTGGCGACAGAATCCTCTGGGCCGGAACGCTGGAAGATGTGCAGCGTGTTTTGGGCGACCAGCCCTACGAAATCGATACGACCTTTACCGATCACGTGATCGTACCCGGCTTTATCGCCCAGCATGACCATCCGGTACTTGCCGCGCTTACGATGTCATCTGAAATCCTGGCAATCGAGGATTGGGTCCTGCCGAGCGGAACTGTTCCTCGCGTTAAAGACAAGCAAGACTTCATGACACGCCTGGCCAAGGCCGAAGCCGAGAAGTCAGATCCGGATGAACCTCTGCTCAGCTGGGGTTATCACCCCGCCTTCTATGGCCCATTAACACGTGCCGATCTCGACACAATCAGCAAAACACGTCCAATTCTTGTTTGGGCGCGCTCATGTCACGAGATGGTACTGAACTCGGCGGCAATGGAGCGCGGCGGTGTCACCCAGGACCAGTTCGAAACGTTCAGCCCGTCGGCAAAAGAGCAAAGCAATTTTGAAGAGGCGCGGTTTTGGGAACAGGGCCTATTCGGAGTTTTGCCTAACATCGCGAATATGGTCGCAACCCCCGAACGCCTGCGTTCCGGTCTGGAAATCACGCGCGACTATATGCACGCCAAAGGCATTACCTTCGGCAATGAGCCAGGCGGGATTCTGTCTAAACCGGTTCAGGACGGCGTTAACGAAGTTTTCTCGAACCCGGATATGCCATTTCGCTGGTCATTTATCGTGGATGCAAAGTCGATGGTCGCGACCTATTCGGATGATGCGCAAGTCATTGCTGAAACCGAAAAGCTGGCCTCTTGGTATGGTGGCATGACAAGTCTTGCGCCAAAGCAGGCAAAGCTTTTTGCTGATGGCGCAATTTATTCGCTGCTGATGCAGGTACGTGATCCTTATCTTGATGGCCATGACGGTGAATGGATGATGGACCGCGATTTGTTTGAGCGTGCATTCCGCGTTTACTGGGATGCAGGATATCAAATCCATATTCACGTCAATGGCGACGCCGGGCTTGATCGGGTTCTTGATACGCTCGAGGCCAATCTGCGCCGCAACCCTCGATATGATCACCGCACCGTTCTGGTGCATTTTGCGGTCAGCGCCCCGGATCAGGTCGAGCGGATTCGCGCGCTTGGCGCTATCGTCAGCGGAAATCCCTACTATGTGACGGCTCTAGCAGATCAGTACTCGAAAGTTGGTCTTGGCCCGCAACGCGCGGATTCGATGGTTCGCTTGGGTGACTTGTCGCTCGCTGGTATCCCCTGGTCACTGCATTCAGATATGCCAATGGCACCTGCTGATCCCCTGTTTCTGATGTGGTGTGCGGTCAATCGGATAACTTCTTCCGGTCGCACCGCTGGCGCGGATCAGAGAGTACCGGCCGAGATGGCGCTTCGCGGGGTTACGATTGAGGCGGCTCAGGCCCTCAGGATGAGTGATGAGATCGGGAGCATCGAACCGGGCAAACGGGCCAACCTGACTATTCTGGATGAAAACCCCCTGAGCGTAGACCCGACATCTATCCGCGACATCAATGTCTGGGGCACAGTTATGGAAGGGCGGGTTTTACCGGTTGGTGAGGCTGAGCGAAAAGCCTCGCTTTCACCATCTCAGAATCCGAAGCCCCCGGCAGACGAAGAGATCAATCGGGCGATGCTGAATCACGCACTTAAGGTTGTTCATACCCATCTCTAAGCGGCCCACCGGCGCCTTGAGTCCGGGTAGATGAGTTTCGTCAAAGAAAAAGGGCCGCGAAATCGCGACCCTTCTATTGAAGTTGTGAAGGCTGGGATTAGCCGTTCACGCTGTCCTTCAGTGCTTTTGCGATGGTCATTTTCACAACCTTGTCGGCTTCTTTGGTGAAGGTTTCACCAGTGGCCGGGTTGCGGACCTGACGCTCGGGGCGCTCACGGCAGTAGATTTTGCCGACGCCGGGCAGGGTCACTGCACCACCGGCGGAAACTTCGCGGGTGATCAGGCCGGTTACGGCCTCAAGTGCCGCGTTTGCGGATTTCTTGTCGGTTCCCATTTCCTCAGCGAGAGCAGCAACCAGCTGAGTTTTAGTCATAGGCTTTGCCATTTCTTGGTCTCCTTAACGTGCCCGATCTCTTGGGCCTCACCGCGTAACTGTAACGGGATATTGTATGTGAACACAACGAATAGTAGCGCCAAAACCCCCAAAAATATGGGGATTTCGTTGCTTTTTTGCTTCAGAGGAAGGCCGTTTCGTCGAAAGAACGCAATTTCCGGCTGTGCAGACGCTCCAGAGGCATCCCGCGGAGGTGTTCCATGGCCCGTATTCCGATCGCCAAATGGCGGCTGACCTGCGTGGTATAGAACGACGAAGCCATTCCGGGAAGCTTTAGTTCACCATGCAAAGGCTTGTCTGACACGCACAACAATGTGCCGTAAGGCACCCTGAAACGATACCCATTTGCGGCGATGGTGGCGCTTTCCATATCCAACGCGATTGCGCGCGATTGGCTAAGCCGTTGCACGGGTCCCGACTGATCCCGAAGCTCCCAGTTTCGGTTATCGACAGAGGCCACAGTGCCAGTTCGCATGATCCGCTTGAGCTCATAACCTTCAAGCTCGGTCACTTCGGCCACGGCCTGTTCAAGTGCAACCTGCACTTCGGCCAGTGGCGGGATCGGAACCCAGACCGGCAGATCATCGTCCAGCACCTTGTCTTCGCGCAGATAGGCATGGGCCAGTACAAAATCGCCCAAAGCCTGCGTATTTCGAAGCCCAGCGCAGTGGCCAACCATCAGCCAGGCGTGCGGACGCAGAACCGCAATATGGTCCGTTGCCGTTTTGGCGTTTGATGGACCAACACCAATATTGACGAGCGTGATGCCGGACCCATCCTCGCGCTTCAAGTGATAGGTCGGCATCTGCGGCAGTTTCAGCGGTTGTTCGATTGCAGCCTTCGGATCGCTGATCTCGACATTTCCGGTGGACACGAAGCTGGTGTAGCCGCTATCCGGATCGGCCAGCTGTTCACGCGCATAGTTTTCGAATTCCGAGACGTAGAACTGGTAGTTGGTGAACAACACATGGTTCTGGAAATGGCTTGGATCCGTGGCCGTATAATGCGCGAGGCGCGCCAGCGAATAGTCGATCCGCTGAGCGGTAAACAGCGCCAGAGGGCCGACATCGTTCTCCAGCTCATAGACGCCGTTGACGATATCATCATTGGTGGTCGTCAGATCCGGAACGTCGAAAACATCCCGCAACGTGAACCCCGCTGCACCCTGATGCGGTACAACCAGATCCGGATTGTTTGCGACTGCGAAATGTACCGGAATCGGCGTATCCGAAAGGCCGATTGTGACCGGCTGATTGTGGTTCTTAATCAGCAAAGCGATCTGTTGTGTCAGATAGGAACGGAACAAATCCGGCCGCGTCACCGTAGTCGCGTGTGTCCCCGGCTCCGAAACGTGACCAAAGCTCAGGCGACTGTCTACATGGGCATAAGACGCGGTTCTGATGCGAATTTCCGGGTAATAGGCTCTGAATCGCTCGGTCGGCGTATCACCCGACATAGAGTCAGAGAACTTGTCGCATAAAAATGTCGTTGCCTGCTCGTACAGTTCTTCAAGCCGGGCAACAGCGGCCGACGCATCGGTGAATTGTTCTGGTTTGGGTGCTTTTGGTTCTATTATTGTTGTCATGCAAGTGGTTCCAGAAGGTCTATCTTTTCAAAGGTGCGCACATCCACGAGGCCCAGGTCGGAAATCCTCAATTCCGGGATCACGACCAGAGCAAGCAGGGAGTGCTGCATATAAGCGTTGTTAAGCTGACAGCCGCAGGCCTCCATCGCCTCGACCATCTTTTCTGCGTTTGCGGCAACCTCGGCCGCCGGATTGTCGGACATCAGACCGGCAATCGGCAATTCGACCAATGCCAGTTCTTCGCCATCTCGGAAGATGGTGATGCCACCACCCACTTCGGCCAGCCGATTTGCGGCCAGCGCCATTTGCTCGCGGTCAGTACCTACGACAATCATGTGGTGGCTGTCATGGGCTACGGTTGACGCCATCGCCATGCGGCCCTGATAGCCAAAGCCCGAAACGAAAGCGTTCGTTACACCCCCGGTACCCCGATGCCGTTCGACCAGCGCAATCTGACAGACATCACCTTCACCTTCTACCAGCCCACCAATGATGGGCAGTTCGGCTTTCAGCGCTTTGGTCGGGGCCTGATTTTCCACCACACCGATTACGTTGGCCTGAACCCTATTCGCTCCGGCCGGTGCTTCGATCTCAAAGTCTCCAGCGCTGAGCTGGTGTCCCAGATGTACAGTGTTTCGCGCCCGGTCAGGCCAGTCGTAATGGGGGCAGTCGACTGTAATCGCGCCATTTTCAGCGACAATCTGGCCTCGTGCCACAACCGTCTCAATCGGCAGATCGGTCAGGTCAGACGTGATGATGATGTCTGCCCTGCGCCCGGGTGTGATCGAGCCGATTTCACGCTCCAGCCCGAAATGAGAGGCCGTGTTGATCGTGGCCATCTGCAGCGCAATCAAAGGATCGCAACCACAGGCGATGGCATGCCGCACGACGCGGTTCATATGCCCTTCGTTCACCAACGTGCCCGAGTGGCAATCATCCGTGCACAGGATAAAGTTCCGCGGATCCAGACCTTTTTCAGTGACGGCGGTGATCTGGCTTTCCACGTCATACCAGGCCGAACCCAGCCGCATCATCGAACGCATGCCCTGACGTACACGCGCAATGGCATCGGCCTCACACGTACCCTCATGATCATCAGCGGGACCGCCAGCCACATATGCTGCAAAATCAGACCCTAAATCAGGGGAAGCGTAATGTCCGCCTACCGTTTTTCCTGCGCGCTGCGTGGCTGCGATCTCGGCCAGCATCTTTGGATCGCCATTTATCACGCCGGGGAAATTCATCATCTCCCCCAATCCGATAATTCCTGGCCAGTTCATCGCCTCTGATACATCTTCAGGCGTGATTTCATAGCCCGTCGTCTCTAACCCCGGGGCCGAAGGCGCACAAGACGGCATCTGAGTGAAGATATTCACCGGCTGCAACAGCGCCTCATCATGCATCATGCGTACGCCATCCAGGCCCAGCACATTGGCAATCTCATGGGGATCGGTGAACATCGAGGTCGTCCCATGCGGGATCACCGCGCGTGCAAATTCAGCGGGCGTCAGCATTCCGGATTCGATATGCATGTGTGCGTCACACAAGCCCGGGATTAGATAGCGCCCGCGCGCTTCGATGATTTGGGTTTCAGGACCAACGCAGTGCGAGGCATCAGGCCCGACAAAGGCCACACGCCCTTCGGCAATGGCAACAGAATGGCCGGGCAAGGTCTCACGGCTGTGAACATTGACCCAGATACCATCGCGAATAATCATGTCCGCAGGTTCGCGCCCGGCGGCAACGGCAATCAAACGAGGGGCGACATCGGGCCAGCTTGGGAAAGGTGTGTATTCCATGGCCCAACTTTCCCTAATGCGCAGGAAGGTTCAACCCCTGCTCTTTGCGTATCATGAAACCGTCACGAAAGGCAGCATAAGAGGGTCATATGGATATCGTCATTCACCACAACCCCGCCTGTGGCACGTCCCGTAACGTGCTGCAGATCATACGTGACGCCGGATACGATCCGGTGGTCATCGAATATTTGGAAACCGGCTGGACCCGGCCACAACTCCTGGCGTTGTTCGCCGCCGCCGGACTCACGCCCCGTCAGGCGCTTCGGACCACTAAGTCACCTGCTGAGGAACTGGGTCTGCTGGATGATGAGGTGACAGACGATCAATTGCTGGATGCCATGCTGGAACATCCGGTTCTGGTCAATCGACCAATCGTGGCATGCCGAAATGGGGTCCGGCTATGCAGACCATCAGGCGCTGTTCTTGACCTACTCGACACATGGCCAAAGGCACCATGGCTTAAAGAGGACGGAACGACCCTGATTGATGACAAGGGAAATCACGTGCCTGAATAGCTTGCTTTGCGGTGTACTTGCTGCTCAATCTGCTCACATGGACTATGAAACGATAGATGCGGATAGTTTCGGGCGTGGCCTGAACAGGATCGGGCTAAACCTGCTGGTCAGGGACGTGAAGGCAGAATGCACCTTTTTAGAGACTGTTTTTGGAATGAAAAGCCATCAGGTGACGGCTGATTTTGCGATCGTCACCTATTCCGGTCAGGTCTTTCAACTGCATTCTGACGGAACCTATCATTCCAATCCGTTGTTGAGCTTGCTGCCGGAAACACCGCCGCGCGGAGCAGGTATCGAAATCCGCCTGTACGATACAGATCCGGACGATGCCGTTACCCGCGCAGATCTTGCTGGCGCCACGGTACTACAGCCCCCCACAGACAAACCGCATGGTCTGCGAGAGGCATATATCCTTTGCGAAAACGGATATGCTTGGGTGCCTAGCCGCCCGAAAGATACCGAATAAGGCCGACCTGACACAGCGCGTCAGCGCTGCCACGCCCAACCAAAGGAAACGCCCGAAAGGGCAAAGACGATGGGTGGAAGGACTCACTGGTTAGATCAGAGAATCTGCTTCGATCTCGCTTCGGATCCAGTTGGCAAAGGTCACCGCACCCGGTGTCTCTTCGGCCTGTGGCGAAAGCAAAAGGTAGTAGGCCTCGGGCATCACAGCACGATGCTCGAACGGGGCGATCAGTCGACCTTCGTTTATCAAACCGCGAACGATCGTGTCATGCGCCAGGCACAACCCACCTCCAACCATCGCAACGGACAGGCTGACCATATATGTGGTGGAATAGGTGATTTGCGGGTTCGGCCAGTCCAACCCCTGCTCTTCCGCCCAATTTCCCCAATTCGACAGCAGATTCGAGCAATCAAACAACGGCTGCTGATGCAGATTCTCCAGTGTAACGGGGTAGTCTGGCGCACAAACGGGATAATAGTGATCCGTTCGCAATAACTCCGTACGCACGGTGTCTGAGGGGCGCAGGGAATAGCGTATTTCGACAGCCGCCCCTTCTGCCATCTCCTGCGGCTCCCAAAGCTCGGTAAAAATATTGAGATGTACATCTGGGTGCTGGGCCCGAAAACCGGGCAAACGCGGTGCCAGCCAGTTGACGGCAAAGGTGATGTTACTTTGCACCTGAACCGCATTTTGCCGAGCGCCGGTTACCGCCTGTGTACCCCGTACCAGGGTTCTGAAAGCGTCGCGTACAACAGGCAGATAAGTGATACCTGCCTCGGTCAGTTCCAACGCGCGGGGGCGCCTTAAAAACAAGGGCTGACCAAGGTATCCCTCAAGCGATTTGATCTGCTGGCTTACCGCGCTCTGAGTCATGTTCAGATCACGGGCCGCACCCGTGAAAGACAGATGGCGCGCGGCCGCTTCAAAGGTACGTAACCAACCCAGTGGAGGAAGCGGTTTCTGCATGCGCATAACTTTGCCATTAGTTCAGCTAATGGAATAGCTGCGTTTTTTTCGTTGGTCAAATTTCGATGCCGGATGCACGATCTACAAAGCATGAAACTCAAGCCCGCTGCCACAGGAGTTGCCAGATGAGCGTCACCAACCTGCGTCCGAATATCGACCACTGGTCCGAGCGTGTAGATATGGCCGCCGCATTCCGCTGGACTGAGCGGCTGAATATGCACGAAGGCGTTGCAAATCACTTCAGCCTTGCTGTGAACGACGATGGCACGCAATTCCTGATGAACCCCAATCAGATGTACTTTTCGCGTATACGGGCCTCTGATCTGCTGTTTCTAGATGCGAAGGATCCCGATGTCATGAAGCAGCCCGGCGCGCCCGATCCCACGGCCTGGGGACTGCACGGCTCAATCCACCGCCATTGCCCGCATGCGCGTTGTGTCATGCATGTGCATTCGATCTTTGCGACCGTTCTGGCCTCGCTGGCCGACAGCAATCTGCCTCCGATCGATCAGAACACCGCCACGTTCTACAACCGTTACGTCGTGGACGAAGAGTTTGGTGGTCTGGCCTTTGAAAGCGAGGGTGAGCGTTGTGCATCAATGCTGTCCGATCCCAAGAAAAAGGTCATGATCATGGGCAACCATGGCGTTCTGGTCATCGGCAGCGACGTTGGAGATGCCTTTAACAGGCTCTACTATTTCGAACGCGCAGCCGAAACCTATATCCGTGCGCTTCAGACCGGACAGCCGATGCGTGTTTTGTCGGACGAAATCGCGGAAAAAACCGCGCAGGAGCTGGATGATTATCCCGGACAAGCCGAAGCACACCTGCGTGAGATTAAGGCCGTTCTGGATGCCGAAGGGTCAGACTACGCAAGCTGACCCCAGATCCGGTGTTTTTCAGTATTGAAGGGTACCCGCCATGTCGGACACCGCTCAGGACCCCGAAGTCGCCCGCTGGAACTATCGCCCTGATGGCCCGGTAGCTTTGAACCCTGTGTTCAGCTGGCCGCTGCGCCCTGCCGCGGTACTGCAATGGTACAGCGGCGCATGGCTGCAGCTGACATCGCTGACCCTGTGCATGGCCCTTGCAATCGCAGCCTATGTCTTCTTCCTGCCGCCACTGGAAACGATGCAGAGTTTTGCCCCCGGTTGGATGTTTCGGGTCTGGCTGCTGAACATGGTCCCCCAGATATTGGTGGCCGGAGGCCTGCATTGGTGGCTGTACATGCGCAAGGGGCAAGGCATGTACAAAAAGTTCGACCGGCGTGACCTGACCCGTGGAAACGGTACCTTCACCTTCCGCAATCAGGTCTGGGACAACATCTGGTGGACCCTTGGCAGCGCGATGACTGTCGCAACCGTGTATCAGTGGGTGATCTATTGGGCGATGGCCAATGGCTGGGCACCTGTGATCACCTGGACCGAGGCGCCGGTGTGGTTTGTGATCTGGATGTTCTTCATTCCAATGTGGTCAGGCCTGCATTTCTATTGGGTGCACCGTCTTGAACATCATCCAAAGCTGTACAAGCACGTCCACGCCGTACACCACCGTAACGTCAATACAGGTCCATGGTCCGGTATTTCCAACCACTGGTTTGAAAACATGCTGTACTTCACGACCTACTTCATACATCTGATCGTGGCTTCCAACCCGCTGCACCTGCTGTTTCACGCTTATTTTCAGCAGATTAGCCCGATCCTGTCTCATTCCGGTTTTGAAAAACTGAAGGCAGGCGATACCGAAGCTGCACGCGCCGGAGACTTCTTTCACCAGCTTCACCACCGGTATTTCGAGTGCAACTACGGCACCTCCGAAATCCCATTCGACAAGTGGTTTGGCACCTATCACGACGGCTCAGCCGAAGCGACGGTGCGAACCCGGGCGTTCAAGAAACAGATGTACACCTGACCGGGTATATCGCCCCAAAATTCAGACAACACTTCGCAGAAGGAAGACACTGCCATGACTGACACGCGTCAGATGGAAGACATGAGTCGTGAGTGGAACTACCACCCTGAACTGCCGCTGGAGAATCCGTCGATCTTCCGATGGCCCCCCGAACCGGCTTTTCTGGGCAAATGGCTTGCCAAAAACTGGCTAACGCTGAGTGAGCGCGTCCTGATGGTGCTGGCAGCAATCGCGCTGTGGGCGTTTTTCTATCCCTCGCTGGAGACCGCAAAGACCTTTGCATTTGGATGGATATTCCAGATCTGGGTGGTGAATTTCGCGATGATATTCCTCGTCGCAGGCGGTCTGCATTGGTATTTCTACATGCGCAAATCGCAGGGTAAAAAGCTGAAGTTCGAACGCCGCGAACAGGGTAAGAACAACAAGCTTTGGGATTTCAGCGATCAGGTGCTGGACAACATGTTCTGGTCTCTGGGGTCGGGCGTTCTGCAGTTGACCGGGTTTCAGGCCGTGACCATGTGGTTGATGGCCAACGGATATGCGCCGACCATCACCTTTGCTGAAAATCCGGTCTGGTTCATCCTTTGGCTGATCCTGCTGCCAATGTGGTCGGCCTTTCATTTTTACTGGGTGCACCGTCTGCTGCATCAGCCGTTCCTCTATAAAAAGGTCCACAGCCTGCATCACCGAAACGTCAATATCGGCCCTTGGTCAGGATTCTCGATGCACCCGGTCGAGCATTTCTTTTATCTCTCGTCGCTGTGCATTCACTGGATCGTGCCGTCCCATCCGATCCACCTGTACTTCCACATCGTCTTTCAGGGACCGGGTGCAGCGATGACCCATACCGGCTACGAAGACTTGCTGATCAAGGACAAAAAGCGGTTAGCGCTGGGTACATTCTATCACCAACTGCATCACCGGTATTACGAGTGCAACTACGGCAATCAGGAGATGCCATGGGACCGGTGGTTCGGCACCTTCCATGACGGATCACCCGAAGCCACGGCTGAAACACGCGCTCGGAAAAAGCGGATGTTTGGCTGAATATCTGCATTCAGGACCGGGTTGTGCGAAGGGCGCGCGGCGTCACTCCGAACTCGGTCCTGAAGGCCCGGGTCAGCGCGCTGGGATCCTCGTACCCGGCGCGCAAGGCAATTTCTCCGATGCTCAAGTCGGTCTCGGCCACCAGCTTGCGCGCCAGATTCAGGCGCAATCGGCGATAGACCTGCGCTGGCCCCGCGCCCAATTCGGATTGCATCCGGACCGACAGGGCCTTTTGCGAACGACCTACCCGATGGGCGACTTCAGAAATGGGCAAAGGCGTCTCAAGATTCTCCTGCATCAGGGCCAGCGCCTTGTTGACGTAACCGCTGGTCGCGCCTGCGCCTCCGGTATGAGAACGCGCTGAATCGCGCGTCATGAACAGTTGCGAGACCTCCAGGGCAAGCGCCTGCCCCTGATCCCGCCCAATCAAATGCAGAACCAAATCAAAGGCCGCCATCGCGCCGGAACAAGTGATGCGGTTTCGGTCGATGACATAGCGTTCGCGCCGCGCATCGACCTCGGGGAACCTTTCGGTGAACCCAGTCAGCTCCTCCCAGTGGATCGTGGCGCGATGTCCATCCAATAACCCGGCCAGGGCCAGCAGCCAGCTACCGGTATCGAGGCCCGCCAGAACCCTGAAACGCTGGTCAGCAGATCGCAGGCCCGACAGGGTACGCCAACCCCCATGCGCACGAAACCCATAGGATGGCATCACCATCAGCATGTCGCCGCTTGCGGTCTGCAAGGTCCCATGCGGCGCAACCTGCAGCCCAGATGACGAGGTCACCGGCCCGGTATCCAACGCGAGGAACTGCCAATCATACAATTTGCGCCCCGCCAATGTGTTTGCAGCCCGCAAAGGCTCGACCGAATTGGCCAGGCAATGGTTCGAGAAACCGTCGAACAGGAGGACTCCGATTTGCTGCGGTGCAGAAGGTGATTTAGTCCAATTTTGCATGATTAACGTCTATTTTCGCATGTTTCAAATTTCAAGCCACGTCAGGATACGCGCAACACCGAATTTGGAGACGCCCGATGCAATATGGATTGTCCGACGAACAGGAGATGATCGTCTCAACCGTTCGCAGCTTTGTCGAAAACGAAATCTACCCGCATGAGGAACTGGTCGAACGCACTGGTGAAGTGCCTCAGGAAATCGCGGACGAGATCAAACGCAAGACGATCGAGTTGGGATTCTATGCTTGTAACTTCCCCGAAAGCGTAGGCTGTGCCGGGCTGAACCATCTGGAGTTCGCTTTGGTTGAACGCGAGTTGGGCCGCGGGTCCATGGCGTTGAACCATTTCTTCGGACGCCCGCAGAACATTCTGATGGCCTGTGAGGGCGAGCAGGTCGATCGTTACCTCATGCCGGCTGTGCGGGGCGAAAAGATGGACGCGCTGGCAATGACTGAACCCGGCGCCGGGTCGGATGTGCGTGGCATGAAATGTGCGGCCGTCCGGGACGGAGGTGACTGGGTGGTCAATGGCACCAAGCACTTCATCTCGGGCGCAGAGCATGCGGATTTCATCATCGTCTTCATCGCAACCGGAGAGGACCAGACACCGAAAGGCCCGAAAAAGCGGATCACGGCGTTTCTGGTTGATCGGGGAACTCCGGGTTTCACCATCCGCGACGGGTACAAGTCTGTCAGCCATCGCGGCTACAAGAACATGGTGTTGGATTTTGACGACTGCCGCCTGCCGGACAGTCAGGTGCTGGGTGAGGTCGATGGTGGCTTCGACGTCATGAACACCTGGCTCTACGCAACCCGCATCACTGTCGCTGCCATGTCCGTGGGTCGCGCACGTCGCGCGTTCGACTATGCGCTGGATTACTCTGCCACGCGCGAGCAATTCGGCCAGAAAATCGGCAAATTTCAGGGCGTGTCTTTCCAGATTGCGGACATGATCACCGAAATCGACGCGGCCGACCTTTTGACGCTGGCCGCAGCAGACCGGCTGGACAAAGGCCTGCCCGCCAACCGCGAAATCGCTTCGGCCAAGCTCTATGCCTCTGAGATGCTGGCGCGCGTCACCGATGCCGCCATTCAGATCCACGGTGGTATGGGCCTGATGGATGACTACCCACTCGAGCGGTTCTGGCGAGACGCGCGGGTTGAGCGCATCTGGGACGGGACCAGCGAAATCCAACGCCACATCATCAGCCGCGATCTGCTGCGTGCATTGGGTGCGTAATGGCGACGCTGATGAGGGACACCTGATGAAGGCACTCAAACGTGTGCTGACACCTGCGTCGCTGGCCGTTATCGGCGGTGGCGCGTGGTGTGCGGAAGTTATTCGTCAGGCTAGAAAACTTGGATATTCAGGCCAAATCTGGCCCGTCCATCCCAAGGCTGACCAAGTTGCAGGCGAGGCGGTCTACAAATCCATCGAGGATCTGCCTCAGGCTCCGGATGTTGCATTCATCGGTATCAATCGGCACGCGACGATCGAAACCGTAAAGGTCCTCTCGACACTGGGTGCCGGGGGGGCTGTTTGCTTTGCATCGGGCTTTACCGAGGCCCGGGCCGAAGATGATCAGGGGGCTGATCTGCAGGCACAACTGGTGGCCGCAGCAGGCGATATGCCGATCTTCGGCCCGAACTGCTATGGCTTTGTCAATGCGCTGGATAACGTGGCTATCTGGCCGGACCAGCATGGAATGCGACCGGTTGAGCGTGGCGTGGCGATCCTTACCCAAAGCTCGAACATTGCCATCAACATGACCATGCAGCGTCGTGCATTGCCGTTGGCGTTCATGCTGACCTGCGGAAATCAGGCGCAGACCCATCAGGCGGATATCGCCGCAGCCCTGCTGGATGATGACCGGATCACCGCAATCGGAGTTCATATCGAGGGCTTTGGTGACTTGCGAAAGTGGGAGGCACTGGCAGCCAAAGCGCGCGATCGGGGGATTCGCATCATCGCGTTAAAGATGGGGCGGTCCTCACATGCGCAGGCCGCAACAATTTCCCACACCGCGTCTTTGGCAGGTGGCGATGCAGGGGCGCAGGCCTTCCTGGATCGATTGGGGATTGCCCGTTTGAATGATATCCCCAGCTTTCTGGAAACGCTGAAATTGCTGCACATCACCGGTGAACTGGATGGAAACGGGTTGGGCATGATCAGCTGCTCGGGCGGTGAAGCAAGTCTTGCCGCTGATATGGCCGAAGACAGGGATCTGCGGTTCCCCGCACTGACGGATACTCAGCGCACTAATCTGCGTGACGCACTGGGGCCGATGGTAGCGCTTGCGAACCCGCTCGACTATCACACCTACATCTGGCGCGACACGGATGCGATGACCCGCGCGTGGAAATGCCTGGTCGGGCCGGATATCGCCATGACCATGGCGGTGGTCGACTATCCGCACACAGACGCAACAGATTGGGAATGTGCAACGCAGGCAGCGCTCAACTGCGTCGCAGAAACCGGGCGACCCTTTGCTGTAACGGCTACCCTACCGGAATTGATGCCCGAAGATGTTGCGCGACGCCTCCGTGATGGTGGTGTCGTGCCATTCGCAGGATTGCACGAAGCGCTTGCCGCATCCGAGGCCGCAGCACCCAGATCTCATGAGGTCGCAGACCCTGTCCTGCTGCCCTCTGATGCCAACGCCGATCAAATCCTGACCGAGGCCGAAGCAAAGGATGCTTTGGCCGAGTTTGGGATGCCAGTGCCAAAACGTGTTGTCGCCTGCCCGCAAGATGCTGGCCAGGCTGTGCATGGTCTGAATGGTCCGTTTGCGGTTAAGGGCGTCGGCCTTGCGCATAAATCCGAGCACGGTGCCGTACGACTTGGTATCGAGGCAGAGGAAATCGATGCGACCGCTCTGGATATCGGAACGCCTGAGATTCTGATCGAGGAAATGGCCACGGGTGGCGTGGCTGAGCTGCTGGTTGGTGTAACACGCGATCCGGCACATGGATATGTTCTGACATTGGGTGCAGGGGGCATCCTGACAGAGATATTGCGGGATACGGTATCGTTGCTGATTCCGGCATCCCGCGAAGCGGTCAGCACAGCGCTGGGCCAATTGGCCTGTGCACCGCTGTTGGCAGGGTACAGGGGCAAATCCGCCGCCAATTTCGAGGCAACGCTGGATGCTGTCGAGGCTGTGCAAAGCTATGTCATTGCCAATGCGGCAACTGTCGACGAAGTTGAAGTGAATCCGTTGATCTGCTCTGCCGACGGGGCGGTAGCGGTTGATGCCCTGATCCGAAAGGCAAACTCATGAACCCGATCAAAACCCGCCGTGACGGCGCCATACTGGAAGTGACTCTGGACCGGCCAAAGGCAAATGCCATCGATCTGGCGACCAGTCGTATCATGGGTGATGTCTTTCGCGACTTTCGCGACGATCCCGATCTGCGGGTGGCGATCCTGACCGGTGGCGGAGAAAAGTTCTTTTGCCCCGGCTGGGATCTGAAGGCTGCTGCAGACGGGGATGCAGTTGACGGAGATTACGGTGTTGGCGGCTTCGGCGGCCTGCAGGAACTGCGAGACATGAACAAACCGGTGATTGCAGCCGTCAATGGGATTGCCTGTGGCGGCGGCCTCGAGCTGGCGCTGAGCGCCGATATGATCGTTGCCGCGGACCACGCCAGCTTTGCCCTACCCGAAATACGTTCCGGTACTGTGGCTGATGCAGCCAGCGTGAAACTGCCCAAGCGCATCCCCTATCACATTGCGATGGAGCTGTTGCTGACCGGGCGCTGGTTTGATGCAGACGAGGCGCATCGCTGGGGTTTGGTCAACGAAATCGTTCCAGCAGATCAACTGCTCGACCGGGCATGGGAACTGGCGCGCCTGTTGGCGAGCGGCCCACCGCTGGTCTATGCCGCAATCAAGGAGATCGTGCGCGACGCAGAAGATTCAAAGTTTCAGGACTCGATGAACCGGATCACCAAACGACAATTGCAGACGGTCGACGTCCTCTACGGATCAGAGGACAATCTGGAAGGCGCCCGCGCCTTTGCGGAAAAGCGCGATCCGGTTTGGAAAGGGCGTTAATCAGGATTTCTCGAATAGGGCGATCAGCGCAAGGTCGTCCTTGTTCGGGCCAGCGGCCAGATCCCCGTAAATGCGCACCGTGGGCAGGACCAGGTTTTCAATCTGATCTTTTTGCAGTTGCTGCAACGCATCTGCAAAACCCAGCGCTTCATAGTGTCGGGCATTGATCGACAGGGCAAACTGTGCCCCCGGCCGCGCAATGCGAAGCAGGGCGGGCAGCGCTTCGGGACCAAGATGGCCATGCGTGAAAGTCCCCGATGACACGATGCCCGAATAGCTGTCTCGTGGCACCGGGATGCCGTGGTTCAGATCAGCTTCGATCGCGTCACGATAGATATCCTTGCGCATCGCTTCATCCAGCATCTCGGCACTGATATCGGTGGCATCAATTGGCCCAACCCCAAGTCCTGCCAGAACCGCACCGCAAAGCCCGGTGCCGGCACCTACGTCCAGAACAGGTCCTTGTCCCCCGGCGCTGACAAATGCCCGCGCGGTATGGATATGCAGTTGATAATCCTCAAGCGCGGCGAACCCCTCATCATAGTCGCCAGCCCATTCAGCATAGAGACGTTTGCTGTCTTCGGATGTTTTCAGCGCATAAGCCGCGTGCAGGTCGGGTGTCTTGTTGCTCATACCCCAATGAAGGCGCAACAGGGGATTCGAATCAAGTGCGTCCATCCAGCGCTTGCATCCCGGACCGCGCCCTATCATCAAGGGAAGTATGACCAATACACTTCTCTCATTCGGACATGGGTACTCTGCCCGGGTCTTGTCCCGTCGACTGGCCCCAAAAGGCTGGCAGATCATCGGAACCACGCGCAACGCCGATCAGGCCGACTCTATTCGTGAATCCGGGGCCAATCCAATAGTTTGGCCGGGAGAGAGACCATCGCTGGATGGTGTGACGCATCTGCTGGTTTCAACCGCACCGACTGCCGCAGGTGATCCGGTGCTTGCCGAATTGCGCAAAGAAATCACGGCGCGGGCTGATCAGTTTAGCTGGGTGGGATATTTGTCCACGACCGCAATTTACGGCGATCATGAAGGCGCTTGGGTGGATGAAAGCACCCCGCCCGCGCCCACCGCCGAACGCGGTCGCTGGCGGTTACGAGCCGAGGAAGAATGGGCTGCCATTCCTAGCCTGCCACTGCACATCTTTCGACTTGCCGGAATCTATGGCCCGGGGCGGGGTCCGTTCTCAAAATTGAAACGCGGTGGGCTGCGCCGGATCATCAAGCAGGGTCAGGTGTTTTCCCGCATTCATGTAGACGACATCGCCCAGGTGCTGGAAGCGTCCATGCTGCATCCCAAACCCGGTACGATCTACAACGTTTGCGATGATGAACCCGTACCGCCACAAGACGTGATTGGGTATGCAGCCGAACTGCAAGGCCTGCCACTGCCACCTGCGGTTCCCTTTGAAGAGGCAGAACTGACGCCAATGGCGCGCAGCTTTTACAATGAAAACAAACGCGTCCGGAACGACAAGATCAAAAACGAACTCGGGGTCAGGCTGCTGTACCCGAACTATCGTGTCGGGCTGGAAGCGCTTATGGAAAGCGATGGTCTTACCTGAGACCGAGGGATCAATGCCCGATTGTTTGCATGTTCAACCCGGAACACTGAAACTTCCTGCTCCGGGTGATACATTCAAACTCAAGATACCCTGTCAGGCTGGTTTCTCTGCCTCGGCCTGAACCGGTTCCGCATCCATTTCGATCACCTCATCAGCCTGCGGTTCTTCAAGTTCCTCAACTTCAACAGTCTCGGGCTTGTCCTCGAGCGCTCCGACAATCAGCGGCAGCATATGCACGCCAGTCGCCGTCGCGATCTCAGGCGTTTGAGGTGTTTGCCAGCTCAGCGTGTCAAAGCTATGGCAGTTCTGGCAAACCGGAGCCCATTCAGGCTGGATGTCATGACAATTGTCGCACACCCACTGTGGCCCGCGTGGTGCATTCAGTGCCTTGGCCAACCATCCCTGAACAATCGCATCGCTGGCGCCTTCACCACGCTCGATTGCGGCCATCAGCGTATAGGCGCGGGCATCAGCCTGCTTTTCAACCACATCGCCCAGCGCACGGCGCGCCTCGGGGAAGTCTTCGGCGACGATGTTCAGTTCGGCCAGAATAAGGCGCGTTTCCATGTTTTCGGGATGGATCCGTGTAAGCGCCGTAAAGCGTTTGATCCGTTCTTCTGGCGTTTCATCCGGCGCTATTTCGGCAAAGACATGCGCCAGATCGGGATGCGGCTGCACCTCCCACGCTTTTTTCAGGATTTTGGTCGCGGCCCGTGGCTTGCCCTTTTCGATATAGGCCCGCGCAGCCATTGCTGCCGCTGGTACCAGATCAGGTGACAGCCGGTTTGCCTCGATCGCATATTCCTGCTGTTCGACACTTGCGGTGTCGTCCAGAATGTCCTTGGCTTCGGACAAGGCCAGCACCGCATCACGACGCTTATAGACGTCCCGTGGCAGATGACCCGATTTCAGCTTGGCGGTCAGTGTCGAACGAGCCCCGGCCCAATCCTGAGCCTTGGTCTGCAGGTTCAGCAGCACATCCTGCGTTTCTTGATGGCGGGGCTTCAGCTCCAGCGCCTTTTCAGCCAGCTTTCGGGCCGTTTCATCATCACCTTCAGCCAGTTTTTGCTTCATGATGCCGCGCACGCCGACAAAACGGGTAGCGTTATTTGTGACCAGCTTCTTGTAGGTGTCTGACGCTTTCTTGGTATCGCCGGTCATTTCCGCAGCCTGTGCCACCAGCAGGTTGGTCAGTTCGGGTTTGTTGAGCAACTTTTCAGCCTTGCTCGCCTTGGTCAGGGCTACACGCCCTTCGCCCGACGCAAGCGCCATCAAACCATCGGACAAAGCCTGGTACCCACGCTGCTCACGGCTGCGATCGAAATAGCGCGACAATGCAGTCTCATCCCCATTGAGGAACTTGAGCGTCGCAATCAACAGGCCGAGCAATTTGAAGAACAGCCACACTGCAAACACCAGAACGCCCAGCGCGATGACCGACTGCAAGGGGCCAAGCGTGTATTCCGTACCTGCAACAGTGATCTGAACACCACCGCTTGTCTCCATAAGGTAACCTGCGCCCATGGCCAGCAGGCCGATAATCGCAACAAAAACAAGGATCTTAAACAATGACCACAGCATGGCAGGTCCTTCAGTTCGAGTTTACGCTTGAGGCAAGCGCATTTGCGGCATCCACCGCTGACAGCCGGGTTTGGGCCACCTGTTCCCAATCCGCCATCGCCGATTGCGCAGATTCTGGCAACGATTTGAGTTCGGTCAGCGCCTTGGACAAATCCCCGGCAGCCAACGCAGCCTGAGCGCGCGACAGGATTGCATCCGGATCGTCACCTTCCTGCGGTGTTACTGAGCGCGCGCCTGTCTGGCGTTGAAGGAACGCGACAAACCCGGTGCTTTTGTCTGCATCACGCGCATCGGCCAGGGCAGCACGGGCTGCAGGCGCAAATGATGCGTTCAGCTCAGCAATCGTGGCCACACCCTTGTCTGCCGGACCGGATAAAGCGTCTGGTACGGTTACACCGCCAGCCTGCAATTCGGTAATCAGATCGTCATAGCGCAAGCCGGCGTCCAGCTGTCCCTGTAGACGAGACAGTGTGGCTGTGTTCGTCGCAGCCTTGGCGTCTGCGGCCGCTTTAGCCTCCAGCGCCTGCGCATCCGAGACCATTTTTTCTACCTCGGCGCGCTGTGCAGCGAGAGAATCCTGAAGCTTTTTCAACTCAGCCTCAAAAGCAGCAGAAGCTTCTGGTGACACGCTTTGGGTCAGCGCACCGCTTTCCAGATCATTGAGACGGGTTGTCAGTGGATCAACTTTGCTCGTCAGACTGTCTAAACCAGATTTTACAGCATCCAGTTCCGAAGTAATTGGCGAAATCTGGTCTGTCAGCGCGGCGATCTTCGTGTCCATCTCTGTAGTATCGGACACAGATTTCGTCAGAGCCTCTATCTGGCTGGATTGATCATTGATCTTCGATTCCAGGGCCGTGATCGCATCAGATTGGCCCGACCCGAATATTCCCGCACTACCCGCTGCAAACCCGATAGCCGCAGCAACCGCGCCGCCAATCAGGGCAGGAACAAACCCGCCGCGCTTTTCTTGCGACTGAACAATCGGTTCTTCCCGAGTCTGCTCCACGGCCATTTCGGCTTCGGCTTCGG
>NZ_SMMF01000448.1:0-1028 GCF_009711355.1 Roseibium sp. RKSG952 | reverse complement strand
GCGGGGCATCGTTCGAGAAGCTGGACGCCTTCCGAACCGTCGGGAAACCGGGACCGCGCTGAGGCCAAGGCTGCTGCCGGGCGTCGTTGCACGGCTTTTCCGGCCATTCCGGCCGCGCTGCGCGATTCGCCTCACCGGCAATTGTCTTGCCCCATCAAAAGAGGAAACGATCGGGACAGTTGGTATCATTCGATTGGATGCCTTGACCATGCGTATAGTGGGAAGGCCATTCACAAACTTCCTGACCAACATTCACTTCCAAACGAAGGGATTTAGGCATGCCAACCATAAAGATCGCGACACGCCACTATGACTATTCAAACCAGGCACCAAATCTCGCCGCAGCCCTGTCCTTGCCCGGACTGGAATACCTGAATGCAGCCATTTCCGATCCGGACGGGCCGCGCCCGTCCATGGCTGCAACAATGAACTTCGCGCTGCCGCACATTTTAACAAAAGGCCATGCTGAACTGGAGGCGGAACCGGCAGACTTTCTGCTTAACCTGCTCGGATCGGTGCATGGAGGCTTCGCCGCAACCGTTATGGATACGGTCCTTGGCGCTGCCGTGCATACCGTGCTGCCACCTGCCACAGGCTACGCGACAGCGGAACTGAAGGTGAATTTCACGCGCTCCATCTTTCAGAACACAGGGCGGCTCTTGGCTGTCGCAGATGTGGTTCACGCTGGCAGGAAAATGATCACCGTGGAAGGCCGGCTGACCGGCATCAAGGGTGGAAAACTGTACGCGCATGGTTCGGCGACGTGTTTCGTCATGCCATTGGTCTGAGCTGCTCAAACAGCCGCTGTGCGATCTAAACAATGCCGCGGAGAGCGGGTTGGAACAGATCCCCGTTTCGAATTCAACCCGGGACACCAAAGCGGAGCGATGCACGGCCTCACAACACCCTCACGGAACCTGGAACCAGGGTTCGGTGCCCATCACCGTGCGGCCTTTTCGGCCACAACACAAACAGGTGATCACAGAATAAAGGAAAAGAATGGTGGGCGATGAGAGACTCGAACTCCC
>NZ_SMMF01000827.1:0-13535 GCF_009711355.1 Roseibium sp. RKSG952 | reverse complement strand
TTGACACTCAATCCCTTATGGCGAACAGAACATAGCCTTTGCTTTCATACACTTCTCGGCTGAATCCATCCTCATTTTGGCTTGATGAAACCAATTCCGCCGTCAAATGCAAAAGGCTGGCCGCAAGATGTCAAAACCGGCAAGGAGTGTAATATGTGCGAATTGCCAATTCTGGCCAAATTCATGATCTTCGCAGAACACGATAATCGGACTACTGGCACGGTTTGCAAGGCAAGCCATGGAATACGACCCGGAAATTCCAAATATGCTGGGCAACTATTTGGGGGGATCCCACCGCGCAGACCGTTTGGCCGTCTCGAAATACCACTACGAACGGGACCGGATCACCGTGAGTTACAGAGTGGAGGCTCACTCCCTCCCCTACCTCTCAACCCTCAATGTCTCCGAATGCATCGTCAAGCTGGCGGTCCTCTACTGCTGCCTCGACAATAACATCCGGCGACGCCAGTCTGCGATCCTGCTTCGAAGCCTCGACCTGCGGGTCAATTCAAAGGTCAGGACGACGGATTTCGAATGTACGGGAGAAATCCTCGCCCGGCGAAAACTCGATAGCGGTGTGTTTTACAATGGCCGGTTTGATGTCGGTGGAGGTGCCATGACCGGGCTTGGAAAATTCTTCATGCCGTTCGAGACCATCACGGTCTGAAACGGGTATTTTATCTTAAGCCGTAGCGGCGGTACGGATTCAGCCAAGAAGTGCAACAAGGCAACGGCCAAGTCCGGTTCGCCAAAAGGGATTGAGTGTCAAGGGTGGAAAGCGCCATTGATGGCGTTCCCTGACGAAGCTGAACTCCCAAACCCGTAGCGGCGGAGCACTCCCCGCCCCGCCACTCTCCGGCAAGCGGCTTTGCCTTTGCCTATTCCCCCTCGAACGTGATCACCGCCACGTTGCCCGCCAAAGCGTCCTGATAGGCGCCTTCATAGGTCGGGTCGTCCGGTTCCCCGTCCATGACCCCGATCTGGTCGAGTTCCGCTTCGACATATCCCTGCCCCGACAAGGCTTCAAGGGTCTTGCGGACCGCGTCATCGTCATCCGCCGCGGTCAGCATTGCATGGATGGCAATTGCATCGTCTGGCGTTCCGTCATCGGTGGTCCAAACCCGCCCGATGACAATGTAGACCACCGGGTCCAGTTCCATATCGTTGTCGTTCATAGCTCAAGATCCACTCAGTTAAGAGAAAGGCCGCCCGAGGGCGGCCTTTGCAGATTGGTTTTGTGGCAAGATCACTCGGCTGCGCCGCTCAGATCTTCCAGAAGTCCCTCGGCAGCGCTTTCCGAAGAATGTGCCCGCTGGGCTTCCTGGATCAGATCGTCGCGATGGGACGCGATCTTGCGGATCCGTTTCATGACCCCGCCGGTACCGGCCGGGATCAAGCGGCCCACGATCACGTTTTCCTTCAGTCCGACCAGCGGATCGATCTTGCCGCCGACAGCTGCTTCGGTCAGGACACGCGTGGTCTCCTGGAACGATGCCGCCGAGAAGAACGACCGGGTCTGCAAGGACGCCTTGGTGATCCCGAGCAGAACCGGGTTGCCCTTGGCCGGGTCCCGTGCCGCGTCGATCGCCCGCTGGTTTGCAGCGTCGAAGTCAAGCTTGTCGACCTGCTCACCCGGGAAGAACTCGGTGTCACCGGAATCGGTGATCTCGATCTTCTGCAGCATCTGGCGAACGATCACCTCGATGTGCTTGTCGTTGATGGTCACGCCCTGCAGACGGTAGACTTCCTGGATCTCGTTGACGAGGTAAGCCGCCAGTGCTTCCACGCCCTTGACCGCCAGGATGTCGTGCGGTGCCGGGTTGCCGTCGAGAATGTACTCACCCTTTTCAATGGCATCGCCTTCCTGAAGGTGGAAGTGCTTGCCTTTCGGGATGAGGTATTCGACGGGCTCCAGCCCCTCCTCTGCCGGATCGATGATCACGCGGCGCTTGTTCTTGTAGTCCCGGCCGAAGCGGATCGTCCCGGTGATCTCCGCGATGATCGCGTGATCCTTCGGACGGCGGGCTTCGAACAATTCCGCAACACGCGGCAGACCACCGGTGATGTCCTTGGTCTTGGCGCTTTCCAGCGGAATACGGGCCAGAACGTCACCAGCCTTGACGCTGGATCCCGGCTGAACCGACAGGATCGAATCCACCGACAACATCACACGGGCATCGGATCCGCGGGAGGTCTTGGAAATCTCGCCGCGATCGTTCTTGGTGACGATTGCCGGCTTGAGATCCTGACCACGCTGGGACGAACGCCAGTCGATAACGACACGCTTGGTGATACCGGTCGCCTCGTCGGCCGTTTCCTGAACGGAGACACCGTCGATGAGGTCTTCAAAGTCCACGACACCGTCAACTTCTGCCAGCATCGGGCGGGTATACGGATCCCATTCGGCGATCCGCTGGCCGCGCTTGACCTTGTCGCCATCGTCGACATGCAGCTTGGAACCGTAGGTGATCCGGTGAACGGCGCGCTCGTTGCCGTCGCTGTCGGTGACAACGATCGACATGTTGCGGACCATGGCAATCAGGTTGCCATCCGAATCGCGCTGGACGCTCCGGTTCCGGATCTTGACCGTGCCATCGACATTGGACTCGATGAACGAGCTGTCGACAACCTGCGCCGTACCACCAATGTGGAACGTCCGCATGGTCAGCTGGGTGCCCGGCTCACCGATCGACTGTGCCGCGATGACGCCGACCGCCTCGCCCATGTTGACCGGAGTACCGCGTGCAAGGTCACGGCCGTAACAGGTCGCACAGACGCCGGTTTCGGTTTCACAGGTCAGAACCGACCGGATCTTGATCTGCTGAACCTTGGCCGCCTCGATGATATCGACGTCCTTTTCGTCAATCAGCTTGCCCCGGGGAACAATGAGCTCGCCGGTCTGATGATTGAAGACGTCTTCCGCCGTGGTGCGGCCGAGAACGCGCATGCCGAGGGAGGCAATCACGTTACCGGCATCCACGATCGGGGCCACAGTGATGCCGCGCTCGGAGCCGCAATCCGGTTCCAGGATGATCGAATCCTGGGCCACGTCCACGAGACGGCGGGTCAGGTAACCCGAGTTCGCGGTCTTCAACGCCGTGTCCGCCAGACCCTTACGGGCGCCGTGGGTGGAGTTGAAGTACTCAAGAACCGAGAGGCCTTCCTTGAAGTTCGAGATAATCGGGTTTTCGATAATCTCGCCGGACGGCTTGGCCATCAGACCGCGCATACCTGCCAGCTGCTTCATCTGCTGAGGCGAACCACGGGCACCGGAGTGAGACATCATGTAAACCGAGTTCATCGGCTTCTGACGGCCCGTCTCCTCGTCGATCTGAACGGCCTTAATGCGGGCCATCATCTCGTCAGCAATCTTGTCGGTACATTTCGCCCAGGCGTCGACAACCTTGTTGTACTTCTCGCCCTGGGTGATCAGACCGTCATTGTACTGCTGTTCGTATTCGGTCACGAGTGCGGATGTCTGGCCAACCAGATCCGTCTTCGTGTCCGGAATGACCATGTCGTCCATGCCGAAGGAAATGCCGGCATTACATGCGTTGCGGAAGCCGAGCTGCATGATCCGGTCACAGAAGATAACCGTCTCTTTCTGACCGCAGGCACGGTAAACCGTGTCGATCATCTTGGAGACGTCCTTCTTGGTCATCAGCTTGTTGCAGGCGTCATACGGCACTTCAAAATGCTTCGGCAGAAGCTCGCCGATCAACATCCGGCCCGGTGTCGTCTCGTGGATTTCCGAAGTCGGATTGCCATCGGCATCAACAGACTTGAACCGGCCGCGGATCTTGGTGTGCAGCGTGATGACCTTGTTGGCCAGCGCATGGTGGATTTCACCAATGTCGCCGAAGGCCATGCCTTCGCCCGGCTCTTTCTCCGCCATGATCGACAGATAGTAGAGGCCAAGAACGATATCCTGAGACGGAACGATGATCGGGCCACCGTTTGCCGGATGCAGGATGTTGTTGGTCGACATCATCAGCGTACGGGCTTCCAGCTGCGCTTCGAGCGACAGCGGAACGTGCACGGCCATCTGGTCACCGTCGAAGTCAGCGTTGAATGCCGAACAGACGAGCGGGTGCAGCTGGATCGCCTTGCCTTCGATCAGGGTCGGTTCAAACGCCTGGATGCCGAGACGGTGAAGCGTCGGCGCGCGGTTCAGAAGAACCGGGTGCTCACGGATCACCTCGTCAAGGATATCCCAAACTTCGGGCCTCTCCTTTTCAACCAGCTTCTTCGCCTGCTTGACCGTGGACGAGAAGCCCTTGGCATCAAGGCGCGAATAGATGAACGGCTTGAACAGCTCAAGCGCCATCTTCTTCGGCAGACCGCACTGGTGCAGTTTCAGTTCCGGACCCACGGTGATCACCGAACGGCCGGAATAGTCAACGCGCTTGCCAAGCAGGTTCTGACGGAACCGGCCCTGCTTGCCCTTGAGCATGTCGGACAGGGACTTCAGCGGACGCTTGTTGGCACCGGTGATCACACGGCCACGGCGGCCATTGTCGAACAGGGCGTCAACGGACTCCTGAAGCATGCGCTTCTCGTTCCGGATGATAATGTCCGGTGCGCGCAGTTCCATCAGACGGCGCAGACGGTTGTTCCGGTTGATCACGCGGCGGTACAGATCATTGAGATCCGATGTCGCGAACCGGCCGCCATCAAGCGGAACCAGCGGACGCAGATCCGGCGGGATCACCGGAACGACGGTCATGATCATCCATTCCGGACGGTTGCCGGATTCCATGAACGCTTCGATGACCTTCAGGCGCTTGGCCAGTTTCTTCGGCTTCAGCTCGGTGGTCGCCTCGGCGATTTCCTGGCGCAGCCGCTCGCTTTCCTTCTCGAGATCCATCGACATCAGGATCTCGCGGATGGCTTCCGCACCAATCATCGCGGTGAAGGCATCTTCACCATATTCGTCCTGAGCGGTGACGTAGTCTTCTTCGGAGAGCAACTGATGCTGCTTGAGCGGGGTGAGGCCCGGCTCCAGAACAACATAGTTTTCGAAGTAGAGAACGCGCTCAAGATCCTTCAGCGTCATGTCGAGCAGCAAACCGATGCGGCTCGGCAGGGACTTCAGGAACCAGATGTGAGCAACCGGTGCAGCCAGCTCGATGTGGCCCATGCGCTCGCGGCGCACCCGCGACAGAGTGACTTCAACGCCACACTTTTCACAGATGACGCCCTTGTATTTCATGCGCTTGTACTTGCCGCAAAGACATTCATAGTCCTTGATCGGTCCAAAGATACGGGCGCAGAACAGGCCGTCGCGTTCCGGCTTGAACGTCCGGTAGTTGATTGTTTCCGGCTTTTTGATTTCGCCGAATGACCAGGACAGAATCTTTTCCGGGCTCGCAAGCGAGATCCGGATATTGTCGAAGGTCTGCGTGGGAGCCTGTTGGTTAAACAGGTTCATGACCTCATGATTCATGGTCTCTCTCCTTCGATGCACGGTGAGGGAGCGCGCCCGTCGGCGCCCTCCCCTTCAACCGGCATTGCAAGTGTAAAATCGGTCTTGTTCATGTCCTGAAAGTTACTCCGCTGCATCTGCAGCCGGTTCTTCCTGAATCATGGGCTGGTCTGTCCGCTGCAGCTCAACATTCAGACCAAGTGACCTCATTTCCTTCACAAGCACGTTGAAACTTTCCGGAATGCCGGCTTCGAACGTGTCGTCGCCACGTACGATGGCCTCATAGACCTTTGTACGTCCGGCAACGTCATCGGACTTGACCGTGAGCATTTCCTGCAGCGTATAGGCTGCCCCGTAAGCTTCAAGCGCCCAGACCTCCATTTCCCCGAAGCGCTGGCCACCGAACTGCGCCTTACCACCCAGCGGCTGCTGCGTGACGAGCGAGTATGGGCCGATCGAACGGGCGTGGATCTTGTCGTCGACCAGGTGGTGAAGCTTGAGCATGTAAATATAGCCCACAGTCACCTTGCGGTCGAACTCTTCACCGGTCCGGCCATCATAAAGGGTCGACTGGCCGCTTTCATCGAAGTCGGCAATCTTGAGACCCTCGACGACATCCGGCTCGCGGGCACCGTCGAAGACCGGTGTCGCAATCGACACGCCCTTCTTCAGCTGATCCGCCAGGCGCACGATGCTCTCGTCATCATATTCCTTGACGTTGTCGCCCTTGAGGTTGTCGCCATAGATCTCGACGATCTTGCCGCGCAGCTGATCGATCTCGCCGCTCTTGCGGTACTGCTCGTACATCTCGCCGATCTTCTTGCCCATTCCGGCACACGCCCAGCCAAGGTGCGTTTCCAGAATCTGGCCGACGTTCATGCGCGAAGGCACGCCGAGCGGGTTCAGCACGATGTCGACATGGGTGCCATCGGCAAGGAACGGCATGTCCTCGCAAGGATTGATCTTGGAGACCACACCCTTGTTCCCGTGACGGCCGGCCATCTTGTCGCCCGGCTGGATCTTGCGCTTCACGGCAACGAAGACCTTGACCATCTTCATGACGCCCGGGGGCAGCTCGTCGCCGCGCTGCAGCTTCTCGACCTTATCGATGAAACGCTGCTCGAGACGCTTGCGGCTCTCGTCGTACTGACCGCGCAGGGCTTCGATCTCGGACATGAACTTCTCGTCTTCGGTGGCAAACTGCCACCACTGCGAGCGTGCGAAGTCGTTGAGGACGTCGCCCGTCAGTTCGGTGCCCTTCTTGAAGCCCTTCGGGCCGGCAACAGCCGTCTTGTCCATCAGCATCTCGGCCAGGCGGCCATAGACGTTGCGGTCAAGAATTGCCTGTTCGTCGTCACGGTCCTTGGCGAGACGTTCGATTTCCTCGCGCTCGATTGCCATCGCGCGCTCGTCCTTTTCCACCCCGTGACGGTTGAAGACGCGGACTTCGACGACCGTACCGGAAACCCCCGGCGGCAGGCGCAGGGACGTGTCGCGCACGTCGGAGGCCTTTTCACCGAAGATGGCACGCAGAAGCTTTTCTTCCGGTGTCATCGGGCTTTCGCCCTTCGGCGTGATCTTGCCGACGAGAATGTCGCCCGGATGCAGTTCGGCACCGATATAGACAATTCCGGCTTCGTCGAGGTTCTTCAGCGCCTCTTCCGACACATTCGGAATATCGCGCGTGATTTCTTCCGGCCCAAGCTTGGTATCGCGGGCCATCACCTCGAACTCTTCCAGGTGGATCGACGTAAAGACATCGTCAGACACGATCCGCTCGGAAAGAAGTATGGAATCCTCGAAGTTGTAGCCGTTCCAAGGCATGAACGCGACCAGCACGTTCCGGCCGAGCGCCAGATCACCCAGATCCGTCGAAGGACCGTCGGCGATGATGTCGCCCTTGTGAATCCGGTCGCCGACACGCACCAGCGGACGCTGGTTGATGCAGGTGTTCTGGTTCGAACGCTGGAACTTCATCAGGCGGTAGATGTCGACGCCGGACTTGCCCGCATCCAGATCTTCCGTTGCCCGGATAACGATACGCGTTGCATCGACCTGATCGACCACACCCGCACGGCGCGCACCAATCGCAGCCCCCGAATCGCGGGCGACGATCGGCTCCATGCCGGTGCCGACAAACGGCGCTTCCGCACGCACCAGCGGCACGGCCTGACGCTGCATGTTCGAGCCCATCAGTGCGCGGTTCGCATCGTCGTTCTCAAGGAACGGGATGAGCGCGGCAGCGACAGACACGAGCTGCTTCGGCGACACGTCCATGAGGTCAACGCGCTCGGACGGAACCATCATGTTTTCGCCTGCGTGACGGCAGGTGATCAGCTCTTCGGTGAAACGGCCATTGTCGTCATAGACCGCGTTGGACTGAGCCACATAGTGTTTGGCTTCTTCCATGGCGGACAGATAGACGATGTCTTCCGTCACCACGCCGTCCTTCACCTTGCGGTACGGGCTTTCGATGAAGCCGTACTTGTTGACGCGGGCAAAGGTGGCGAGAGAGTTGATCAGACCGATGTTCGGGCCTTCCGGCGTCTCAATCGGGCAGATACGGCCATAGTGCGTCGGGTGAACGTCGCGCACCTCGAAGCCTGCGCGCTCGCGTGTCAGACCGCCTGGCCCAAGTGCCGAAAGACGGCGCTTGTGGGTAACTTCCGACAGCGGGTTGGTCTGGTCCATGAACTGCGACAGCTGCGAGGAGCCGAAGAATTCACGCACGGCGGCAGCCGCCGGCTTGGCGTTGATCAGATCCTGCGGCATCACGGTATCGATCTCGACGGAGCTCATCCGCTCCTTGATCGCCCGTTCCATGCGCAGAAGACCGACGCGGTACTGGTTTTCCATCAGCTCGCCGACAGACCGGACCCGGCGGTTGCCCAGGTTGTCGATGTCGTCGATCTCGCCCTTGCCGTCGCGCAGTTCCAGAAGAACCTTGATGACCGACAGGATGTCTTCCTTGCGCAGCACCCGGACAGTGTCTTCACACTGCAGGTCGAGACGCATGTTCATCTTGACGCGGCCGACAGCCGACAGGTCGTAGCGCTCGTCATCGAAGAACAATGACTGGAACATCGCCTCGGCCGTATCGATGGTGGGCGGCTCGCCCGGACGCATCACACGGTAAATGTCGAACAGCGCGTCTTCGCGGGACTCGTTCTTGTCGACGGACAGCGTGTTGCGGATGTAAGGACCGGTGTTGACGTGGTCGATGTCCAGGATCGGCAAATCATGGTAACCGCGATCAACCAGCTCTTCCAAAAGCTTGCCGGTCAGCTCGTCACCGGCTTCGGCGTAGATTTCGCCGGACTGCTCGTTGACGATGTCTTCGGCAAGATAGTGGCCGTGCAGGTCCTCATCCAGAACCTTCAGCGCGGTCACGCCCTTTTCGGCGAGCTGCTTGATGGTCCGGGCCGTGATCTTGCGGCCGCCTTCCACAACGACTTCACCGCTATCGGCATCAACAAGGTCATAAGAGGCCTTGGTGCCCTTCAGACGGTCGGCATCGAACGGCATGCGCCATGAGCCGTCACGCTGACGGGTATAGTCAATCCGGTTGAAGAAGGTGTTGAGGATTTCCTCGCCGTCGAGGCCAAGGGCCATCAACAGGGAGGTTACCGGGATCTTGCGGCGGCGGTCGATACGCGCATAGACGATGTCCTTGGCGTCAAACTCG
The DNA here is from genome assembly GCF_009711355.1 of Roseibium sp. RKSG952. Classification (NCBI taxonomy): domain Bacteria; kingdom Pseudomonadati; phylum Pseudomonadota; class Alphaproteobacteria; order Hyphomicrobiales; family Stappiaceae; genus Roseibium; species Roseibium sp. RKSG952. Next base: position 4,425 of record NZ_SMMF01000827.1, on the reverse strand, counting down.
ATGTCGAGCCAGGACCCGCGATACGGGATCACGCGCGCGGCAAACAGAAGCTTGCCCGAAGAGTGGGTCTTGCCCTTGTCGTGATCGAAGAACACACCCGGCGAGCGGTGCATCTGGGAAACGATCACGCGCTCGGTGCCGTTGACGATGAAGGTGCCGTTGTCGGTCATGAACGGGATGTCGCCCATGTAGACATCCTGCTCCTTGATGTCCTTGACGGACTTGGCACCGGTGTCTTCATCGACATCGAACACGATCAGACGCAAGGTGACCTTCAGCGGCGCGGCAAAGGTGATGCCACGCTGACGGCACTCGTCAATATCGTATTTGGGAGCTTCAAATTCGTAGGAAACAAATTCCAGAAGCGACGTGCCCGCGAAATCGGAAATCGGGAACACGGACTGGAATACGGCCTCAAGGCCTTCATTGATGCGGCCACCGCCCGGCATCTCGTCGACCTGCAGAAACTGGTCGTAGGATGCTTTTTGAACCTCGATGAGATTGGGCATTGCCGCGACATCGCGGATGGATCCGTAGTACTTACGGACCTTTTTGCGACCGTTGAACGTTTGGGTCATTGTCGCTCCTCGTATCGGCCGGGTAACGGCTGGCCGAAACGCCCCTTTTCCAATCGGACGGCCTCCCGCCCGGGCGCTTCGGCAAACCGTCCCCCTAGTGGGACGTGTGCCCCGGACACGGGAAAACCCGCCGGGGCCTTAGAAACGGTCCCGGCTTGGCCGGGACCGTCAAAGGGCAAAAAGCCCTGATTACTTCAGCTCGACAGATGCGCCAGCTTCTTCGAGCTTCTTCTTCAGCTCTTCTGCTTCCGCCTTGTCGACGCCTTCCTTGACCGGCTTCGGAGCGCCTTCGACGAGCTCCTTGGCTTCTTTCAGGCCAAGACCGGTGATTGCACGGACTTCCTTGATCACGTTGATCTTCTTGTCGCCTGCAGACGCCAGGATGACGTCGAATTCGGTCTGCTCTTCAGCAGCAGCAGCTTCGCCGCCAGCAGCAACAGCAGCCACAGCAACCGGAGCAGCGGCGGATACGCCCCACTTTTCTTCCAGCAGCTTGGACAGCTCGGCAGCTTCCATGACGGTCAGTGCGGACAGTTCTTCAACGATCTTTTCGAGATCAGCCATTTTCAAATACCTTACGTTCGAACCAGTAGTTGGTTTTGTAGACAGTGTTTGGTCGCCTTATGCGGCCTTGTCCTTCTCGGCATACGCGTTGAAGACGCGGGCGAGCTGCCCGGCCGGCGCGTTGACAACCTGAGCAATACGGGATGCCGGGGTCTGGATCATGCCAACCAGCTTTGCACGCAGCTCATCGAGCGACGGCATGGTTGCAAGAGACTTGACGCCATCCGCATTCAGGTTTGTGGAACCGAGCGCACCACCAAGGACGACGAGCTTGTCGTTTGCCTTGGCGAAATCCACGACCGCTTTCGGGGCTGCAACCGGATCGGCCGAATAGGCGATCAAGGTCGGGCCCTGGAACAGGTCGGAGATGTGCTCCATTTCCGTGCCTTGAAGGGCAAGTTTCACAAGGCGGTTTTTTGCGACTTTGACAGTACCGCCGGCTTCACGCATCTGCGCCCGCAGGGCAGTCATCTGCGCAACCGAAAGGCCTGCATAGTGCGCGACGACCACGACACCGGTATCACCCAGTTCCGCGTTCAGAGCCGTCACGAACTCGTGCTTTTCCGCTCTTTCCACTTGCCTTCTCCATTTGGTGGCGTTCCCGCCACCGGTTTGCCTTTGCCGCTCGCGTTCGGTCCCGAACCCGGGAACGCCCGCAAACGACGCTCAGGGTCCTGTCCCCTCGACACACGCGGCGCGCGCGGCAAGGCCTGGTTCGAACCGCCCCCTTGAAAAGGAAGCCAATGGTTCTCACCTATCTATGCAGGCCATTCAGCTTAAGCCGGTTTCCCGACACCTGCAGTCTCGGACAGGGCAACCCGGCAGCTTCCCGCCGGGTCTATCATCCGGACGAACCGGACAAATTCTTATACTTCCGGACGCCTGGTCCGGATTACTCGGCGATCGTTGCCAGATCGACCTTGACGCCCGGGCCCATCGTGGAAGACAGGGCTACGCGCTTCAGGTAGGTGCCCTTTGCACCCGTCGGCTTCGCCTTGTTGACCGCATCCAGCAGTGCCTTGACGTTCTGGGTCAATGCATCTTCGCTGAAGGACACCTTGCCGACTCCAGCGTGAACAATACCGGCCTTCTCGACGCGAAACTGGACCGCACCGCCCTTGGCGTCGTTGACCGCAGACGTGACGTCCGGAGTAACGGTTCCGACCTTCGGGTTCGGCATCAGGCCGCGCGGGCCGAGCACCTTACCAAGACGGCCAACCAGCGGCATCATGTCGGGCGTTGCAATGCAGCGATCGAAGTCGATGTTGCCGGACTGAACCTGCTCGACAAGATCCTCTGCACCAACGATGTCCGCACCGGCGGCCTTGGCAGCTTCTGCCTTGTCACCACGTGCAAACACAGCCACACGAACCGTCTTGCCCGTGCCGTTCGGCAGGATGCAGACGCCGCGAACCATCTGGTCTGCGTGACGCGGGTCAACGCCCAGATTGATCGCAACTTCAACGGTTTCGTCGAACTTGGTCTTGGAACGGCCCTTGACCAGGCTCAGCGCCTCGCCAAGCGGATAGAGCTTGTTCCGGTCGATACCTTCACGAGCTGCCGTGATACGCTTTCCAACCTTCGCCATGACCTTACTCCGTAACCTCGAGACCCATGGACCGGGCGGAGCCTTCGACCATCAGCATTGCTGCATCGATGTCGTTGGCATTCAGGTCCTTCATCTTCGCTTCAGCGATTTCCTTCACCTGCGCCTTGGACACCGACCCAACGGTGCCACGGCCCGGAGTGGTGGAGCCCTTCTGAAGCTTGGCAGCCTTCTTGAGGAAGAAGCTGACCGGAGCCGTCTTCACTTCGAACGTGAAGGACTTGTCGGAATAATAGGTAATCACGGTCGGGCACGGAGCGCCCTTTTCAACATCCTGGGTCTGTGCGTTGAACGCCTTACAGAACTCCATGATGTTCAGACCACGCTGACCGAGCGCCGGACCAATGGGCGGCGACGGCGTTGCGGAACCGGCAGGCACCTGCAACTTCAGGAAGCCTTCAATCTTCTTCGCCATTTACTTTTCTCCAAACAGGACGGGACTGACAGATCAGTCCGGTTTCAGGAGTTGGTGGTCGGGTTTTTAAAAGAGCCCGGCGATGAGCTCCCAAACCTACCACCCACTTCAGGCAGCCCAACCGGACTGCCAGCTTCGGCACCGAAGTGCCCGGTCAGAGCTTGTCGACCTGACCGAATTCCAGTTCGACCGGGGTCGCCCGCCCGAAGATGGACACAGCCACCTTGAGCCGCGACCGCTCATCGTCCACTTCCTCGACAAGACCCGAGAAGGATGCAAACGGCCCGTCGGACACCCGCACCTGCTCACCAACCTCGAAGCTAATCGACGGCTTCGGCCGGTCCACACCTTCTTGCACCTGGTTGATGATGCGCATGGCCTCTTTTTCCGGAATCGGCATCGGCTTCTGATCCGCGCCCAAAAATCCGGTGACCTTTGGCGTATTCTTGATCAGGTGAAACGCCTCATTGGTCATATCCATCTTCACAAGCACATAGCCGGGAAAGAATTTGCGCTCTGCATCAACCTTGCGGCCACGGCGCACTTCAACGACCTTTTCCATCGGAACCAGGATTTCCTCAAAGAGGTCCGTCAGCCCCTGCTGCTCGGCCTTTTCGCGAATGGAATCGGCGACCTTCTTCTCGAAATTCGAATAGGCATGCACAATATACCAGCGCTTGGCCATAACCCTCTGATCCGCTTCTCGTTCTTATGGTAGTCCGGGCACCGCTCATACAAGCGTCAGTTACCAAGCCCCAGCAACAATCCAATGCCCCAGCTCATCAACTGATCGGCCAGCAAAAAGAAGATCGCCGCGATCATGACCATGATGAACACCATGACGGTGGTAACCGCCGTTTCGCGCCGCGTCGGCCAAGTGACTTTCGACACTTCGGACCGCACCTGCTGGATGAATGTTAAGGGATTGGTCTTCGCCATTCAGATTCCGGCCTGTTAAATGCGAGTGGGCGCGCGGACCCGATCCGCGCGCCTCACCCGAGAAACCTATTTAAGCCCTCGGGGGCCAGTGATCAAGAGCAAAATGGCAGGGGCAGCAGGGTTCGAACCCGCGACCTGCGGTTTTGGAGACCGCCGCTCTACCAACTGAGCTATACCCCTACAAAGCATCGACGCTGTCGACCGGTGCTCCTGATAGTCCTAAGATCCTGATTTGGCAAGACCTGTGGACAAGAATTCGCCGGACCGGACAAGCGGTCCGGCGAAATCAAAACTTATTCGATGATGGATGCGACGACGCCAGC
>NZ_SMMF01000690.1:0-4428 GCF_009711355.1 Roseibium sp. RKSG952 | reverse complement strand
AAATGTGCGAAAAATTTTATACGTTATCTTCCATCGCGCCCTCGATCTGAACCGCATGGATCACGGTCGCAACAACGATCACGATGGCCAGCGCATTGTGCAACAGACGCCAGATCGTATAGCGTAGCCCGAGTTTCTGCCTCATAATGGCCAATACTGCGGTCACAATGACCGCAAGAAGGGCCGCGACCCCATAGATAGAAAAAGGGGTTGGCGAAACCAGAAGCAAGGCGTCGAGCGTATCCTGCGGGCTTGCGATATACAGCCCGCCGACATGCAAGAGGACGCCGAAGACAACAATCGCGCCAATCCGTCTATGCCATCTGCGCGCGATAGAACTCCGGACACCGGGAAGCAAGCGCCCCGCCAGAAGCGGCTGAACCACCAACAGCGAGAGGACAACGATGCCTGCAAATCCTCCGGTGATGTAAAAAACGTCCCGATAAGCCAGATACGGACTCGTGGCCGCAAGTCCCACCGGACCTGCCATGACCACAGCGAGTACGGTCCATATAGCGATGGCAGCGAGACGCAGGTTCACGGATGGCACGAAGCGGTTTGTGCAGCTCAGGCCGGGGCCAGGACGAAATGGGCACTCACCGATGTATCACGCGCACTCGGCATGACCGGTCTTAAAAACACGGTTCTGTAGGCGCCGTCATCATAGGCCAGATGCGCATGGGGCTGACCGAAATTGGGAACGATCTGCTCGGTTTCCAGCCGGAAAGTGCCGTCTGAAGCGGTCAGAACGCTGCCGTGATTGCGCGGCTCGCGCTCGCCGCCAAGGGTGGTTGCCGCCCAGATTTGAATGCGCACGCCCGGCAAGGGCGCCCCGTCGCCCGCCCTGCGCACCGTGCCATTGACCCAGAAGCCCGATCCCAACCGGTCCACCATCGGCGCGTTGGGACGATAATTGTTGCTGCCGCCGCGCATGGTCGGTGTCGGGGCAAGTCCGCTGCTCGCCTGTGCAGGCGCGATCAGACCCAACGGGCCCTGACTGGCCGCAACAGACACAAGTCCGGCGGCAATCAAAAACGAACGGCGGTTGTAAAAAGGGGCTTCCATGGCGGTTTTCCTTGGGTTGAGTGCAACGTCGCAAGCGCTCGATGCCCCATGTTCACTCCGGTCTTCGCATATTACAGGAGGGTCACTTTCGGGAAAACGCAGGCCTCGGGAACAATTGCGTGATCATTTTTGAGGAGCCTCCGCGTCTTTCGGCCAGATTGACTTGGCAGGGACCGTCAACCAAGACTATCCTTCACGTTCTTGATGCCTGACGAGGCACCCAACCTGCACCCGGCCTTTTAAAGACATGTTCATTTCCTTTTTTACCGAGCTCAAATCCGCTGGCGTTCCCGTCTCCTTGCGCGAGTATCTGACACTGATGCAGGCGCTGGAGCAGGATCTGGCCGAAAAGCGGGTCGAGGATTTTTATTACCTGGCCCGCACCGCGCTGGTGAAGGACGAAAGCAATCTCGACAAGTTCGACCGGGTGTTCGGTCATGTGTTCAAGGGGCTGGATCTGCTCAGCGAAGCGCCCTCCGGAGAGATCCCGGACGAATGGCTGCGCAAGCTTGCCGAAAAACACCTGACGGAAGAGGAAAAGGCGCGGATCGAGGCGCTTGGCGGCTTTGACAAGCTAATGGAGACCCTGCGCGAGCGCCTGAAAGAACAGGAAAAGCGGCATCAGGGCGGCAACCGGTGGATCGGCACGGCAGGCACGTCTCCATTCGGGGCTTATGGCTACAATCCCGAGGGCGTGCGGATAGGCCAGAAGGAAAGCCGCCACCGGCGCGCGGTCAAGGTCTGGGACAAGCGCGAATTCAAGGATCTGGACGACACCCAGCAGCTTGGCAGCCGCAACATTCAGGTTGCGCTGAAACGTTTGCGCCAATTCGCCCGCACAGGGGCGGCTGATGAACTGGATCTCGACGACACGATCAAGTCCACGGCCCACAAGGGGCTGCTCGACATCAAGATGCGGCCCGAGCGGCACAATGCGGTCAAGGTGCTGTTGTTCTTCGACATCGGCGGCTCCATGGACGATCATATCCGCGTTTGCGAGGAGTTGTTCTCGGCCGCCCGCACCGAATTCAAGGTCATGGAGCATTTCTACTTCCACAACTGCCTTTACGAGTATGTCTGGAAGGACAACCGGCGGCGCCATTCCGAACGGATCGCGACCTATGACGTGCTTCACAAATACGCGTCCGACTACAAGATAGTGTTTGTCGGCGACGCCTCCATGAGCCCTTACGAGATCGCCTATCCGGGGGGCTCGAACGAGCACTGGAACGACGAAGCGGGCGCCACCTGGATGCGGCGGATCACGGACCTCTACACGAACGCGGTGTGGCTCAACCCGGTCCCGCAGAAATACTGGGGCCACACCCATTCGATTGAGATGATCCAGAAACTCATGGACGGGCGCATGTTCCCCCTGACTGTCGAGGGACTGACCGGCGCGATGAAGGAACTTGCCCGCTGATGTGAACCGAAAAGCATGGGAGACAGAAATGACAGGCCGGAGCACCGAACCGACGTCCGATCCCGGTCCCGTCCCCCGTGCAACCACAACCGGCATGATCGGAGCCGGGTTCTACGATGAGAACTCCGCGCCGCAATGGTCGGCAATTGCGGCAGTCCTTCCCTGGATCGATCAGGCCGTAGCCACCATGGATCTGAAAGCCTCAGGCGGACCGGTCAGCATTGCCGACTATGGATGTTCCGAAGGCGGGAACTCGCTCAAGGTCATGGCTCACGCACTGAAGGCCTTGCGGCGGCACAGCCAGGCGGATGTGCGCAGGCTCTTCAGCGACCTGCCGACCAACGATTACACGAGCCTGCTCAAAGCACTGGGCACTGAGGGCGGGCAGAACTCCGGTGATCCTAGCGTGTTTTCCGCAATCGTCCCCGGATCAATGTACAGCCAGCTTTGCCCGGCCGGAAGTCTCGACTTTGCGTCCACATTCAACGCGATCGGCTTTCTGTCCAGACGGCCGCTGGCGCAGCTTGAAGATTATCTGCTGCCGAACGGCCCCAGCAAAATCAGAAACCATGGCTTTGTCAGCGAGGAAGACCGCAAGACTTTCGCAAGACAGGCCGAGGCGGATGTAACGAGTTTTCTGAAAGCCCGCGCAGCCGAATTGAAGCCAAGGGGCAAACTCCTGATGCAGGTCTTTGGCGCCGGAAAATCCTTCCGCACCTGCGACGGCATTTACGACCTCCTGAATGACGCCGTACTGGATTTCGTGCAAGCGGGAGACATCCGTCAAGACACCTATGCAGCCTATTACCAGCCAGTCTATTTCCGTACCGTCGATGAACTGATCGCTCCCTTGACCAACAACAGCGACGGTTTGGCTGCCCTCTATGAGCTTGAGCGTTCGGAGTTATATGAAGTGCCCGTGCCCTTTGTGGAGGCCTACAAGGAGACGGACGACCTTGAGACCTACAGCGAAGCATATGTCCGCTTTTTCCGGGCCTTCACGCAAGCACCGCTCAAAGCCGCCTTGAACACACTCCCTGCGCATGAGGCTCTGGTTGACAGGATTTTCAAGAGGGCGGTGGAGCGCCTGAAAGCCAACCCAGAGCATTATCCGTTCCGGTATGTGGCCGTTGCCGCACTTCTGAGCCGGAAATGAGAGGCTGAAGCTGGCGGATGAAAACGGTCCGGCCGCTATCACATGACATCGCACGGCAGTCGGCTCTGCAAGATCAAGGTCATGAGACCTGGTGTATTGCCTCATGGGTTTTGACACCGGGTCAATCACTCCGGCCGAGGCCGGGCCATGAATTCAAGCGCGAAAGGGCAATACCTTGTGAGCTGCTCAATCTGAAGCGTTCTTTCTCAGGGAAGGCCTCTCAAGGCATGATGTGCCTCGAGAGGCCTCCTTGCGATTTTGGAATAAGGACTTGAGTGTCTGGGGCGCTGCGCGCCGCCAAGCGGTTTGATATTCAGCCCCTCTCAGCGAACCAAGCCTTGCCGCTGCCTTGTTGCTCGTCGCGGCTGACGCGACCGCAGATCCGTGACGGATCGGTAAATTGAAAGCTCTCTCCCTGCAATTACATAAAGTTCAGGGTTATTCGGGTGGTGCTTCGGAGTGAATGGAAGAGAGATCATGAAAGTCATTCGTGTTATCGCGCTCACACTGGCTGTTGCCTTGGCGGCAGTGCCGGTCACAACTTCGATTGCCTCTGCCTCGGCAAATTCCAGCCCGGTCAGTACCTGACAGCCTTCGCCCTGAAAGGAAAATGATCATGAAAGGCGTTAGGGCAACAGCTCTGGCGATGGCCGTGGTGTCAGCTGCCTTGCCGGTTACGAGCACTTCCGCTCCGGCAGCAACTGCTATTGATGCGGCAGGTTTCTGAGATGCCCTTCTGCATTCCGTGTTTTAACCCGTCAGTCTTCTCCGGCTGACGGGTTTT
>NZ_SMMF01000738.1:0-6185 GCF_009711355.1 Roseibium sp. RKSG952 | reverse complement strand
CCCCATCCTTCAGGGCGGGGAAGACGTTAAACGCAGATTTCGACGCATCCTCATCTTTCAAGGATTCGGATTGACCGCCGACGAATGACGGGCGAGGATTCCGTATCGCTGTCTCAAAATGGAATCCTTCATGTCGATTACGAGCATCCTATCCACCGTCTCGGGGGCATTCGGAGCCCAAACCAAGAAGCACATGTCTTCCTTCTGTTTCCTAGAGACGGCTGACGGTAACGACATGTTCATCGCCAAAGACGGATCCCTGGCAAGCATCATCAAGGTCGACGGCATCAAGCAGGTCCTTGGGGCCGACGAACTCGACTCGATCATCGAGAACATGAACCTAAAGATGTCCTCCTATCTCGTTCAGGAGGGACACGCCATTCAGGTTTGGTTCGCGCGAGACAAGGACCTGTCCCGAAAGCTGATCAAGGATCAGACCCGCCCTCAGCGCAATGTCGCGAGTCATCTCGGTCTCGATCTCGAAGATCTTTTTTCCGAGCGCGAGCGTCACCTTCCGAATTTCGTCACCTGGGAGGGTTTCTACATCGTCCTGTGGACGCGCCTGTCCGTATTGACGAAGAAGGAGATGGAAAACGCGAAGGCCGAACTCAAAGCGCCGAAACTCATGCCGACGCTGGCCGATGCTCAGGATCCATTCCGGATCGGCCGCTCCATCAAGGACCGCCACAAGGCCTTCACGCAGAGCTTTCTGACCGACTTGAAGGACATTCAGATCAGGGCCTCCCTGCTCGACACCCACCAAGGGATGAAGGCCATGAAATGGTCCATCTACCCCGACCTGGTCGGTGCCGATTGGCAGGCAACGCTCCCCGGAGATCCTCTGCGCGAACGCGTTCCCGAGGTTCACGACTTCGACGCGTCTCATCTTCTGTGGCCGAGAATCGAGGACCAGCTCTTCGATCGTGAAGCGGAGCGCTTGAACCCGCGTATCGTGCGCGTAGGAGCACTCAATTTCTCCGCCATGGATATGGTTATCGGCCCACAGAGAACAGAGCCTTTCTCCAGTCTTCTCAACCGTATGATCGAAATGGACGAAATCCCGTGGCGCGTCTCGTTCCTCATCGAGGGTGGCGGACTCAATACTCTGGGAATCAAGAGCTTCCTTGCCTCCATTTTCCAGCTGACCAACGGCGACAACAGACAGATCCGCGAAGCCATCCAGGAGCTACAAGAGTCCCGCCAGGAAGGCATGACCGTCACCAAGTTTCGGGTCAACTTCGCGACATGGGCACCGACTGGCGACCTGCGTCTCATCGAGGAGCGGTCGTCGAGGTTGCAGCGCTCCGTCGAAAGCTGGGGCTATTGCCAAGTCTCTCCTCTTGTCGGAGATCCGTTGGCCGCAGTCATGTCTAGTTCCGTGGGGCTTGAAGTCGCCTCTACTGCTCCGGCGGGCGCGGTCCCGCTGCCCGATGTCATTACGATGCTTCCCTGGAACAGGGACGCATCGCCGTGGGAACACGGGGCGGTTCTCTTCAGGACCTCTGACGGACGCTCCTGGCCTTATCAGCCGGGTTCATCCATGCAGGATGCTTTCATCGACCTCATCTTCGCCCCCCCGGGGAAGGGCAAGTCCGTCTACATGAACACGACCAACCTGGCGCTCTGTCTTAGCCTGTCCGGCACGTCCGGCACGGGCGGCATGAAGCTCCCGCGCATCGCGATCATCGATATCGGCCCATCCTCGTCCGGGCTGATTTCCCTATTGCAGGAAGCCCTTCCCATCTCCCGCCGTCACGAGGTCGCCTATCACCGTCTCCGCATGACACACGAATTCGCGATCAACCCGTTCGATACGCAGCTTGGGTGCCGTCAGCCATTTCCGCTTGAAAAGGACTTCCTTGTTAACTTCCTGACGACGCTCGGCACGGATGTCGGCGAATCCAAGCCGCCGAACGGCCTTACGGGAATCATCAGCGCCGCGATCGATATTCTATACGACAAGAACGATGACAATCACCGCAGGGGTCAGCCGAAGATCTACAATGAACGCGTCTGCCGCCCGGTCGACGAGGCGATCCGCGCGCATGCCATCGAGGTCAAACCAGGCATCACAACATGGTGGGATATTGTAGACGCCTTGTTCATGAAGGGTGATTTGCACAGCGCGATCATGGCGCAGCGCTACGCAGTGCCGGTACTCGAGGAAATGATGGCCATCCTGAACCATTCCCAGATCACCGACGTCCACGGCGAGGCGACGATCGAAGGCGGCGAGCGCGTCGTGAACGTATGCCGTCGCGTGATCTCGAGTGCAATCCGTGAAATGCCCATTCTCCAGCGTCCGACCGCGTTCGACATCGGCGACGCGCACGTCGTCGCCCTTGATCTCGATGAAGTCGCCCCGAAGGGTGGCGCTCCCGCGAACAAGCAGACGGCGCTGATGTACATGCTTGCGCGCTTCGTCCTCGCTCGCGATTTCTATCTCAACCACGAGATCGTGGACATGATTCCCGACCTGTACCGGAATCACCACACCCCGAGGATTCGCCGCATTCGCGAGACTCCCAAGCGCCTCGTTTACGATGAGTTCCACCGGACCTCCAAGGCCCCGAAGGTTCGCGAGCAGGTCCTCGTCGACATACGCGAGGGACGCAAGTGGGGTGTCCACGTCGCGTTAGCCTCCCAGCTTCTCCAAGATTTCGATGACGAAATGGTCGATCTGGCTTCTGGCTACTGGATCATGGGTGCCGGCAACGACCGTGTGGGCGAGGAATGCGCGGAGTTGTTCGGACTTACTCCGACGGCCAAGAAGATCGTGAAGACGCGTCTGAACGGCCCAGAAAAAGGCGGAGCCCCATTCCTGGCGGTCCTCGCGCTGAAGGAAGGTAAGCACGAGCACCTTCTTTACAACACTCTCGGCCCGACGGAGATTTGGGCCTTCTCAACAACCCCTAACGATACTGAGCTTCGAAGCCGAATGTATGACATTCTCGGCCCAATCGAGGCGCGTAGACGCCTCGCGTCTCGTTTCCCGAACGGCTCCGCGAAAGGGGAAATCGACCGGCGCATCGCAAAAGCGCTCGAGCGCGGCGGCATGGATCAAGATGATGCCAAAGAAGGGGTCATCGAGGATCTGGCAATGGAACTTGTCAACGAAGGCCGAAAATAGTCAACTCAACCCTGCGCGGTTCAGTATTCGTCCGACGGACCTCCTTCGGGACATCGGACGAACGATTTTTTTGGTCGCGCAAGAGTGGCCAAAAGGATTGACGGCTGCCCGTTTCACAAACATGATTCCTTTATCGAAAGGATTCAATCGATGGGGAAACTGAACAAAGGTCAGGCGGCAGCCGCTTCGCACGGCGGAGGACACGCCCTCGTGCTCGCTGGTCCAGGAACCGGCAAGACGAGCACGCTCGTCGCGCGCTACAGTTTTCTTAACGCCCGCGGTGTCTCGCCTGACGCCATGATGGTCATGACCTTCACATCCAAGGCGGCCGAAGAACTAAAGGTTCGTCTCGGCGACAAGTACGACGATGGGGCTTGGATAGGAACGTTTCACGCCACCTGCATGCGGCTTCTGAAGCGTTTCTTCGCCGATATCGGGTTGCGGCAGAGATTTAAAGTTCTGGACCCGGCCGCCCAGCGCGAGATCCTGTCCTCCATCGACTTGTTCTGGAACGCGGACGACGGCGATCTCGTCGATGTCATCGGTCGTTGGAAGGATTCCATGATCGACCCCGATCAAGCGGCCGCCGACGCTCACCGCAAGGGGTCCGTCCCTTTGCGCCGCGCCGCAGAGTATTACGCCGCTTACGAACGCGAGATTGCGCGTCGGGGAGATCTCGACTTCTCCGATCTCGTGACGAAGGCTCTGGAGGCTCTGTCAAAAAGCGGCGATGCGTCCGAATTTGTCAGAAGCCGGATCAGGCACGTTCTGGTCGACGAGTTTCAGGACGTAAACCTCTCCCAGGTCAGGTTGCTCACTCTTCTGGCGGAAAAGGGTGCCAAGATCTGGGCCGTCGCCGACGACGACCAGGCTCTATACGGCTGGCGGGGAGGGGACGTTGGATTCACAGTCAACTTCACCGAGACCTTCAAGGGTGCAGTTAAGTATAACCTTGCAGTGAATTACCGTTGCGATCCGGCTATCCTAGCTGCGGCAAACACGTTAATTTCCAACAATCAGAATCGCCTCCCCAAAAAACTTGAACCATCGCGCCCCCACAGGCCCGGAACATTCGTTCGCATTCGCGGCTTCGCGACCGCCGAAGCCGAGGCTGAGTTTATCGCCCAAAGTGTCGAACAGGCCGTCTCACGGGGACTTCTTGCCTCATCGATTGCGGTTCTCGTCAGAACGTCCTCGGTCACTCCAGCGGTTCAGGCATCCTTCGAGAAGCGGAACATTCCCTTCTTACTCTCCGGATCGGTGAATTTCTGGGATCTTCCCGAGGTCAGGGCTGTGGCCGATCTGTTGTTCGCCATCGAAAGCGGTTCGACAGACGACGTGTGGCGCTACAAGGGTGGACGAGACATCGTCGTGACGATGAAAGGATCTCACCCGGCCCAAAGCGCCCCGGCGGCCGGCCGTCTCATCGGTGACCATCCACCCGCAGGAGTAAACGCAGAGCGCGCCGCTCAATGGGCGGACGCTTCGGAGGCCGCTGCATCACTGGCCCTTTCACACAAGACGGCCGCAGAGTTCTCCGCTTATCTCGAGGAAATGTCTGCCCGCGGCGCTTCCGGAGATGGGGACGGTGTAGCCATTTCCTCCATTCATTCCTCCAAGGGACTCGAATGGACCCATGTTTTCGTTGCCGGCTGTGAAGCGGCGATGCTTCCGCACATAAGAAACAAAGACAAGGAGGAGGAGCGACGTCTGCTCTACGTTGCGGTCACCCGTTCGAAGAATTCCGTCGACCTATCCTTCGTTCGTTCTCGATTTTCGAAGTCCCAGACCCCTTCGCCTTTCCTGTCGGAGCTGTCGAAGTCACCCACGGGAGCCGTCAAATGGATAGGTGGTGAGGCGGAGGAAAAACTGGAAACGGAATCAGGCACCGGATCCCGGAGGATCCAGAGAGACCCGATCACCACCTCCGGCGGCCGGAAAATCTACCGCAGGAAGGGGCGTAGAAGCTTGATACCGCCGGATGAGGATTAAGACATGAAGAGCGTTCGTACATCAAGGCGTTTCAGGATCTACAAGACAGTCAGAGCGGCCGTTTCGCTGCGGTTCCCGAACGCGTTTCCGCGCTCGGGAACGCGCCCTCCCTTGAAGATCGGTATAGTTAAGGATCTTCTGGAACATTCCGGCGAGCTGAACGTTTCCCGCTCCGACATGCGTCTCTTCCTGTCTGTGTGGATTAGGTCCGGATCGTACCAAAAAGGACTGTCGATTATTCCCCATCGTTTTGATCTCGATGGAACTCTGAGCGGAGAAGTGTCTCCCTCCCAGCGGATGAAAGCGAGGGATGTCATTCGTATGCGCCGTGATCGCGCCCTCGGCGTAACGGTCGCGGCATGAGTTCTGACCTCTGCGCTTCACCGACCGTCTTTACGGAGGTGAGGCGAATAATAGACACCCCCGAAGAGCAAATGACCATTGGAAGCATCTCCGAGGGACTCGGGAAGCGATCCTACGGCATCATCTTGTTTGTTCTTTGCCTGCCGAATTGCATTCCGGCGCCTCCAGGACTTGGGTCCATTTTCGGACTTGCCATGGGCATCGTCGTGATTCAGTACCTTTTGGGCAGAGACTATCCGATATTGCCGAGCTTCATCGGGAAGCGAGCGATCAAAAAGACGACCCTGAGGCGCATCATGGATACCTCTGAGCCGTTTATGCGCCGTCTGGAGATGATTATTCGTCCGCGCATGTTCGGGCCGGCCCAACGCTTTCTCGAATACCTCGGAATGCTCGCGGTGGCTTTCATGTGTTTGGTGATTCTCATTCCCTTGCCACTAACAAACATGCTGCCCGCCATGGCTGCCGCCGTTCTTTCCGCTTCGGTCGCGGAACGTGATGCCGCTGGAATCATAGTGGGACTAATAATCGGGATCGCAGGCAGCGTGATCGCCGTCAGAGCCGCCTCCGTAGTCGTGGCCCTCCTCTTTTAACTCGAACTGAGAGAATCAGAGCGAAGCCCCCGGCGACCATGCACAGCTATGCCGTGATGATCCAGAAGCGCGGCAGCCCCCTTCCTTCAGGGAGGGGTCAAGAGCGC
>NZ_SMMF01000915.1:0-56771 GCF_009711355.1 Roseibium sp. RKSG952 | reverse complement strand
GAGTGGCCCTGAAAATCGGGGCAGGTCACGCGTTAGCCGATTATTGTAAGCTCCTGCTGCCATTGAATTCAGATGTATCTATTATCAATGTACTGGACATCGGGAAAACTGGGTCGTATCTCTAACGTGCAAGTTTCGGGCAAGGTGGTTCGTATAACTTGCAGATTACACGGCGGGTTGAGCCCCCACCTCTATGGCTCAAAAGCATGATGCTGCCCTGCCGTTCCGGTGAAATTCCGGAATGTCCCACCGTCAATATCACTTTGGATTTGAAAGGGACATATAATGTCTAGCTTGCTTACAAACAGCTCTGCAATGACTGCTCTGCAGACATTGACCTTGACCAACAAGAACCTTGAAACGACCCAGAACCGCATTTCCACGGGTCTGCGCATCAACGATGCTTCCGATGGTGCTGCTTACTGGTCGATTGCGACAACCATGCGCTCTGACAATGAAGCTCTTTCGGCTGTGCAGGATGCTCTTGGCCTTGGTGCCGCGACTGTTGATACCGCGTTCACTGCAATGAACAATTCTATCAGTCAGGTGAATAGCATTAAGAAGCTGGTAACGGCAGCGTCAGAGGGTACACTGGACAAAAGCGACCTGCAAAAGGAAATGACGCTGACGCAGGAGCAGCTTCGGACCAATGCGGAATCCTCAAGCTTCAATGGCGTGAACTGGGTTGCCCAGAACACGGATGATGCTTCCAACAACACTGTCAAGGATGTTGTCGGTGGCTTTACCCGTGACACTTCCGGTAATGTTGCTGTTCAAAAGATTGAGGTTGAAACCGAGAACTCAATCCTGGTCGATGCCGCCAGCCTGACCGGGACGGGTACCAACATCGGTATTCTTACTAGGGATGTGTCCGCCGATTTGCAGACTTTGGCTAATGCAAAATTGCATGAGCTGAATGGTACAACCACAGCGACCGCCGATTTGGCGAACCTGCAGTTTCTGAGAGACGGTTCTCTGGGCTCCGTAATGAGCGGTACGACTCTGCAAGAGTTCTCCTTCCTCGAAATGGACATTTCGGGTCTGGATGTTACGGACAACGACAAGGCGGTTCTGGCCGCCGTCAGCCAGTTGGTGGATGATACCTTGTCCGATATGACGGATGCGGCGACGAACCTTGGTTCGACCAAGTCCCGGATTGATGCTCAGGCAACGTTTACCCAGGCTCTGATGGATTCAATCTCTCGCGGCATCGGTCAGCTGGTTGATGCGGACATGAATGCTGAATCAACCCGTCTGCAGGCGCTTCAGACCCAGCAGCAGCTCGGCATCCAGGCTCTGTCGATCGCCAACCAGGGTGCGTCCAACATCCTGTCGCTGTTCCGTTAATTCCTCTGGTTTTTCAGAAGGATGGAAGCCGCGCTCTTCGGAGCGCGGCTTTTTTCATGCGCAACCCTCGCGCAAGCTGAGGTCCCGATAGTGAGCCTCGACGATTTCTGCTCTTCAAGGGGTGTTACATGCCTGGCCGCGAACAAGCTGAGAAAATTTGGGCGAACCTGATGGAACTTGGGGTCAAGCGCCTGATTGCCTTGGCCTTTATCGGACTTGCGACGATCCTGACCGTCGGCCTCGGCGCCTACTATCTGAGCCGTCCGGAACAAACGGTCCTTTATACCGGTCTGGATGCCGAGGACGTGACCCGCATTGGCGCGGCGCTGCAGGATGCCGGTCTGTCCTACGACATCAGTTCCGATGGTACGGCCGTCATGGTCAACCATGCCGCAGCCGCAAAGGCGCGGATGCTGCTGGCCGAGCGCGGTTTGCCGCGTGGCGCTGATGCAGGATATGAGCTTTTTGACGAACTCGGATCGCTGGGTCTGACGTCCTTCATGCAGGAGGTCACAAGGGTCCGTGCGCTCGAGGGTGAACTCGGGCGGACCATTCAGTTGATGCAAGGGGTGCGGGCCGCGCGCGTTCATATCGTTTTGCCTGAAAAGGGGTCCTTCCGGCGTGACCAGCAGCCGCCGTCTGCTTCCGTTGTCATCCGGTCGGATTCGCCCGACGATGTGCGAACGGCGGAAGCGATCCGGCATCTGGTTGCGGCCGGTGTGCCGGGGATGACTGCGGACAAGGTGACTGTGCTTGACACCACAGGCGGGGTGCTGGCGGCCGGTGACGATCCGTCAAAGGCCGGGGCAGGGCAGCTCGCCAATCTTGAGTCGATTGTCAGCAACCGGATCCAGGAGAATATCCGAAAGACACTGACGCCTTATCTTGGGCTGCAGAACTTTCAGGTAAGTGTGGCTGCGGATCTGAACACCGACCGCAAGCGGATCGCGGAAACGATCTATGATCCGGATTCCCGGATCGAGCGGTCGGTCAGAACGGTCCGCGAAAACGAGAACGCCCAGAATTCCAGTCTGCAGGCGCCGACCACCGTGGAGCAGAACCTCCCCGAAGAAGAGGTCAATGCCGACAATGGCGAGCGTTCCAGCGAGGAGAACGAGCGGCGTGAAGAAACCGTCAACTACGAAATCTCGTCCAAGCGCATTGAAACGTCTCAGGACGGATACAAGGTCGAGCGCCTGTCGATTGCGATTCTGGTTGATCGGTCAAGGCTGTTCGATTCCCTTGGCGGGCAGCCGACCGACCTTCAGGTCGAAAACCAGTTGACGGAAATCAGCGAACTCGTCGCGTCTTCGGCCGGGGTGAACGTGGCGCGTGGCGATACGGTCAAGGTTTCGGTGCTCGACTTTATCGATGGTGGCCGCAACATGCAGCCGATCCCGCCACTCACGATCTCGGAATACTTCCTGCGCCAGTCCGGCAACCTGATCAATGCAGCCGCCATTCTGGCGGTCGCAGGGCTCGTGGTCTGGTTCGGGCTGCGGCCGGCAATTCAGGCGCTGGTCCCGCAGGTTCAGACGGCGGAAGTCGAGACAGGCAATATGGAGATGATTGCCGAAGCCGCCGAGCATCCGGAGGCCTCCTTCAGCACGACGAACATGCTGATGGCCGCCAATCACGAGGACATGATCAAGGAGCTCACGAGCAAGTTCAACGAGTCGCCTGTACGCAAACTCGAATCCCTTCTGGAACTGAACGAGGAACAGTCGGCCGCTATCCTGAAGCAGTGGCTCTATGAAGGGGAAAATGCCTGATGACGAGCCCGGTCGCATCTCATCTCAGGCGGCTTCATCATCCGCAACTCCAGGATTTTGACACCAAACAGGAGCAGCTGGTTCCGATCGTCCTGGAGGAGGTTTCCGAAGAGGAGGCTCCTTCTGTCGAGGAGCAACTCGCAGACGCCTATCAACGTGGTGTAACCGACGCTGAAGCTGCGGCTGCCGAGCGTGAAAGGGTGGCGGCAGAAAAACGGGCGGCAGATTATGAGGCCGAAAGTGCCGCGCTCCGCAACACGCTGATGAACGAGCAGGCCGTTCAGTTGGCTGGTCAGGTCCGCGAAGCGGTCCAGGCACTGGAATCCAGGCTGGCTGAGTCGGCGGCAGCGGTGCTTTCGGAAGTCGTCGAAGACGGGGTGCGTCAGCGCATGGTCGTTTCGTTTTCCGAAACCGTCAAAAGCCTTCTGGAAGATGAAGAAGACGGGGTGCTGGAGATTTCGGGACCTGCTGTCTTTCTGGGTTCGCTCAAGGACGCCTTGGGGGCATTGGCGGGCAGGGTCAGGCTGCAGGAAGCGGATACTCCCGAGCTTCAGGTCAAGATTTCCGATACGCGGATTGAAACGCGTTTTAACGATTGGATGGCGCAAGTGCGCCAGGTGCGTGAGGGCTGAAAGTCATGCAAGAACCTCTTGCCGGTGATGTTGTCGTTGTCCGCCGGAAGAACGCCTGGGAGCACGACGAGCATCCGCATGGCGTCTGGAAGATCGCCTACGCCGACTTTATGACCGCGATGATGGCGTTTTTCCTTGTCATGTGGTTGATCAACGTGACCGATGACAGCGTCAGACGCGGTGTTGCCCAGTATTTCAACCCGGTCAAACTTGCCTCCACGGCCCCCAACCAGAAGGGTCTGAACGATCCGAGCATCAATGGACCGACCAATGAAGCGGGCAGCGGTCAGCAGGTTGGCGATCTTGCACCTCCGGTGCGCGAAGGTGACAGGCCGGATGCGATGGGCAACCTGAAGGTTGCCACCGATCCGGCTACCGGTGGCGGCGGTGGCGAAGACCGGACGGGCCAGTTCACGCAAGTCCATTCCGAAACCCAGATTTTCATCGATCCCTATGCCGTGCTCGACCGGTTGGCGCAAAAGGCGCATATGCGCGATGCGGATGAAATGGGCCAGAGCGCAATTGGCTCGGGCCTCGACAAGGAAGCGGGTGCAAAAGGCGGAGAAGCTTACCGGGATCCGTTTGACCCGCTTTACTGGCAGTTTGTACCCAATCGGGGGATAGAGGAAGCCAACCGCGTCGAGCCGCTCCAGCAGACCCGAAACATTGAAATCGACACGGATCTTGCGTCCGGCGGTATCGGTGAAAGCCAAACGGCGGACGGTCTGGTGCGGGCTGCTCAGGAGAACGGTCAGGACGGTTCATCCAAAACGGAGGCAGCCGAAAACGCGGAGATGGCCGGGACCCCGGGCGAAGCGTCTGAAACGGCCCAAGACGGCAGTGCCGGTAGTGCTCAGCCGGCGGGCCACGGCGGCGATGTGACACAGCAACAGGCCGCTCGGGAAATGCCGCAAAACGGCGAGGTTCCGGAAACTGCCGGCAACGACAACACAACTGTCCGGCAGATCGAGACGGAACTCGCAGCCGCAAAGGGAACTTCCCTTGAACAGACCGCTGCGCGTGTCAACGTGCGGCAAACGGCTCAAGGCGTACTGCTAAGCCTGACGGATGACCAAAGCTTTGAGATGTTCGCGATCGGGTCGGCGGAGCCGCGTGCGGAGCTTGTTGCGCTGCTTGAAAAACTCGGCAAGATTCTTGCCGAAAAGCCGGGTCAGATCATCATCAAGGGGCACACCGACGCGCGCCCATTCCGTTCCAGGACTTATGACAACTGGAAACTGTCGACGGCGCGTGCGCACATGGCGCTCTACATGTTGACCCGTGGCGGAGTTGAGCAGGGCCGGTTCGGCAGGGTGGAAGGCTATGCCGATCGGGAGCTGAAGGATGCCGGGAACCCGAACGGGGCTGTAAACCGGCGCGTCGAGATCCTGCTTCTGGAGCCAGAACAATGACAGCGCAATTCATGATGCGGATCCTGTTCCGTGCGATCGCTTTGGGAGTTTCGTTTGTGGCATTGCAGTTGCCTGTAAGTGCACAGGTTCTGCCGGAGAAACAGCCCTACGAGATGGTGCGAACCCTTCAGTCGCTTCAGGCGGAAGTGGCTCAGGGAAACACGCACGCGCTAGCCGCACAAAGAGCGCTTCTGCTTACGATGGATGAAGAATTCCTGCTGATGCCGAAGGAGTGGTGGCAGGAACCGCGCAACGCACGGGCTGCCGTCATCCATCTCCTGAGCGGCGGTCACCCGAAAGTCATGCGGATGTTGATGGTGCTTGAACCGGCGCCGAACATCGACCAGCGTCTGACGAAGGCGGCTCTGGCGTATGTCGAGGGCAGGGAGCAACAGGTTCTCGACAACCTGAAGGACATTGATCCGATCGATTTGCCGCCAAGCCTCGGTGGTCATGTGGCCGTGATCAAGGCCGCGGTGATCCTGCAGACCGATCCGCCTGCGGCACTCAAACTTCTGTCGACAGCCCGCTTGCTGATGCCGGGCTCCCTGGTGGAGGAAGCGGCACTCCGGCGCGAGGTGTTTGTGTCTGCGTCGCTTGGCGATGTCGAACGGTTCAACATGCTCTCCATGCGGTATCTGCGCCGTTACGGCAAATCCCTCTATGCCAGTGATTTTCGCCGCCGGTTTGCCCATGCAATCGATACACTCGGTTTCGGGCAGAATCCGGAGCGCTTCGTCATCATCGAAAGCCTGATTTCCGAATTTGACCGCGATACCCAGCGCAATCTCTATCTCAGACTGGCCCGGTCGGCTTTGCTGAGTGGCAACCTCTCGATCGTCGAAAAAGCGACCGCGAGAGGTATGCCGCTTGCCATAGCGGAAACCCATGAGGCGGAGGTGTTCAAACTCTATCGGGCGGGCGCCCTGATTGACGTCGAAAACATCAAGAAGACCCGCGATTTGCTGTGGTCCATCGATCAGAAGAAGCTGACAGAAAGCGAAAAGAAGCTGTTGGAGATGGTCTATTCCGTCGTGAACAATATACGGCATTTCCCGGATCCGCCGGAGAATGTCATCGGCGATTTTTCGATCTATCTGCGGATGGATGACCCCAGGGATCCCAACTGGGTGACACCGGTCATGAGTGATGCGGCAACCATATTGCGTTCGTCCGGGGCATTGATGGAACGGATGGGGAGCAACTGACATGGCGATGAGTACTCCAGCCTTCCTGCAGTCGCTCAAGACCGCAGCCAAGCCGTCAGCCGGAGGGCAGAGGTCGGGCGACGCCGGCAATGCGGCGTCACCGGATCAGGAAAATGCGTTCAAGGATCTGGTAAAGGGCATGGGAAAGCCCCGTGAGGGCATAAAGACTTCCGCTGGGGGCGATGGCAATGCTGAGGCGTCCGGGTCCGAATCGGCGGGACAGGCCAAGGATAGCACTATCAGTGCTGCGCAAGGTGCGAAGCTGAAAGAAGGAGAGGAGACGGTTCTCTCGCTTCTGAATGGTTCTGGTGGCAACAGCGTGCAGGGAACGCTGGAGCAA
The DNA here is from genome assembly GCF_009711355.1 of Roseibium sp. RKSG952. Lineage (NCBI taxonomy): Bacteria > Pseudomonadati > Pseudomonadota > Alphaproteobacteria > Hyphomicrobiales > Stappiaceae > Roseibium > Roseibium sp. RKSG952. Next base: position 50,060 of record NZ_SMMF01000915.1, on the reverse strand, counting down.
GCCCTGGAGCGTTTGGCCGGGGCCGTCATGCCGGGGAATGGCGCACCGGTAAAAACCATCCATGGGCAAGGCGTATCCGCAAACGGGCAGGCGGCAGCAGGCTTGCCCCAGGCCCAACAATTACTATCCCAAGCCGAGGCTGCGGCGGCAGGACGCGATGGCAAGACCGGCCTTTTCGCAAAATTCGCAGTTGAGCCTGAAACCGCCGGAGATGGTACAAAAGCAAAAAGCGGAGTTGCGGGAAAGCTTGCCGTTGATATCGGTACGATCACGGTTCTGAAGCAGGAAACCCATTTTGCGCCAACCTTGCGCCTGTCGCCCATTCAGCAGATCGGTGACGCACTGACAACAGTCCTGAAAGAGCAGGCGGCGGAAATGCGTCAGGCTTCCTCCGCCTTTTCAATAAAGTCCGAAGGACCGGTCCTGAAGACGCTCGAAATCCAGCTGAAGCCAATCGAGCTCGGCACCGTCAAAGTGTCCCTCAAGATGATTGGTGATCAGGTAGAAGTCACACTGAAAGCGAGCAATCCGCAAACCGTAGAGCTTCTGAAAAGCGATCGCCAGCTGCTCGACCAGATGTTGCGCGCAACCGGCTACAAGCCGGACATGATTGCGATTCAGGCAGCAGATGATCGGCCGCTCACTCAAATTCATCCTGCCTCTTCGTCGCAGAACGCACAATCTGGACAAATGGATGCCCAAACACAGGGACAGCATTTGGCCAATGGCGGTCAACCGGGTGGCGAAGGCCGGGCAGGCAATGGGGGGCAGGATGTGTTTGAGCTGGAGCCGGGAGACGACTTTCAACGGAGCGAACGGGATGCCGGCGAAAGCGATACGCACCGCGGTGGCGATCTGTATCTTTAGCATTCTGGGTGTGCTTGGTAGTCTTGGAACGCGAGCCCAGGCCGCCAACATCTGCGAAGGTGAAATGACCGCTGCGGCCGCTCAATATGGCGTGCCTTTGGGTGTTCTCTATGCGGTCGGGTTGACCGAAACCGGCCGCCGGAATTCGCTCCATCCTTATGCACTCAACATAGAAGGCAGGCCTGTATTTGCTGCAAACAAGCGTGCCGCGATCAGGGAATTCGAGACTGCACGGAAGGAGGGGAGGAAACTGATCGACATTGGCTGCATGCAGATCAACCACCACTACCATGGGTCCGAGTTTGTGTCCGTGTCTCAGATGTTTCAGCCGCGTGCCAATGTCCAATATGCAGCCCGTTTCCTGAAGCAATTGAGGTCCAGCCATGGATCCTGGACGATGGCTGTCGCCCGTTATCATGCCGGGCCGGACAATGACCCTGCCCAAAAACGGTATGTCTGCAAGGTGATTGAAAACATGGTCGCAAGCGGTTTTGGCAAGTGGACCGGCAACGCACGCGCATTCTGCAAATAGAGCGCTGGCACCTCGCCACTTTCAATGCCCTTTCCTTCGGGTTTTGGCTGTTGGCTATGCAATTCTATTGGGCAATGGGTATCTGCACCTCGTTATGGCGGAAGGGCGGCGGCATAAAAGGTGCATTGAAATAGGCGTAAACGGCGGGGCCGGAAGGTTTGTATGACTTCTCCTTCAAATAGGCCTCCAGTTTGCGTGCATGACTTTCGAAATTTGCGTTCGTCCACCGCCCGGAAAACGAGATGGCCGCGATGCGCTGAGCCGGTTTGGTAACGATTGAGATCTCCGGATTATCGGGTTGCGGAGCCGTTTTGGCTGTGTATTGGGCAGGCAGGTAAAAGGCGATGCTCCATTCATCGTCGCCGCGCGCCGCCTGGGTTACCGTTGCAGTCATCGGGATTTCAACCGGGGCCTGACTGACAGGCGCGGTCATTGCGATTTTGGTATTCGCCTTGTTCGCTCCGGAGATGTATTTGAAAAGAATGTTGAACGCCTGACGCGACGTCTCGGAACGTGTTCCCTTGAGCGTAACCTCAGCCGCCGTCACAGGGCCATACTGACGGATTTCGATGCTTTCATCCTTTGCAATGACACGGTGCTCCACCTGTTCGAGACTGTCTGCGGTCTTGGCTGGCAGGACAGACAGCAGGATGGTTGTGACTGGCAACAGCGCTGTCGTTCGAATGATGCGGTTCATGGCGTTCCTTCCCTGGCCCGGTGGTCTACCGGTCAGATAGAGCAACCCAACATTCGGAAAAGGAGCGGTACGCGGTCAGATCAGGAGACATGCTCCAAGCGAAATTGCCATCCGGCCCTGGCAACAGCCTCGCGCAAGATAGGTCCGATTGAATGGTCTCCAATAAGGTTTGGCAACTGGAGACGGTCCATGGGTCTTTTCGGCGTAATGCGCACTGGCGTATCAGGAATGAACGCACAGGCAAGCAAACTCGGCACAGTCGCCGACAATATCGCCAATTCCGCTACCACCGGTTACAAGCGGGCAGAATCCGAGTTCAGCTCGATGGTGCTCTCACAGGGCAAGGGAGGGTACAACTCCGGCGGCGTTGAGGCTCACACCCGTTATGCAATCTCGGATCAGGGGCCAACGAGCTATACGACCTCAAGCCTCGATCTTGCTGTTCAGGGCAACGGGTTTTTCGTTGTGGCCGATTCTGCCGGAACAGCGACATTGACCCGGGCCGGTGCCTTTGTTCCCACAGGAGAGGGTTACCTCGTCAACACCGCCGGTTATCGTTTGCAGGGCTATCCGATTGCAAATGGCACAACGCCGAATCTCGTTGCCAATGGTCTTGGCGGGCTCGAAGACGTCAATGTGTCACAGAACAAGCTTGAGGCGACGGCAACCGACGCTGCGACATTCTGGGCGAATATCCCCGACGACGAAAATCTGGCAATCGGCGACAGTGTGCAGACGTCTCTGGTGGTTTATGACAATCTCGGCAACGAGAAGAAGCTGGACATCACCTATACAAAGCAGACGGCTACAAATGTCACGCCGATGCCGGCAACCGTGGATTGGGATGTCACGGTAACAGGTGATGTTACCGGTGCGCCGACCGCGACGCTGGTATTTGATACCGCGACCGGTGAGCTAGCAGCCGGTAGTCCTGACAGCGTCAACGTAACAGTAGAAAACGGTTCAACATTTGATATTGACCTAAGCGGGTCAACATATCTTGCGGCAGGCTTTGAACCGACTGAAGTGGCTGCAAACGGCAATGCGCCAAGCTCTGTCGAAAACGTCGAATTCGATACGGACGGTACGCTTTATGCCGTCTATGAAAACGGCGCCCGCAAGGCGATTTACAAGATTCCGCTTGCCGATGTCGCAAGCCCCGACCGGTTGCGCCCTGCCTCGGGCAACACTTTCGAAGTCACCACCGATTCCGGTGATGTGCGTGTGGGGTTCCCGGGGGATGCGGGTCTCGGCAGCCTCGGTGTCGGGCAGCTTGAAAGTTCCAACGTGGATCTGGCGACCGAGCTGACAGCGATGATCGAATCGCAGCGAACCTACACCGCCAACTCCAAGTCCTTCAAGGCCGGGTCCGACCTGCTGCAGGAACTGGTGAATCTGGTGCGTTGATGGCGGCCATGCCCAATAAGGTGAGAAAAGAATCATGAGCCTTTCCGTTGCGCTTCAGGTTGCGCAGTCCGCTCTTTCTGCGCGGCAACTGGAAACCTCCACGATTTCCCGCAACATCGCGGGGGCACAGCAAGCCGGGTATTCTCGTAAATCGGTTTCGCTCAGTACCCAGGTGAACGGCTACGGACAATCCGGCGGTGTCCGGATCGACGGAATTGCGCGCATGACGGACAGCGCGCTTTACGGTTCGTTGAGGTCGTCGACGGCCATAGGAACGTCGCAGGAATCCGTTCTGGATGGGCTGACGCGCATGGCCGACACGATCGGTGACACGGCGCTGGAGATGTCTCCCGTCGCTCAAATGGGATTGCTCAAACAGTCGATCCAGACCTATTCGGCCGAACCCAACAATACGATCCTCGCAGCTGATTTCCTGCGCTCTGCCCAGGATATGGCACGGTCCCTGAATGATGCGTCCAGCGTTGTTCAGGAAGTCCGTGCAGATGCCGATCGTGATATCGATCTGAGTGTGTCTGAAATCAACAAGTTGCTCGGGCAACTTGAAGGGTTGAATGATACGATCGTCAAAGGGTCCCAGTCCGGTGCGGATGTCACCGATGCGCTCGACAGCCGGGATCAGGTGTTGTTGGCCCTTTCGGAAGAGATCGGTATCAAGACACTTGATCGTTCCAATGGGGATATTGTCGTCTACACAGACAGCGGCGTGACGCTGTTTGAAACATCGGCCCGGGTGGTCGAATTCGCACCCACTTCGACCTATTCAGCGGGCACAATCGGAAACGCAATTTTCGTTGACGGGATCCCGGTGGCAGGGCCGGGGGCCGTGATGCCGATATCTTCGGGCCGGATACATGGTCTGGTTCAGATCCGGGACGACCACTCTGTGACCTATCAAAGCCAGCTGGATGAGATGGCGCGCGGGTTGATCGAAGCATTTGCCGAGAGTGATCAGGTCGGGACCGGCGCCGACCAGACCGGGATTTTCACTTACACGGGCGGTCCGGCCGTGCCTGCTGCCAGCACACATGTGGTGGGTTTGGCTTCAGAAATTTCAGTAAGTACAGCGGTTGACCCGGACCAGGGCGGGAGCTTGGATCTTCTGCGCAATGGCGGTATTGCAGGTGCAAGCTATGACTACAACCCATCCAATCTTGGTGGGTTCAATGATCGCCTCAATGGTCTCTTGACCGAAATGGACGCCCAGCGGGTGTTTGATGGTTCGGTGGGTCTGGATCCGACCGACAGTCTGACCGGGTTCGGGGCCTCGTCCGTCAGTTGGCTGGAATCCTTGCGCAAAAGCACCACCAGTGACCTTGAGGTTCAGGCGATTGTCGTTACCCGGACAGCAGAAACCCTTTCCAACACAACCGGTGTGAACATCGATGAAGAGATGACCCTGCTCCTGGACATTGAGCGGGCATATGGCGCTGCGGCAAAGCTGATTACAGCGGTTGACGCAATGCTCAACGATCTCATGGCCGCAACGAGGTAATCAAAGATGAAGACATCCTTTATTTCCACGCTGACGCTCTCAAACACTGCGCGGTCCCAGATCATGTCGCAGACAGCGACGGTCAACAAGCTTCAGTTTGAGCTGGCATCCGGGCGGAAGGCGGATGTAGGTCTCGATCTGGGGGGGCGAACCGGTGAAACCGTATCACTGCGCAGCGAGTTCAATTTCCTGAACGCGATAGTCGATACCAATGCGCTGGCCAAGGCCCGGCTGGACATCGAGCAGGCTGCGCTGACCGATGTCAGGTCAAGTGCGGAGAATTTGCAAGGGACCCTTCTCGCCGTACGCGATGTCAACGGATCTGCCGGGAGTGTTCTCGCCGAGGCCGAGGCGAGCCTCGAGCTTCTGGTGTCGCGTTTGAACACACAGCTCAATGGATCCTATCTGTTTGCCGGTCAGAATACAGATCAGCCGCCCCTGACCCCATACGAAGCCGGTTCGCCGAATAAAGCATCGTTGGACACCGCTTTTTCGACCTTCTTCGGTGTGACGGATCAAGATGATCCCGCCGTTGCGAACATCTCGGCAACTGACATGGATACCTTCCTGAATGGCGGGACCTTCGATGCGTTGTTTGCGTCGCCGGACTGGGAGGCGGATTGGTCAAGCGCTACCGATGAAACCGTTTCAACCCGCATTTCCACACGCGAAGACGTGTCCACGTCCGTAAGTGCGAATGAACAGGTGTTTCGCGACCTGGCAGCCGTTTACACCATGCTCAGTGAGCTGGGTAACGAGCAACTAGATCACGAGACCTACAAGGTCGTCGTCGACAAGGCTTCCGAGATGCTGGGCGGGATCACAAGCGATTTGGCTGACCTTCAGGGAAAGCTTGGCGTATCCCAGGAGCGTGTGACCTTGGCAAGCGAACGGCTGGACATTCAGACCAATCTGCTGAACGAGCGGATCAACGGCCTTGAAAACGTCAACAAGGAAGAAACCGCTGTTCGGCTGAATTCGGCAATTACCCAGTTGGAAGTGTCTTACTCCATCAGCGCCCGGATCCAGCAGCTCAGCATCATGAATTTCCTGTAAAACGCATCAGCTCTTCGTGAGGACAAATGTATAGTCAATCCTATGCCGAAACCGCTGAAGAGTTCGGCGCGAATGATCGGCAAAATGAAGCAGAAGCGCTGAACATAGTCATTTCAAAACTTGAAATGGCAAGGGCGAGCGGTGCCAATTCACCGGAAGCGGCGGATGCGCTGTTTTATACCCGGCGTTTATGGGCCTATTTTCTGGAAAATCTTGCAGGCGAGGAGAATGCTCTCCCGGAGAACACCCGTGCCGAATTGATTTCCATCGGGATTTGGGTGCTCAAGGAGGCAGAGAGGTTGAGGCAGGGCGAAGTAGAGAGCTTTGATGGCATCATCGATATCAATGAGATCATCCGCGACAGCCTGAGCGGGAAGATCGCATGAAGATCGGGCTCAAAGCAGGTGAGCGGCTTTTCATAAATGGTGCGGTCTTGCGTGCTGACCGGAAGACGAACATCGAACTCATGAATGATGCGGTGTTCCTTCTTGAAGGGCATATTTTGCAGGCAGAGGATGCCACGACACCATTGCGTCAGGTCTATTTCATTTTGCAGACGATGATTATGGACCCGGCTTCGGCAAAAAACGTGAACGGGCTGTTTGAATCCGTCATGGGATCGGTTCGTCAGGCCTTTTCGAACCCCAATGTTCTTGAGCGTCTTGAGGTGGTCGACAATCTTGCCGCATCGGGAAAGTGGTTCGAGGCGATGAAGGTCATTCGAAGTCTTTACCCGATTGAAGAAGCCTTGATGTTTCGTCCGAAGAAAAGCGGCGGCCAAGCGGCGCAAGCAAGTGAAACCAGTGAACCGCAAGCGGCGGTGGGATAAGTGGAGTACAGCTCATGAGCATGGAAGTTCCGACAGCCACTGCGGTGAACGTTGACAGTACCTATACCGGTTCCAAGGCAGATGCGGCCCGGGACAGCCTGACAATGGATTACGACGCCTTTCTGAATTTGATGATGGCGCAAATGCAGAATCAGGACCCAACTGATCCGGTGGATGCCACCGAGCAGCTGTCCCAGCTGGCCAGTTTTTCGCAGGTCGAGCAGGCAATTGAAACCAACGCGAAACTCGAATCCCTTCTGGCCAACATGGCGTTCGGTCAGGTGGATGATCTGATCGGGCGCACGGTGACCGATCAGAACGGCACCACAGGCGTCGTTACGTCTGTTGAAGTCTATAGCGACGGGACATTGCTCGAACTCGACAGCGGGCAGGGGATATTGCTGGCCCCAGGCGTTAAAATCTCCTGACCATGAATGAAGTTGATGCACTTGATCTGGTGCGGTCGGCGATGTGGACGATCCTCATCGCCTCCGCGCCGGCAATCGTCCCGGCGATGGTTGTCGGGATCGCCATTGCTCTCCTGCAGGCGCTGACGCAGGTGCAGGAGATGACGCTGACCTTCATTCCCAAGATTGCGGCGATCCTGATCATGATCATTGTGGGTGGCCCGTTTATCGGCAGCCAGATGCAGGTCTTGACGACCCTGATTTATGGCCGGATCGAAAACGGCTTCTAAAGCTCTGGCGGCCTGTTAAATCAGCGCGGGCCGCTTTGCTCCATCCTCGGACAAGCTTCAAGAGCGAATTTAAGGTCAACCAGATCCTCATCGAGAGTAGGCATGACCGACGTTCTTGCACCCGTCTCCAGTTCCGACAGCCCTGAAAGCCGCCGTGATATCGGATTTGCCGTCGGCATCGTTTTGATACTGGCGGTCTTGTTCTTGCCGATCCCGCCATTCCTGATCGATATGGGATTGGCGTTGTCGATTGCCTTGTCGGTCCTGATCCTGATGGTTGCCTTGTGGATCCAGAAACCGCTGGATTTTTCATCCTTCCCGACGATCCTCCTGATTGCGACCATGCTCCGGCTGTCGCTCAACATCGCCACGACGCGTGTCATTCTCGCCAACGGGAATGAGGGGTTGAATGCGGCCGGCTATATCATCAACGGGTTTTCCCAGTTTGTGATGAGTGGTGACTTTGTCATCGGCCTGATTGTCTTTGCGATCCTCGTGACCGTGAATTTTCTTGTGATTACCAAAGGCGCGACCCGGATTGCAGAAGTCGGTGCGCGCTTTACGCTTGATGCCATTCCGGGCAAGCAAATGGCGATCGACGCGGACCTTAATGCCGGCTTGATCAATGAAAAGGAAGCTCAGCGCCGGAGGGCCGAGCTTGAAGAGGAAAGCTCGTTCTTCGGGGCAATGGATGGCGCCTCGAAATTCGTGCGCGGCGATGCGATTGCCGGTCTGATTATCACCGCGGTCAATATCCTTGGCGGTATCATTATCGGCGTGACCCGGCACGACATGTCTGCTGCCGATGCTGCTGATATCTTTACGAAACTGTCGGTCGGTGATGGTCTGGTTTCCCAGATTCCTGCCCTGATCGTTTCGCTGGCGGCCGGTCTGCTTGTCTCGAAAGGCGGAACGCGCGGATCGGCTGACAAGGCCGTCCTGGGGCAGTTGAGCGGTTATCCGCGGGCCTTGTTTGTCGCCGCAATTTTGATGGGTATTTTCGCGATCATGCCGGGGCTCCCGCTGCTGCCGTTTGCGCTGCTGGCTGCGGTGCTCGGGTTCGTGGGATACATCATTCCAAAACGCATCGCGGCCAAAAAGCGTGTGGAAGACGCCAAGGTCGAGGAGCAAAAGGCGATCGCCCAGGCCGAAAAGAAAGATTCGGTCAAGGAAAGCCTCAAGACTGCCGAAATCGAATTGGTTCTCGGGAAACAGCTGTCCACCCGGCTGATGATGAATCAGGGCGAGTTGTCTCGCCGGGTTGCGAAAATGCGCCGGAAATTCGCTGAGCAATTCGGCTTTGTCGTGCCGGAGATCAAGGTCACCGACAGCTTGATGATCGAACCGAAATCCTATCAGATCAAGATACATGGCACGATTGTCGCCTTGTATCAGATCCGGATCGGCGAGTTGCTGGTGATCCCGAATACCGAAGAAAAACTGCCTTTTCCGGCTGACGAGACCAAGGAACCGGCGTTTGGAATGCCGGCCTTCTGGGTGCCGATGGCCTACAAGGAAGACTTGAAGCGGGAAGGGCTGATACCGGCAGAAAACGAGACGGTGATCCTGACGCATCTGAGCGAAGTGATCCGGAACAACCTGCCGCAGCTGCTATCCTACAAGGACATGCGCAACCTGTTTGACCGTCTGGACCCGGAATACAAGAAGCTTCTGGACGACATTTGTCCGGCGCACACGTCCTATTCCGGCCTGCAGGCTGTTTTGAAACTGCTGTTGTCCGAGCGGGTGTCGATTAGAAACCTTCATCTGATCCTTGAGGCGATCGCTGAAATCGTCCCGCATGTCCGCCGTTCGGAGCAGGTTGCGGAGCATGTCCGCATGCGCATTGCGCAGCAGATTTGCGGCGACCTTTCGGAAGGTGGGCCTCTCAATGTCCTGAGGCTTGGCAACCGGTGGGACCTGGCGTTCCATCAAAGTTTGAAACGGGACGCGAAGGGAGATGTCATCGAGTTCGATATCGAGCCGCAACTGGTTGAGGAATTCGGCAAGGAAGTGTCGGATGCGGTCAAGAAACACATGCGTGGCGGGAAACGGTTTGCCATTGTGGCAGCCCCCGATGCGCGCGCATATGTCCGGATGATTGTCGAACGCATGTTCCCGAACTTGCCCGTGCTGTCGCATCTCGAGATCGCCCGCGGTACCGAAATCAACGCTTTGGGCAGCGTGTCGTGAACCCGGGAAGCCTGTTTCTGGCGGAAACGGGGTCGACCATCATCTTGTCCGTTTTCCTGCTGTTTTGCCGGATAGCCGGGTGCTTGATGATTATCCCGGGCTTTGGCACGACGCGGGTGCCGGCGCGCATCCGCCTGTTTGTTGCCCTCGGGGTGACTCTCGCCTTGTCGCCGGCGCTCGTTCCGGAGATGCAACGGGCCTTGCCGGATGAAAAGCTCGGGACTGTGTTTCAGCTCATCATAAACGAGGTGGTGGTCGGTCTTCTGATCGGTCTGCTTGGCCGCAGTTTCCTAGCAGCGCTGGAGACACTTGCAACATTGGTCTCAATGGCGATCGGATTGTCGAATCTGCCGGGTGCTGCGGTCGAAAGCAACGAGGCTCTCCCGCCAATCGCAAACCTCTTGACGCTGACAGCTACCGCAATGGTTTTCATTACCAATCAGCATTGGGAAGTCCTGCGCGGTTTGGCGGCATCCTATACGGCAATTCCGCCTGGTGCGGGTATCAGTACCCTTGGCGCGGTCGAGCGCTTTGCACAGCAACTCGCCGACGCCTTCCTGCTTGCGCTCCGCGTGGTCAGCCCGTTCGTGATCTATACGGTAATCATCAATCTGGCGATCGGGTTGGTGAACAAGCTAACGCCCCAGATACCTGCCTATTTTGTCGGTATCCCGTTTATCATCGCGGGGGGGCTTTATCTTCTATTTCTCATTTCCAGCGAAGCAATCGCCTTGTTTCTCGACGGCTACTTCGTCTGGTTGCAGCAAGGGTAGTGCCATGGCGCGAAATAGTCAGGAAATAGAGCGGATCTTGCGCCTGCAAAAACAGATTTACCTGTTTTCTTCATGGTTGATGCAAAAACTGGACTCCCAGGCGCACGAGCTGTCCGAACGCGAAAAGCGCATCCTTGATGCGTTGTCCAACGGCGACTTGGCTCAGCACGACAGATTTATTGCGAATGCGGCAGGAAGACTGAGGCGCATTCTGGATGAGCGTAGCGAATTGCGTGATGCGCGCGAGAAAATGGCCGGGGAGTTTGCGCGCCAACGCCAAATGCTCCGCTTGATGGAAAAACGCCTTGAGCACGTGCGCGGTATTGAAAACCGGAAGACGCAGGACCGCAATCTCGAGGACCTTATCGAGATACAATTGCGGCAGCACGCGTAAGCCTGCCGCAAGCTGGAACCCTTAGCCTTTCCGGTAATCTTCCACCTGATACGGTTCTGAGCCGAAGGCGAAACAAGGAGTGGACTTCATGGCGATTTCGCCTCCGTCTGATTTGATCATGGAGGTCGCTCATGCGGCCGACCCGATGGCCGCACGGCAAGCGGAGAGCCACTTGCTGAAACTGGCTTCTGCCGGCGGAACGTCGGATTTCACCTTTCAGGAGGTGTTTTCCAGCACTACGGGCCGGGCAGGGGCACAACCGATGCCGTCCGCTCCCCGGTTTGAAGCCGTCCAGTCTCCTGCTCAAAAGTTCGAGGCTGTCATCCTCCAGCAGTTTGTAGAGACCATGTTGCCTGACGATGCGTCCGCTGTATTCGGTGAAGGTGCGTCCGGTGAAATCTGGAAGTCGATGATGGCGGAGCAGGTTGCAAACCAGATTGCGGCGAGCGGTGGTGTCGGGATAGCCCAACTCTTGCCTGAAGGTCTTCAGAAAGGAGCACAAGCGTGAGTGGAGGAATGGACTTGCAGTTGGTCCCGGATGCTTCGGAAAGCCCTTATCGGACAGCGCCCCTGGCTATGGCTATTCGGCGCGCCCTGGATGTTGTGATGAGCGAAACACTCGCGCTGAGAGACAATCCTGCGACCGATGTTCAACAATTTGAGCATCGGAAAAGTCAGGCCCTGCTGGACCTGACAAAGGCGCGTCAATCTATCCCTGTAGAGGCATTTGATGCGGACATTGAAGACCTTTTGAAACAGCTCCGTCTTGCGCTGGACGACAATATGAGCCTGCTGAGCCGCCATCTCAGTGCGGTCGGAGAGATCACCGACATGCTCGCGGAAGTCATCCTGGAGCAGGATTCCGATGGGACCTATCAGCAGATCGTTCCGGAGCCGGTAAATGATTAGGGTCATTGCCTTGGGGGTCTGGATGCCGCTGGCAACCATCATGTCGGGTCTGATCACCGTGAACTGGCTCAATGAGGAAAAGCCCGCTGAAACGGCCAATGCGATAGGCGGGCTGGACTACGAAAACGTCCAGCCGGTCAATGTCCCCATGATCAAGGATGGGGTATTGCAGGGATATGTGGTCGCAAAACTAGTTTTTACCGCTGATGGCGATGCGCTGAGGTCCTTGCCAGTTCCGCCTCATCCCTTTTTGATTGACGAAGCCTTCCGCCGGCTCTACGCGGACGAAACTCTGGATTTCAGTTATCTCGGCCGCTATGATCTGGATAGTCTGACCGTCGACCTTCGCGATGCAACAAATCGGCGTCTTGGCAAAAAAGTTGTCCATGAAGTGTTGGTCGAGGAATTCAACTACTTCCCCAAGGATGTCGTGATCACCCATTGAGGGGCGATACAGAAGATTCCGGAGGCGGGCCTGACGACGGCTGTCAAACAGCTCGGCCTGCCATCGGCTTCAGGTATGTGCATCACTGTGCTGAAAGGGGCCGGGAGGTCCTTCAGAAAATTGTGGAATTCCGTCCTGGCAAGCGGAGCTGCCCACTTCCGGCAAGTGGAATTCACGAATCGGAAGGTGCTCGGGCATCTTCCAATGCATCGACCAGCCTGCGGATAGTTTCATCCTCATCCTTGGTGGAATTGGTCATTTCGATGCAGGACACGTTGATTGCGTTTTCCGGATTGGCCAGGATGAGCGTGAAGTAAATCCATACGCCGTGATGGTAGAATTCCAGATCAAGAGAAATAGTTGGGGGCCGGTCCCAGTCCACATCGACACTCGCGGCCATTCCATACCGCAGCGTATCCTGTTTGAAATAAAGTTCTGATGAGGATTTTACGAGATCGGATATGTTTGCGTGATGGTCTGTACGTATGTATGCGATCAGATCTTCGACATCAATCAGCTTCAGTTCGTTGATGACATCTTTCAGAGCGCGCGCGATTGCTTTCTTTTGCTGTTCTTTCAAACTTCGTTTTTTGGAGGTCGACCTGTCGTCCTCGCTCGACTGATCCTGCATGCGCACGGTCCCTAGGGCATCGAGTTATGTAGTACTGCTCGAGTTTCGCGAGTATACGTAACAGATAATCTCGGCAACGGCGCGGTAAAACTGTGGCGGAATCATGCGGTCGAGTTCTGTCGCTGCATAAAGCGAGCGGGCCAGATCCCGGTCTTCGATCACCGGAACCCCATTTTCTTCGGCGATTTGCCGGATTTTAAGTGCAATGAGGTCCTGGCCCTTCGCAACAACCACAGGCGCGGCTGTTTTCTCTGTTTCGTACCGCAGAGCGACTGCAAAATGGGTCGGATTTGCCACGATCAGAGTTGCGTCCGGAACGGCCGCCATCATCCGGTTACGGGCGCGATCGCGGGCGAGTGACCGCTGGCGTGCCTTGACGATCGGATCGCCTTCCATCTGCTTGTGCTCGTCCTTGATTTCCTGCTTGGTCATGCGCAGGTTTTGACGCCAGTGCATTCTGGACCACAGGATATCGACCGCAACGAGAACGATTGTCACGATGCAGACGCCGCCGACGAGCTTCATCGAAATCTGGAGTATGGTTTCGGGCAGGGCGCTCGGATCGGTGAACATGGCGCTTATAAGCTCGGCTTCGCTCGACTGAAACTGGATGAACGCGACAATTGAGACCGCGCTGAATTTGAACAGGGCCTTGAGGAACTCAACAAGCCCCTGTACTCCGAAAATCCGCTTCCAGCCTTTGAGCACGGAGAGCTTCGAAAGATCCGGCTTGATGCGATTTGCAACAAGCCTTGGTTTGTTTTGCATGAATGCGGCTGTGAGCCCGGCCACGGCCAGGGTGACAACAATGGGGGCGAGAAAGAGGCCGACGTCGAGTGCCAGGACATGGGTAAGAAGAATTGCGTCAGCGCCATTGCCAAGTACGAAGCCTCCCGCATTGTCGACCAAGTGCATCAAGCTGGAACTGAGCCGGGATGCGCCTGTGCTGATCATGAAAACTCCGATCAGCAGAACGGCCACGAACGACGCGAGAACAGGCGCTTCTTTGGAAGTCGGGGTGTTTCCCTTCTCCAAGGCATCCTGGATCTTTTTCTCGGTCGGCTCCTCCGTTTTGGAATCTTTATCTTGATCGTCTGACATCTGGGCGCCCGGTCCGGTGTTTTCCCGGCCGGACCATCAGTCCGGCCGGGAAACTGCTGTTAGTTGAAGTAGGCGCCTTCGTCCTGTTTCGTGTTCAATTCGATCTCGCCCCGACCGGCCATTTCAAGCGCAAGATTTGTAATCGTGCTGCGTGCCTGAAGGACATCGCGTTGTGCTGCAGGCTGCCCGGCGTTGAGTTCGTGTTCGCAGATCCTGCGTGCGCGGGCCGTGAGAGACGACAGGATGACTTCCCGGAACCGGCCGTCCGTGCCCTTGAGCGCCATAACGATCTGATCTGTCGGGATCTGATCGAAGATCGCCATCCGGGTACGCGGGTTGAGCTTGACGATATCGTCGAACGTGAAGAGAAGACCCTTGAGCATTTCAGCTGTCTTCGGCCGCACCTCGTTGAGATTGTCGAGCGCCTCTTCCATATGATCCCGGTCCATCTTGTTCAGGATGTCTGCCATGCGAGCGTAAGAATCGGCTTCCCGGGTCCCGGAAAGATTGAGCATGAAATCCTCATGCATGGTCTTTTCGACCTCACGCATGATTTCCGGTACGACCGCCTTGATCGTGAGCATCCGGCGGACCAGCTGATTGCGAAGGGGAGGATTGATCTGACCCAACACCTTGGCTGCAGCCGCGGGCTTGATCTTGGTGAGGATAAGCGCCGCCGTTTGCGGGTGCTCGTTCATCAGGTAGTTGGCGAAAACCGTTTCGGAAACAGTCGCCAGGCGGTCCCAGATCGAACGGTTGGAGTTGCCCAGGACATCGGACATGATGTCGGAAAGCTGATCTTCCGGCAAAACACCGTTCAGCATTTTCTCGACCTCGTTGGCCGTACCGAAAAGCGAGGTTCCGCTGGAAAATTGCTCGATAAACTCTTCAGCCAATCGGTCCAGTTCTTCAGCCGCCACGGTCCCGAGCTGAGCCGCGCTGACGGTAATGGCGCGAATTTCCTCCTGGTCGAAGTGCTTGAGCAGCCGGCTTGAGCTTGTTTTGCCCAAGCACAACAACAGCGCGGCAACTTTCTCCACACCCTTTAGAGGTTTGGCCGGAAGTGTTGGCGGCGACGAAATAGAGGCTGATATGCTCATGACCCGTGTCCCAAACCTTATGCGTCAATCGGGCCGCTTTGCGGGCTTATGATCTCGGTGAGAGAGACACCGAAGCGGGAGTTGTCATCTTCAACGACAACCACCTCACCACGTGCGATCACCCGTCCGTTCACGACGATATCGATCGGTTCGCCGACGCGATGATTGAGCGGAATCACAGCGCCCCGGCCAAGCTTCAAAAGGTTTGAAACCAGCATTGTTGCCGAACCGAGCACAACCTGAATATTAACGGGGATACCAAGGATCGTGTCAAGGTTGCGTTCGTCGCCGAGAAGGTCAGAAGCAGGCTGCGCATCCTCTGACGGGTTTTGTGTCTCTACCTTGGCGAAATTCGCTTGCGCCGCCGGATTGGCATTGTGCTGCCCCTGGTCCGTGGCCTTGTCGATAACGATATCTTCGTTGTCACTCATCAAAGATCTTCCTTGTGGTTCAATGAAACCGATCGGAACGGGCTTCCTGAGGCCTCGTCAATCCGGTGAATGCGGGTCGGCTTTTTAGAAAGTGCGGTCTCTGGCTGGTCGGAAGCTTGCGTTTCCGCGGTATTCACAAGTCCGGAAGACAATGTGTGCCCGGAGTTCGGGGCAGGGCGGACTTCCGGATCATTGAACCTTTCAGGAACACTGAGATGTGCTGCGGCCCGCGAAATTTCCTTCAGCTCGGCTTTCAGAATTGCCTGTTGCCGCTTTGCCTCACGCATCACGGTGTCGATTTCGGCAATGAGTTCCCGGGCATCGTCCATACGGGACCCGAGAGCATTCAGCAGCTGTGAACTCCGGACATTGATCTCCTGAACCGAGACCTCAATCCCGTCGAGAGCGAGAGAGGTTTGATCAAAAATCCGCTTGTAGTCTTCATGATAGGATCCGAGCCGCTTGAGCTCCCGGTACATGGAGATCATCCTGATTGTCGTGACAATCAGTGCCAGTAGCAAAACGCCGTCAACGATTGCGGAGGTCATCAAGCAGATCCTTTTCTTCGTGGATCAGGTCTTCGATCTGGAGTGTGTAGGAACCGTCCAATTGGCCCAACTGACAGGTAAAGACCGGCTGATGGTTGCAGGACAGAGTGACCGGTGTCCGGGAAGTGGCCTGTAACTCAATTACCTGTCCGACTTGCAGGTTCGATATCTCGTCCAGTGTGAGTTCCCGCTCTTCCAGAATGGCTTCAAGTTTGACTTCCGTCTTCTGGATCTCGTGATGGAAGTGTTGTGTCCATTGCCGGTCCCGGTTCGTCATCTCGCCCGACAGGACCTGTGACAGTCTTTGACGCAACGGATTCAGGGTCGCGTGGGGCATGATCACGAAAACCTCGCCGCCGCGGCCGATGGCCTGCAGCAACAAACGTCCGATCACGGCGGGGTTGTTGCGCCGGCCGATGATGGCAAAGTCCATTCGGCTTTCGATACGTTCAATCTTGAAAGATGTTTTCGAAATTGGTTCGAAAGATTCTTCCAGGGCCTTGGCTGCGACTTCGAAGACGATGCGCGCGATTCTCGTCTCGATGTTCGAGAATGTCCGTTCCTCGTCAATCGGAGGTTCGGTTCCGTCCGCGCCCAGCAAGACGTCTGCAAGCGTGAAGATGAAATCGCGATCGAAGCCGATCAACACTCGGGCATCCCATTCGGGCGAATAGAGAACAGCAACAAGGGCGTTTGCTTCGTAGTCGTCGAGAACGTCGCCTATCCTGCTGTTTTCGACATAACTCACGGAGATATAGGAGGGCGACGCCGATTTTTGCCGCATGGAATCTGCCATGACGCGCGCCATCCGGTCGAAAACCACGGGCAGCATCGGGAGGCGGTCAACCGAAATGCCGGCTGCATCCAGAAGGCGGTCGGCGATCATGGCCCGTTCAGAGCTTGTGCCGGCGGTGAAGGCGGAAAGTGCTTCAAACATGGCTTAGGCAGCTCCCCGGTTTTGAAGTTCCTGAACATTGTCGGCGGCAACACCGCTTGTGTTCATTGTTTCGCTTTCGACCTCGTCAATGGTCGGGCGGTCATGCTCGGAGATGGTTTTGCGGCCATGTTCCAGAGCGATTTGCGGGGCTGCGCCATTCATGAAGGCGAGCAGCGTTTGCTTGACCGCGATGTATGGCCGAAGGCGCTTTTCCCGCACGGATTTGATCTTTTGTGCAAGCGGTCCGACGATCGCATATGAACTGAAAATGCCGATAAATGTTCCGACGAGTGCGGCGCCGATCAGGGAACCGAGAATCTGGGGGGATTGATCGATAGCGCCCATCGCCTTGATAACACCGAGAACGGCGGCGACGATGCCGATCGCAGGAAGAGCTTCGGCCAGAACCGAAAGGGCACCGAAAGGCTTCATCTGATCCCGATGGATGGTGTGTAGTTCTTCATCCACCAAAGCCTCGATTTCGTGTGCCCTGGCGTTCCCGACGATGATCAGCCGGAAATAGTCACAAATGAATGTGGTCAGCCGCGGGTTGTCGAGAATTCCGGGGAAGTTCTGGAAAATTGCCGAGCTGCGGGGATCTTCGATATGCGGTTCGACTTCGTTTCTGCCCTTGGCCCGCAATTCGCGCATCAAACCGTAGAGAAGCGCCAGGACATCCAGATAGTCGCGCTTTTTGGGAACTGCGCCACGCAGGGCTTCTCCTATGGCACGGGCGGTATCAAGGATGGACTTGAACGGGTTGGCGACAACGTAAGCGCCGAAGCCGATGCCGAGGATGATGACCAGCTCCCAGGGCTGCCAGAGCACAGAAACCTTGCCGCCGAGCGCTGCAAATCCGCCTATGAGAGAGATGCTTACGATTATAAGGCCAACGATAATTGTCACCTTGCAGCTCCTGGATGGTGCGTTTGAACTTTTGTTTGGGCGACGCTAATCGGCGAGACTTGCCCGAAGCTGTTCGGTCGCTGGCATTGGAGGCGGTCAGCCCGGCGCAAGGTGATGAGCTGATGCTATTCGTAAATTTCTGTCGCTGGAATGCGGCTGCTTCAGTCTTCAGCCGATAAGGAAAGGTTGGTTATCAATGCTGAGTACACTAGCGCAATATCAGCTGGTCACGAACAATATCGACCGGTCCCTGAAAATTGTCGGGGCAGATCCGACTGTTGAACGGCAAAGCGAGTACTATCTCGAAAATATCGAAAACATCAAATCCATCGACGAGTTTTTGGCCGACGACAGGGTGTATTCGTATGCAATGAAGGCAATGGGTCTTGAGGATATGATCTATGCCAAGGCTTTCATGCGGAAGGTCCTGGAGGAGGGAGTGGATATATCCGACAGTTTCGCGAACAACCTAACCGATCAGCGGTACAAGGAATTCGCCGAAGTTTTCAATTTTGCGCGTAATGGTGAAGCGACGACCATTTTCGAGAAAACCCGGCAGCCCGTGGTTGATAACTTCATGCGACAGACATTGGAGGAGAGTGAGGGTGCTCAGAATGAGGGTGTGAGACTCGCTCTCTACTTTGAGCGTAAAGCGCCTGAGATTACAAACGTTTACGAGCTTCTTGCGGATCGTGCTCTAGCTGAAACCGTTTACACGGCGCTGGGGGTCCCGGATGAGTTCGCAATGTCGGACATTGACAAGCAGGCTGCCTTTATTGAGGAGCGGGTAGATGTCGAGCAATTGACCGACCCTGACTATCTCAGCCGTTTGCTTGAGAGATTTTCGGCGCTGTATGATTTGAAATATGGGTCGCCAGCAGCATCGCTGACACCATCGTTGATGGTTGCAGGCAGCGCGGGTGGTGTCATCGGTATAGGTGAGAATCTCCTGTCAAGTATCCAGAACCTCAAACTCGGAGGGTGAGGCGTCATGCAGTCTGCTCTTTATGTTGCGCTGTCTGCGCAAGTCGCCCTTTCGAACCGGCTTGAGACTGTTTCGCGAAATGTTGCGAACATGAACACAGCCGGTTACCGGGCTGACGAGATCAATTTCGCCGAACTTGTTTCGCAGGCCGGGCAGCAGAAGGTGAGCTATGCGTCGGCGGGAGAGGTTTTCATTTCGCGTCAGGCTGGGAGCATAACGAAGACGGACAATCCGTTGGATCTTGCTATCGAGGGCGATGGCTGGTTTGCAATTCGCGCGGGCGAGGGGCTGGCTTATACGCGCGACGGGCGTTTGCGCTTGGATGAAAACGGCGTGCTCGAAACCGTGAATGGATACGAGATTCTCGATAATGGCGGACTGCCGATCCAAATAGACCCCGAGGGCGGTGCTGTCAGGATTTCCCAAGCTGGCGAAGTGTTTCAAGGTGCCGACAACCTGATTGGGCAGATTGGGCTCTTTAGTATTCCCGAAAATGCAAAACTTGCACGGCTCGATAATTCCGCTGTCGTCCCGGACTTGCCGGCTGAACCCATTCAGATATTCACAACGGACGGTATCCGGCAGGGATATGTCGAAGGTGCGAACATCAATCCCGTTCGCGAGATGACCAAGCTGATCATGATTACCCGCGCTTTCGAAAGTGCTACCAAAATGATGGATGGCACTGGAGAAAGTCAGGAAAAGGCAATTCGTGAGCTCGGGAAAACATCATGACGGTGCTGCCGACGGATCTTTCGACCCGGCCACCGCTTGATCTGGCCGAAGTGGCGCGGCAGTCCGCAGCTGCGCATAAAGCAGAGCCCGGCCAAGTCGAAAGCACAGGCTTGTCGCGATTTGCTGACTTGGTTGATGTCCTTAATCCGCTTCAGCATATTCCGGTGATTTCGCATGTTTACCGGGCAATCACGAACGATCAGATTTCTGACGGTGCACGCTATGCCGGACACGCGCTCTATGGCGCAGCCTTTGGAGGCCCGATCGGAATGAGCGCGATGTTGGGGTATTCGCTTGGGCAGGATGCTGTTCAGCAGGTTGCTTTCGCGGGCTCCGCGCCGCCTTTACCCGAGAGCGGGCCAAGTGCAAGTGGCGGCACGCCGGTTGATCTCCAAAACCTCCTTCAAAAGGCCACTATAGCTGTTCCAGCCGCAAAGCCCGATACTGCGGTATTCCAGCGTACAAGCGATACGGTCCTCGGTGCGGATACGGGCAAGGCGACCGAGCGCTCTGAGGGTGGCGTTCGCGATATGATCCGGTTGCTGAGCGATGTTGGTGTGAAGCCCTCGGAAGCCGTCATTTCAGGGTCTGAAAGCGATACCGATCCGGAACCGATAAGTTCCGCTGAAAAACTGGAAGTTATTGCAGCGCATCATGCAAACCGTCTGCCGCTTGATGTCTTAAAGGCTCTGCAGGAACGACATGCCGACCGAATACATGCTGAACAGTCTTGACCGGCTTGCAATAACGCTGGAATCTGCCCGGAAGGAAATCGGCACGGTAAAAATCAGTGGCAGAGTCACGCAGGTTTCGGCTGATTCTGTACGGATTTCCGGATTGTCGAAAGCGGTTTGCCTTGGGGACCTCGTTGTTCTTCAGGGCCGCGACGCGCGTCGGCAAAGCGAGGTGATCCGTCTTGACCAACAGGATGTGATCGTTAAGCCGTTTGAGCGCAGCAACGACATCGGTATTGGTGCTGCGGCCGATCTGATGGGCGGCTTGGCCATTCACCCGGATGACAGCTGGAAAGGTCGGGTCATTTCCGCACTTGGGCGCCCGATGGATCGGCGCGGCAGTCTGCGTCCTGGTCCGGCGGCCTTCCTGCTTGACCGTGAGCCGCCGCATTCCATGGAGCGGGGACGCGTCGATACGCCTGTGCGCACAGGTGTGCGCGTGATCGATTTGTTTACGCCGATGTGTATCGGCCAGAGACTGGGGATTTTTGCCGGGTCTGGTGTCGGAAAGTCAACACTGCTCGGGATGCTGGCGGGGTTCGGGCAGTTCGATACGGTCGTGGTCGGATTGGTCGGCGAACGTGGACGGGAAGTCCGGGAATTCATCGATGACATCCTTGGCGAGGCGTTGACTAAAACCGTGGTTGTCGCGGCAACAGGAGACGAAAGCCCCATGATGCGGCGCCTGGCGCCGCGGACAGCAATGAGTGTTGCGGAGTACTTCCGCGATCGCGGCCAGTCGGTGCTGTTGATCCTTGATTCGGCAACCCGTTTTGCACATGCAGCACGTGATGTTGCAATGGCGGCAGGTGAGCCGCCGGTCGCCCGCGGATACACGCCTAGCGTGTTTTCCGATCTGGCCCGGCTGCTCGAACGCGCGGGTCCGGGATTGAGCGGGAAGGGCAACATTACCGCAATTGTCTCGGTCCTGGTTGATGGTGATGATCACAACGATCCGGTTTCCGACACCTTGCGCGGATTGCTGGATGGTCATGTGATTCTCAGTCGTGAAATTGCGGAAAACGGCCGTTATCCGCCAGTGGACGTTCTCAAATCAACCTCCCGGCTTGCAAACCGCGCCTGGACGGATGACCAAAAAGAGCTGATCCTCCGCCTCAAGGGGCTCATAGCCCGCTATGAAGATACTCTCGATCTCAGATTGATGGGGGGGTATCAGGCTGGCGCGGATGAGACCACCGACAAAGCTTGCCAATTGGTTCCAAAAATATATGAGAACCTGCGCCAGACTGCCAATTCGCGCGATCTGGGTGATCCGTTCATGGAGCTGGCGCGCGCACTTTACGCTTAACAATTTTACGACCGGTCATTGATTCGCTCATCGGCGAACCAATGACCGGCGCGCATTCGCTGCCTTGCAAATGACCCCGGTATGAACAGAGTTTTTTCTGTGGGTCAAATTTTTGCCAAATTGTTTCTAAGTGTAACAATTGTCCATAAAACCGTTAGGGATTATCGATAAGAAACTGACATAATTTACCATACATTTTATAATTATGTAATTATATAATAATATTAAGAGTTATTGAGAAATATAATAATAAAATTTCATAAATTCAATCTCAGGTTTTTGTACAGCGTGTTGTGCTCATGTGGTTCACCGCTTTTAACCGTCAGAACGGGTAGCCCGGTTTCTGCCGTTGACGTTCGCGGCATGCGCTTTTACTCAGTTGGTAACAACTACTGGCGGAGTGGGCACGGTGTTTGTAATCGTTGATGAAAGAGAAATTGTAACCTCTGGCTACGCATCTGCGTTCGAACGGGAGGGTTATGCATCTCTGGAGCTGCATCCGTCCGAAGTGCTGGACTGGTTGTCGATTGCGCCCGACAGCGACCTGCTTGCTGTAGAGGCGTTTGTCATAGGGGCCTGTGCGGAGCGGCTAAGCTTTCCGCACAATATCAGAAACAAGTGCCGGGAGGCTCAGATTTTGGCCTTGGAGGACAAGGCAACGCTTGAGACGACGCTGGAGTTGTTCGCTGCTGAAGTTGACGACGTTCTTCGCAAGCCTGTCCATGTCAAAGAAATCCTTGCGCGTGTAGGGGCACATCGCAGACGCAAGACATCGGGGCAAACGGCGGCCGACGAGGGGCATATACAGGTTTTCTTTGATGGCCGGGACCCCATGATTGCTGGCGAGGTTATGGCTCTGCCGCGCCGCGAACGGCGTATCCTTGAATATCTTGTCCGCAACAAGGGGCGGCGGGTTACTAAGACCCAGATTTTTAATGCGGTTTACGGTCTTATGAATGATGGTGTTGACGAGTGTGTGGTCGAAAGCCACATCTCCAAACTCCGGAAAAAGATGCGTCAACGCCTTGGATATGATCCGATCGAATCGACCCGTTACATCGGGTACATGCTGAAGTTGCCGTCGATGCAGGACGGCAACAAGCGGGATGCTTCTGAAGTTGTGCGTGCTGAGGCATCCGCGAACTGGGCACTTGCGAACGCAACCAGCAAAGAGCTGGTCTGAAGAAGGGTTCCAGTGTTCATCTTGAAGCGCTGGACCGCTCTGGCCGCGGGCGGCAAAGTGGCTCCATAAACGATTTGTATCGTTTGCTGTTTTGCAACGGTCTGGAGTGGGCCAGATAATGTGTGATGTGTTCGCTTCGGGGCTAACGTTATTCCGCCCTCGGGCGGCGGGGTTGGTCGTGACCGTTTATGGCGATGTCGCCCAGCCTCGCCAAGGCGTCTTGTGGATGGGCAATCTCATCCAGATTTGTGGCCGTTTCGGATTTTCCGAGACCAATGTCCGGACAGCTGTTTCGCGCCTTGTTGCAAACGGGCAGTTGGTTGGGGAGCGGGTCGGCCGAAAAAGCTATTACCGGCTGACCGACGATGCGGGCCGGGAATATCTGCAGGCCGCCCGACAGATCTTTTTATCAGAACCGCGCGCCGATAAATGGTGTTTTGTCGCTGCTAGCGATAAGCAGGATCGATGCTTGCAAGCCTTGGGGTTTGCCAGGTTGTCTGACACTCTTTGGGTGGGGCCGGACAAACCGGAGCAGCGGGTTCCGGGCAAGATCTGGAATGATGCTGCGCCGGGCGATCCGGTGGCGCTGCGCGAATTCTCTGAAAGGTGTTGGGATCTCGGTGAGATACGCAGCAGGTATGCCGAGTTTGTCCGGTGCTTTTGCACTCTTGGGGGCGCTGATCAGCCCATAGCGGGTTTGACTGCCGAAGAGAGCTTCACCCTCCGTCTTCTGCTGGTTCATGCGTGGCGGGGTGTGGTTTTGAAGGATCCGATGCTGCCATTGGAGGCGCTTGGGGCGGATTGGCCCGGCCATGAGGCCGAAGCCCTGTTTGCAAAAACCTACCTGCGGCTGTCGGATCAGGCGGATCACTATATTTGTCAGAAGCTTGAAGACATGGATGGTCCGTTGCACCGGCAATCTGCAAGTCTCAGCCGCCGCCAGAATAGCCTTCGCGCTATTTTGAGTTAAGAAGCTACCATTCCTGGCGCAGGCAAGTTGACGTTAAAAATGTCACTAAAAAAATTACAATTCGACTTTTTCTGTGACATGTTTTGGGGTATAAGTGACCGGTCGGTCGATGAATGCCATTGGCTGGGGAGCGGCCTTGCACGGCGTCCGATACCGGCGGCGCAGGTTGGGCCGGTCGGCCGGGCATGCTGGATTGCTGCGGCAAAGCATGACGATATGAAAGCGCTGGTTTGGCGGTTATACGGCCGCAGGAAGTGACACGAGGAGAAAGTGTCATGTACGCACAATTGGTGAAGTCGGAAGGTCTGAAAGCACGCGAAGAAATGTCCGGGGAGGAGCGGGCGTTTCAGGAGCGGATTGATCGCGGAGACAAGATCGAGCCCAAGGACTGGATGCCGGAAGGCTATCGCAAGACCCTGGTCCGGCAAATCGGGCAGCATGCCCATTCGGAAATCGTGGGACAGCTTCCGGAGGGCAACTGGATCACCCGCGCACCGACATTGGAACGCAAGGCCATTCTGCTGGCCAAGGTTCAGGACGAAGCCGGTCACGGGCTCTATCTCTATTGCGCAGCGGAAACTTTAGGTGTGAGCCGGGATGAGCTGGTCGAGAAGCTGCATTCAGGCCGGATGAAATACTCTTCGATCTTCAACTATCCGACACTGACATGGGCGGATATCGGTGCGGTTGGATGGCTCGTCGATGGGGCGGCGATCATGAACCAGGTTCCGCTTCAGCGCACCTCCTACGGCCCCTACAGCCGGGCCATGATCCGGATCTGCAAGGAAGAGAGTTTTCATCAGCGTCAGGGCTACGACATCATGATGAAAATGGCGTCCGGGACGGCAGACCAGAAAGCCATGGCGCAAGACGCCCTCAACAGGTTCTGGTACCCTTCACTGATGATGTTCGGGCCGTCGGACAAGGATTCCATCCATTCGGCCCAATCGATGGCCTGGAAAATCAAGATCAACACCAATGACGAGCTTCGTCAGAAATTCGTTGACCAGACGGTGCCGCAAGCGGACTACCTTGGTCTCACGATCCCGGATGATCAACTCAAGTGGAACGAGGAAAAGGGCGGGCATGACTTTTCCGAGCCGGACTGGACGGAGTTTTTCGAGGTCATCAAGGGCAATGGGCCTTGCAACAGGGAGCGGCTCGGGGCGCGGATCAAGGCTTGGGACGATGGTGCCTGGTTCCGTGACGGATTGATGGCGCATGCCGAAAAGCGCAGGGCCATGAATACAGCGGCGGAGTAGGATGATGGACGGGTATCATGTCGCCCAGCTGAATGTCTCCCGGCCGAAATACGACCTGAGCGATCCCCGATTTTTTGATTTCTTCCAATATGTCAACCGGGTCAACGCCGCAGCCGATCGTTCTCCCGGGTTCGTCTGGCGTCATATTGATGCCGATGCAGAGCCGGGCTACGCCAGTGTGTTTCCTTATCCCGATGTCATTGCGAATCTATCGGTTTGGGAGACCGTGGCCGATCTCGAGGACTTTGTTTTCAAAACGGTTCACAAACGGGTTCTTGTCAGGGGCGGTGAGTGGTTTTCAGCCAAAGCTGCCGGCCATTCGGTCATGTGGCGGGTGGCAAAAGGTCAATTGCCAACATTCGGGGAAGCTGCGGCAAGACTGGAACATCTCAACATGCATGGGGCGAGTGAGTTCGCTTTTGACTGGGACCATGCCAGGCAAATGAACGCGAACCGTCAGGTCATCTGAAGGAGAGACGCATGTCGCAGGAATGGCCGCTTTGGGAGGTGTTTATCCGGGGGCAACATGGCCTCAATCACCGGCATGTGGGCAGTCTGCACGCACCTGATGCGGAAATGGCGCTCAAGAATGCCCGGGATGTCTACACCCGGCGGAATGAGGGCGTGTCGATCTGGGTGGTGGAATCCAGACACATCACCGCCTCGGCGCCGTCCGACAAGGGGCCTCTGTTCGAGCCGTCCAACTCCAAGGTGTACCGGCATCCGACCTTCTTCGACATTCCCGAAGACGTGGGGCACATGTGATGACGGTCGCGGTCGAGATGGATGTTCAGGCGGCCCTGTTTGAGTGGCTGCTTCGCATGGGGGACAATACACTCGTTCTCGGGCACCGCGTGTCCGAGTGGTGCGGGCACGCCCCGGTCCTGGAAGAGGATATCGCGCTTGCCAACACCGCGCTCGACCTGATCGGGCAGACGCGAGTTTGGCTGGGTCTGGCTGCGGAAGTTGAAGGGCAGGGACGAAGTGCCGACGATCTAGCCTATTTGCGCGATGCGTCCGGATTTCGAAATGTCTTGCTGGTCGAACGGCCCAACGGCGATTTCGGGCAGACCCTGATGCGTCAATTCCTGTTTGATGCCTGGCATCTTCAGATGCTCGAAGTGCTTGCGGCGTCCACCGAGGGGCGCATCACCGAAATCGCGGCAAAAGCCCGCAAGGAAGTGGCCTATCATCTGGAGCGGTCCGCAGATCTTGTGATCCGTCTGGGTGATGGATCGGCCGAAAGCCATCGCCGGATGCAGTCCGCTCTCGATGATCAATGGTGCTACACGGGCGAGTTCTTCATCGGCGATGCGGCCGACAGGCTTCTGGCGGACAAAGGCATCGCGCCCCATCCCGAAAGCCTGAAAGAAAGCTGGATTGAAACAGTCAGCGAGGTCCTGCACGTTGCGACCTTGGATATTCCCGACAATAGCTATGCGCAGAAAGGCGGCAAGCAGGGCATCCACACCGAACATCTCGGATACATCCTCGCCGAAATGCAGTTTCTTCAGCGCGCCTATCCCGGCGCGGTCTGGTGAGATCATGTTTGCACCCACCAGCACCATATGGTCATGGCTCGAGGAGGTTCCCGACCCGGAAATTCCGGCGATATCCCTGGTCGATCTCGGTGTTATCCGGCGGGTCAAATGGGATGGAAACACGCTTGTGGTCACGGTGACGCCGACCTATTCCGGTTGCCCGGCCACAAGTGTGATCAATCTCGACATCGAAACTGCCTTGCGCAGCCGCGGGGTCCAGGAGCTTCGATTGGAGCGGCAACTGTCCCCGCCCTGGACAACCGACTGGATCACTGCGGAAGGGCGCAACAAGCTGAGGGCCTACGGCATTGTCCCACCGATGCCGGGGACGTCAGCGAAAAGCCGGGCAGGTGGTTTGATAGGCCGCCTGTCCGGCTCTGGAGATATCAGAATTGAGTGTCCGCGTTGCGGGTCTGCGGATACTGAAAAGGTCAGCCAGTTCGGATCGACGCCCTGCAAGGCATCCTACCGCTGCAGGGCCTGTCTCGAACCGTTCGACTACTTCAAGTGCATATAACGGCAGATCCTGCGGAGGACCGAGTTCATGGCGCGTTTCCATCCCCTGGAAGTTACCGAGATACACAAGGAAACGCGTGATGCAGTCGTTGTCACATTGCGGCCAAAGGAGTGCGACCGCGCCCGGTTTGACTTCATTCAGGGCCAGTATCTGACGTTCCGAAAGGAATTTGACGGCGAGGAGTTGCGCCGGTCCTATTCGATTTGCGCGGGCAAGGATGACGGCATCCTGAGGGTTGGCATCAAGCGGGTGGACGGCGGCACATTTTCGACATGGGCAAACGAAGAGCTGAAACAGGGCGCTATCCTGGAAGCCATGCCGCCGATGGGCAACTTCCACACTGGCCTCGAGCCGTCAGAGAAAAGGCATTATGCCGCCTTTGCCGGCGGTTCGGGCATCACACCGGTCTTGTCAATCATCAAGACGGTTCTGGCCCGGGAGCCGAAATCGCAATTCACCCTCGTCTATGCCAATCGCCATGTCCGTTCGATCATGTTCCGCGAAGAACTGGAAGACCTGAAAAACCTGTATCTTGGCCGGATCAGCGTCATTCATGTGCTCGAAACCGAGGCGCAGGAGATCGATCTATTCACCGGGCGGATCGATGAGGCCAAGATGCGGATGCTGTTGTCGGGCTGGATCGATCCGCAATCCATCGATACCGCCTTCATCTGCGGGCCCGAACCGATGATGCTGACGATTGCCGGGAGCTTGCGGGAACACGGGTTGAAAGACGCTCAGATCAAGTTCGAACTGTTTGCCTCGGGCCAGCCGGGCAGGGCCAGGCAAAAGGCGCTCAGCAAGCATCAAACCGAACCGGGCGCTGTCACCGAGGTGACCGTGTCGCTGGACGGGACGGCCCGCAGCTTCCAGATGCCCCGGCAGGGGACCAGTTTGCTGGACGCTGCCTTGGACAATCAGCTTGACGTTCCCTACGCCTGCAAGGCGGGGGTGTGTTCGACATGCCGGGCCAGGGTGCTGGAAGGGGAAGTCGAGATGGCGGTGAACCATGCACTTGAAGACTATGAAGTGCGCCAGGGCTACGTGCTGTGCTGCCAATCGACCCCGCTGACCGACAGGGTCGTTGTGTCCTACGACGAATAACCGGTTCGGACGAAGCGCGGATGATCAGGATCGGGCCTTGTCTGAAGGCCGGTCTCACACACGATAAAGGGACGTAGTGCGATGAGCCAGGGAAACAGCAGCCCCCGCCAGCTTGAGAGCTTTGTCAGTGGCGCCTGGAGGAAGGGCGGCGAGAACGGCAAGACACTCCTTAACGCGGCCACAGGAGCGCCGGTCGCCCTGATCGATTCAAGCGGACTGGATTTTGCCGGGGCGCTCAACTGGGGCCGCAGCGTTGGCGGGGCAAACCTTGGAAAATATTCCTTCCATGAACGCGCGGCCATGCTCAAGGCCTTGGCAAAGGCCTTGATGGCGCAAAGGGAAGAGTTCTATCAGGAGAGCCTTGCAACCGGCGCCACCCGCAAGGATGGATGGATCGATATCGAAGGCGGCATCGGGACGTTGTTCGCCTATTCCTCGAAAGCGCGCAGGGAACTGCCGAACACAAGGGTTCTGACCGATGGCGCGGTCGAGGCCTTGTCGGGCGATGACAGCTTTTCCGCCCAGCACATTTTCACGCCGCTGCGCGGGATAGCCGTGCACATCAACGCCTTCAACTTTCCGTGCTGGGGCATGCTGGAAAAAATCGCACCGTCCCTGATCGCCGGTGTGCCCTGTCTGGTGAAGCCGGCAAGCCAGACCGCTTATCTTACCGAACTGATGGTGCGGCGGATCCTGGAAACCGGGATCCTGCCGGATGGTGCCTTGCAGCTTGTGTCCGGGTCGGCCGGTGATCTTCTGGATCATCTGACCGGTCAGGACGTTCTGACCTTCACCGGATCTGCGGCGACCGGGCAAATGCTCAAGCAGCATCCGGTGGTGATCGGCAACACGGCGCGCTTTTCGATGGAAGCCGACAGTCTCAATGCATCGATCCTGGGCCCGGATGCAGGCCCCGGAGCCCCGGAGTTTGATCTGTTCATCAAGGAAGTGGCCCGGGAAATGACCGTGAAGGCGGGGCAGAAGTGCACTGCGATCCGCCGGGTGATCGTTCCCGGCGGGTTACAGGAGCCGGTCATTGAGGCCCTGAAAGCCCGCCTTGCCAAAACGGTCGTGGGGGATCCCGCCCAAGAAACCACGCGCATGGGACCGCTTGCATCTCTGGATCAGCGCAATGAAGTGAGAAACTGCATTCGCAAATTATCTCAAGGTGCTGAAATTGTTTTTGGAAATCCGGATGAATGCATCATCGAATCCGGGGATGCCGACAAAGGTGCATTTCTAAATCCGGTCCTGCTCCATGCGTCTGCTCCCAAGGAAGCCGCAGTGGTTCATGAAGTGGAAGCGTTTGGACCGGTTGCGACCGTCATGGCTTATGAGACGCCAGAGGACGCCGTTGACCTTGCACAGCGCGGCAAGGGATCGCTCGTGGCATCCGTTTTCACCAATGACCGTAGCGTAGCGGAAGACATTGTGCTAGGAATGGCGCCCTATCACGGCCGTATCCTGATCGGAAACCGGGAGAGTGCTGGGGCATCGACCGGCCATGGCTCGCCCTTGCCGAGCCTT
Organism: Roseibium sp. RKSG952; assembly: GCF_009711355.1. Classification (NCBI taxonomy): domain Bacteria; kingdom Pseudomonadati; phylum Pseudomonadota; class Alphaproteobacteria; order Hyphomicrobiales; family Stappiaceae; genus Roseibium; species Roseibium sp. RKSG952. The sequence continues at coordinate 20,227 of NZ_SMMF01000915.1, read as the reverse complement.
GTTCATGGCGGACCCGGCCGGGCCGGTGGCGGTGAGGAACTCGGTGGCATGCGCAGCGTCAAGCATTACATGCAGCGCACCGCCGTTCAGGGCGATCCGGAGTTGCTTTCGGCTGTGACTGGCCGCTGGATGCCGGGTGCCAATCCCCATGCTGGCGGCATTCATCCGTTCCGCCAGTCGCTGGAAACGCTCCATGTCGGCGAACAGTTCACGACTGCCGCTCGTGAGGTGACGCTGGCCGATATCGAGCACTTCGCCGATTTTACCGGCGATACGTTTTACGCACATATGGATGAAGCTGCGGCCCGCGCGAACCCGTTTTTCAACGGGCGTGTGGCCCATGGCTATTTGATCCTGTCCTTTGCAGCCGGGCTTTTTGTCGATCCGGCACCGGGCCCGGTGCTTGCCAATTATGGCGTCGACAACCTGCGTTTTCTGACGCCAGTCAATCCGGGCGACTATTTGAAGGTCCGGCTCACCTGCAAGGAAATCAATCCGCGCATCAATGCCGACTACGGCGAGGTGCGCTGGGATGCCTCCGTCACCAATCAGGACAACGAGGTGGTCGCGCACTATGATGTACTGACCATGGTTGCCAAGGTCTGGCCGCAGATGATGGCGGCCGAATAACCGGCTGCCAGCCTTCCCTTGGTGATTGGTGGGCGGTCGTTTTCGGAAAAAAAACCACATGGACGGAGTTGGGATGTTGCCACTGCAGGCTTTGCCCAGAAGCGCGGCTCCGCCCGAGAAGTCAGTTCCGAACCGCATTGACCCCTTCAAGGATCAGGGTGGTTGCCACGTCGGCATAGTCCTGCCGGGACACCGGCCCGCCTTCGCGGAACCACATATAGACCCAGTTCAGCATGCCGAACAACGACATGGTCACAGGCATCAGCAGCGGTTTGGCGCCTGCCGTCAGGTTCGGGTTGATCTCGTCGATCAGGGCTGAAAACCGCCGAACGATCTGGCGTTCAAGAGCCTGGATATCGGACTTTTGGGCATCGCTCAGCAGGGGCCCCGCATTGAGCTGAACCTTGTGCTGGTTGTCCGCATCCCGATAGTTTTCAAGGACAGCCCGGACAAGGGCCTTCAGTCGGGCTTCCGGTTCGAGGGCGGGATCATCAGCGGCCGAGATATCTGCGTCGAGCTCTTCCAGATGGGTACGGATAATCTCGAAAATCAGCCCGTCCTTGTTCGGGTAATAGTGATAGAGCAGGGACTTTGAGACCCCGGACGCATTGGCGATGGCGGACATGGACGCCTTTTCCATGCCCTGTGCGGCAAAGACCGCAGCGGCCTTGATCAGGATGTTGCGTTGCTTGTCCTCAAAATCTTCGGCGCGTGTACGGGCCATCGGTCCTGTTCTTCCGGCTTCTGGAGCGTGTAATGTTCATTTTCGTGCATGGCTCTATTCGGCTTTGGGACGGTTGTCGACCACACGTTTTGCCTTTCCCTCGGACCGGGCCACGCCACCGGGGGCGGTCACATCGATCAGGGCTGTAATTCCGATCACACTCTTGATGTGATGCCCAAGCTCTGCCGCTGATGCCGTGCGCTGGTCCGCAGCGGCAGCCCGCCCGGTGCTCTCCACATGAACGGTCAGGTAATCCAGCCGGCCGTCGCGGGTCAGTTCGATCTGGAAGTGGGGGGTGAGGCCGCCGCATTTGAGGATCTGCTCCTCGATCTGGGTCGGAAACACGTTGACCCCGCGCAGGATGATCATGTCATCCGACCGGCCGGTGATCTTTTCGATCCGCCGCATCGAGCGGGCCGTTCCCGGCAGGATCCGGGTGAGGTCGCGGGTCCGGTAACGTACCATCGGCAGGGCTTCCTTGGTGAGCGTTGTGAGGACAAGTTCCCCCATCTCGCCGTCCGGCAAAACCTCTCCGGTTTCCGGGTCGATGATTTCCGGGTAGAAGTGGTCTTCCCACAGTGTCAGCCCGTCTTTGGTCTCGACGCATTCGTTCGCCACCCCGGGACCGAGCACTTCCGAGAGCCCGTAGATGTCGACCGCATGCATGTCGAAAGCCTGTTCGATCTCCCGGCGCATGGAATTGGTCCAGGGCTCCGCCCCGAAAATGCCGACCGAAATTGAACTTTCCCTTGGGTCCAGCCCCTGTTTGCGGAACTCGTCCAGAATGGACAGCATGTAGGACGGGGTGACCATGATGATTTTCGGCTTGAAGTCGGAAATCAGCGTGACCTGGCGTTCGGTCATGCCGCCGGACACCGGGATCACCGTACAGCCGAGCCGTTCGGCCCCGTAATGCGCGCCAAGCCCGCCGGTGAAAAGGCCATAGCCATAAGCAATGTGGATCATGTCGCCAGCCCTTCCGCCGGAAGCCCGGATCGAGCGCGCCACCAGATCAGCCCATGTGTCGACATCGTTCAAGGTGTAGCCCACGACCGTGGGCTTGCCGGTGGTTCCGGAGGAGGCGTGGACGCGTGCGAGCTTGTCACGCGGGACGGCAAACATGCCGAAGGGATACGTGTCCCGCAGGTGCTGCTTGGTTGTGAAAGGGAACCTTGCAAGATCCGGCAGCGTGGTCAGATCACCGGGGTGAACACCAACCGCATCAAATCTGGACCGGACAAATGGCGAATTTCCGTAGGCATGCGCCAGCGTCCATTTCAGGCGGGTGAGCTGCAAGGCGGTGATCTCGTCGCGCGAGGCGGTTTCGATCGGGTCGAGGTCTCCGGGACGCGGTGACAGGGTCAGCATCAGGCATTCCTCCCAAAATGTCTGCAGGATCAAACCGGCAAATGCGTGTCCTTTGTCGTGCGTGAATGTCCCCTGAATTCCGCAACCCGGTCTCCGTTCTGGTTGGTCACCCGGACATCGTAGATGCCGGAGCGGCCTTGACGGGACACCTCATGGGCCGTTGCCGTCAGCCGGTCGCCGACACGGCCCGGGATCAGGTAGGTGATCCCGCAGTGCTGCGCGACCGTGATCTGGTTGTAGGTGTTGCAGGCAAAGGCGAAGGCACTGTCGGCGAGCGTGAAGATATAGCCGCCGTGGCAGTTGCCGTGGCCATTCGCCATGTGCGCCGTGACTGTCATCGAAATGCGGGCCTCGCCCGGCGTGATGTAGTCCAGCATCATATCTAGGCCTTGCGAGGCATCGTCCGTTGACCACATGACACGTGCACAGGCCTCGGCAAGCTCCTGAGCCGACATTTTCGCAACCGGTTTCATATCGCTCATCGTCCCTTGAACTCCGCAGGCCGTTTTTCCAGGAAAGCCGCCACGCCTTCGGCATAGTCGCCGCTACGCCCGGCCTCGCGTTGATAATCGCGTTCCAGATCAAGTTGTTGGTCGAAGGTGTTTTCAGCGGCTGCCTGGATCGCGAGTTTTGTCATGCCAAGTCCACGCGTGGGGCCTGAGGCCAGCTTGCTTGCCAGAAGGTTTGCCTCCTCCATCAGGAGGTGATCGTCGACCACCTCCCAGATCAGGCCCCATTCAAGGGCTTTTTCCGCAGTCAGGGGCGTTGCCGTCATCGCCAGCGCTTTGGCGCGGGGTTCTCCCAGAATGCGGGGCAAGGACCATGTGCCACCGGAATCGGGTAGGAGACCGAGGCGGGAAAAGGCCTGGATGAATTTGGCCGAACGGGCAGCAAGAACAATATCGCAGGCCAACGCGATATTGGCGCCCGCACCCGCCGCAACACCATTGACCGCGCAGATGACAGGTTTTGCAAGAGTGCGGATCAGGCGCAGGGACGGATTGTAAAATGTCTCCAGCGTATGTCCAAGGTCCGGGGGCGGGGCGTCATCGCGCGGGTCCCGGTCTCCCAGATCCTGTCCGGCACAAAAGCCGCGTCCGGAGCCGGTCAGAAGAACGCATCTAATCAGGTCATTATCATGTGCTTCCTGCAAGGCGGTGCGGAAACCCAGATGCATGTCTTCGCTGAACGCGTTGAGCTTTTCGGGGCGGTTCAGGGTAATTGTCTGTACGCCTTCAGCTGCCTGGGTCAGTACTGCTTCCGTTTCCTGCATCAGATCCTCCCGCCGGCTTTCTTCCTTGCATTTCCTTCGTAAAAGACCAGCTTAAAAGCGTTGCATGGACCGAACGGTCAGTCAATCTTAAGAGCCTGATTTCTGAAGCGGCTATCCCTGCTTGGATTGTTGAAGTGACCCTCGGGTTGCGCAAGCTCGCAAAGGTCAGCGGCCGGGCCACGTGCGTGAACAACACCCGGCTTGCCACGGAAATGTCCAAGGCGAGCGGTAGTGTTGATCAATCGAAATTCATAATCTGGTTGAAAATAATGACTGTTCGCATTGAACGTAATGGGAAAATAGGAATTGTAACGGTCGGAAATCCTCCGGTGAATGCATTGTCTCGGTCAGTGCGTCAGGGGTTGTTGGATGCGGCGGAAGAATTTGACCGGGATCCGGACATCTCCATTGTTCTTCTGACATGCGCTGGACGGACCTTTATTGCCGGTGCGGACATCTCCGAGTTTGACCGGCCTCCCGTAGAGCCGCACTTGCCGGATGTTGTGCGGAGGATAGAAACAGCCGAGAAGCCCTGGATTGCCGCTATCCACGGAGCCGCTCTGGGAGGCGGGCTGGAGCTCGCGCTCGGATGTGCATGGCGCTTGGCAGCGGCCTCCGCCTCGCTCGGATTTCCGGAGGTCAACCTTGGTCTTGTTCCGGGAGCTGGTGGATGTGCCCGCGCGCCACGGCTCATTGGCGCAGAGCAGGCGCTTGAACTTGTTACAAGCGGGCGTCCGGTCTCGGCGCTCAAGGCGCGCGAACTCGGTCTTGTGGATGCAGTCGTTGAAGGCGATTTCAGAAAGGGTTTGCTGTCCTTTGCAAGGGCGAAACTCGACGAAAAACGGCCTATCATCTTGTCTGAGACATCTATTGAATATGTTGCTCCAATAGACTGGAATGCAAAGGAGAACTCGATCAAAAAGAAGGCGCGTGGTGCCATTGCGCCGTTACGTGCCCTTGAGTGCATCAAAGCAGCAGTAACGGTGCCGGTGAATGACGCCCTGGATATTGAGCGAGAGACCTTTCTGGAGCTTCGTGAATCGGCTCAAAGCCGTGCGCTCCGGCATGTATTCTTCGCTGAGCGGAATGCGCTGAAGCCGGATGATCTGAAGGGGGCCATCCAGAAGCCGGTCAAGACCGTCGGTGTCGTTGGTGCAGGAACCATGGGAACGGGTATTGCCTGTTGCCTTCGGGATGCAGGGTTTCAGGTGGTTTTGCTGGAACGAGACCGCGAAACACTTGATGCCGGGCTCAAGCATATCCAGTCGATCTACGAAGCAGCAGCAAAGCGTGGACGAATGACAGAAGCGGCGGTTTTGGCCCGCATGGCGGGTGTTCGTGGCGTGTTGTCTGCAGATGGCATGGCCGATACGGATCTGGTAATTGAAGCCGTGTTTGAGGACCTTGATTTAAAGCGTTCTATTTTCAAGGAAATATCGGATCATTGCCACGAAGACACGATCCTTGCCACTAATACGTCCTATCTTGATTCTGATTTGATATTCGAAGGCGTCACAAATCAGGACCGGACACTTGGGTTGCATTTCTGCAGTCCGGCGAATGTCATGAAACTGGTTGAAGTCGTGCCCACCCGGGGGACTTCCCGGAAAACCGCTGCCACCGGTTACGCTCTTGTCCGCGCGCTGCGGAAGATCCCCGTCCGGTCGGGCATCTGTGACGGCTTTATCGGCAACCGTCTCCTCAAGATCCTGCGTCTTCAGGCAGAGAAGCTTCTGCTGGCAGGAGCGAAAGCCTCTGAAATTGACAGTGCCATGAAGGCCTATGGTTTGGCCATGGGGCCTTTTGAAGCTCAGGACCTTGCTGGCCTCGATGTCGCGGCCATGCAACGCGCGGCTGCTCGTGAAAGACGTGAAACGGTTTTTGCTCCGATTTCCGACCGGCTGGTGGAAGAAGGCAGGCTGGGTCAGAAGTCTCGGGCAGGTTGGTACGACTATCCCGATGGGAGCCGCTTGCCCAATCCGTCAAATCATGTCCAGCAGATCGTGGCGGAAGAGCAGGCGAGGTGCGCAACTGGAACCCTGCCTGCCGGTCTGGCACTGGCCGAGGCAGTGATCTTGCCGATGGTGAATGAGGCGGCGCAAATTCTGGAGGAAGGCGTTGCGTCTTCTGCAAGCGATATCGATCTGGTGATGATCCACGGTTATGGGCACCCGCGGTGGCGGGGCGGCCTTTTGTTCGATGCGGAACAGAACGGGTTGGATGATACTGTTAGAAAGCTCGAAATACTGAATGCCGCGGGCCTTGCGGACGGGCCATGCGAACGCTTGAAAGCGGCGGCGAAAATGGGGCATTTCTGAGCCCTGCGACAGTTCGCCATATTTCCATAACGCATTGAAAAGAAAAGCGGCCTTGCTGTGACCGCCTGCCGCAGGGCATGGCGCCGCACCTGGCCGCTTTTGCATTGCAACCTATCCGTAAAAGCCCATATGCCTCGGCGAAACATGGTGTCCGTAAGGTAGGGTTATGGAAGAGCTGCTCCTAAGCCGGATACAGTTTGCTACGAACATATCGTTCCACATACTGTTCCCGACAATCACAATTGCCCTTGGTTGGGTCCTTCTTTTTTTCAAGCTCCGGTTCAATGCCACCGGAGACGAGCGGTGGATGACTGCCTACCAGTTCTGGGTCAAGGTTTTCGCCTTGGCCTTTGGGTTGGGTGTCGTCAGTGGCGTTACGATGAGTTTCCAGTTCGGGACGAATTGGTCCGGTTATATGGAGAAGGTGGGCAACGTCGCGGGGCCGTTGCTTGCCTACGAAATCCTTACGGCGTTTTTTCTTGAGGCTGCGTTTCTTGGCATCATGCTTTTTGGTGCACGCAAGGTGCCGAGCTGGCTGCACACGCTCGCGACAGTTCTGGTTGCATTCGGAACCACACTGAGTGCGTTCTGGATCCTGGTGCTGAACTCCTGGATGCAGACACCGGCCGGGTTTGAAATCCGGGACGGGGTGGTCCATGCGACCAATTGGCTGGAGATTATCTTCAATCCGTCCATGCCCTACCGGCTAGTGCATGTGCTGCTTGCAAGCGGATTGACCGTCGCGTTCCTGATCGCGGGCGTTTCCGCCTACCGCCGTCTGATCGGCGACCGGTCGGAGGCTGTCCGGCTGACGTTCAAGACCGGCATCATATTGGCGGCGATCCTGATCCCTTTGCAGATCGTGGCCGGCGACCAGCACGGGCTCAACACGCTTGAGTACCAGCCGCAAAAGATTGCGGCCATGGAAGGCAACTGGGACACAGGCCCGAACAAGCCGTGGCTCCTGTTTGCCGTGCCGGACGCTGCGCTCAAGACAAACCACTACGAGTTCGGCGTGCCGAACGGGACGTCACTGATCCTGAAGCATGATCCCGACGGCGTTATCCCCGGTCTGAAAGACTTCTACGCCGAAGACGGCACGGCTTTGCATCCGCCGGTCACGCCTGTGTTCTGGTCGTTCCGGATCATGGTCGGGATTGGCACTTTGATGCTCCTGGTGAGCTGGGGCACGCTGGTCGCCATGCGGCGTTACAAGGGGATTGACAACCTCAGTCCCTGGGTGTTCCGCGGTGTCCTGGCTATGACCTTCTCTGGCTGGATTGCGACACTCGCCGGTTGGTATACCACTGAAATCGGGCGCCAACCCTGGTTGGTCGAAGGCGTGCTGAAAACCAAGGATGCGGTGTCGCAAGTGCCCGCCGGAATGATCGCCACCACGCTTGTCGCTTATCTGGTGATTTACATTGCCTTGATCTCCACGTTTATAGCGGTGCTCTTCGGCCTTGCCCGCAAGTATTCAAAGTCCGATTCACAAAACGATCAGAAGCCGACACGCTTGCCGGATCACGGCGCAGCCCCGGCCGGTCCCTTATTGCCTGCGGAGTGAAGTCATGCACCTTTTCGGAGATCCCACAATCTGGTTGCCGGTCGCCTTTGCCGGACTGATGGGGCTGGCCATACTGGCCTATGTGATCCTGGACGGCTTCGATCTGGGTGTCGGTATGCTGTTTCCTCATGCCGATGATGCGGAAAAGGACCGTATGGTCGCAGCCATCGGGCCGTTCTGGGATGCCAATGAAACCTGGCTGGTGCTTGCGGTCGGTCTTTTGCTTGTCGCTTTTCCCTTTGCGCAAGGCGTGATCCTGACCGCCCTTTACATTCCCGTGGCCGTTATGCTGATCGGGCTGATCCTGCGCGGGGTTGCTTTCGAATTCCGGGCAAAGGCGTCCGGTATCACGAAGGATCGTTGGAACCTTGTGTTTTTTTCCGGGTCGCTCGCGGCCTCGCTCGCACAGGGTTACATGCTGGGCATCTACATCATGGGTCTTGAGCAAACGCCGGTAACGATCGCTTTTGGCGCATTGACGGCTGTTTGCCTGACGGTTGGCTACAGTTTCATCGGCGCGACCTGGCTGATCATCAAGTCCGAAGGCGATCTGCAACTGAAAGCGGTTCGCTGGGCCCGCCAGCGCTTGTGGGGCGTGGTGGTCGGTCTGGCTGCTGTCTCCGTTGCAACACCCTTGGTCAGTGACCGGATCTTCGAGAAATGGTTTTCGATCCCGTCGATCATCCTGTTGGCGCCCTTGCCCTTCATCTCGGCGATGCTTCTGTTTGTGCTCTGGATTGCCTTGAAGCACTTGCCTGCCCGGAATGACCGCTGGAACTGGGTGCCTTTCCTGACAACGGCAATCCTCTTTGTTCTGGGGTTCGCCGGAATGGCCTACTCGTTCTATCCCTATGTCGTGCCTGACAAACTGACGATCTATGCGGCTGCGAGTGCTCCGGAAAGCCTGTTCATTATCCTGCTGGGGGCCTTGTTCGTTCTCCCGGTCATCATCGCTTACACGGTGCTGGCCTACACGGTGTTCCGAGGCAAGGCGACCGAATTGCGCTACGATTGACGCAGGCAGAGGGCGCGCAAGCTAGTATGCGATCTTGTCGGCCATCACCGATATGGTCTGAACATAGACACTTGCCTTGTTCCAGCGCCGGATGACTTCGTAATTTGCAGTACCCGGGCCCCACGGCTGGCCCGGGCGCCACCCCTTTTGCCGCAGATAATTGGCGGTCGAAGCCAAAACGTCGGGCACAGACCGGATGAGGTCACGCCGTCCGTTGCGGTCAAAATCCACTGCATACTGAACATAGGATGAGGCGAGAAACTGGGTTTGGCCGATTTCCCCGGCCCAGGCGCCGCGCATTTCGGACGGCTGCATGTCTCCACGCTGAACGATGATCAGGGCGGAGACGAGCTCATTGGTAAAAAACTGCGTCCGCCGGCAATCATAGGCGAGGGTTGCCAGCGACCGCATCACGGACATGTTTCCGATATATCCGCCAAAATTGGTTTCCAGGCCCCAAATCGCCAGGATCACGGGGGCCGGGACGCCGTATTTTCTCTCGATCTGGCTGAAGAGGCGTGCGTGTTGCTGGCCGAGACGTTTGGCCTTGCGGATCATCGCATTGTTGACCCGTCTTGCGTAGAACTCGTCAAATGACAGCCTGAAGGATTTCTGGTTCCGATCCAGCTGGATCACCTTCCGGTGATAGGTCACACCGCTGAGGGCCTTGTTCAGTGTGGCCGGACGAATGCCGTATCCTGGAGCTTCACGTTTAAACTCGTTCAGCCACTGACCAAATCCGGCGGCGGTGTTGCCGCATGTTGCACCGATAGCAATGGCTGGAACACAGGCGCTTAAAATCAAAACAAAAAGTGATTGAAACACATTGCGTATCATGGGGCGTCTCCGTCTCTGACACGGTAACCATAAGAAGACCTTACGTCACTTTTGGGTGAGTTGCATCTCAAACCCGCGAATTGTTTCCCCATGTTAATGGATTGTTTTCCATAATCATGTTCGGTGCGTGTCGCAATTTCGCAACATTGTGTGGTAAGTCTGCCGCAATTCCGCACCCGTTAAGCGCGTAGGTCCGGGTGCGAAGTTTCGATTATGGGGTGTCATGATACTCAGCAGCGTACAGGCCGGTGCGGTCGCCCAGGTCCCCGGAGGCAAGTTTGGCAGGCGTGTCGGCCTCGCCATCATGCTTGTCGCTCTGGTGTCAATCGGGGTAACTTTTGCCATCCTCATGGGTTTGACGCCGATTGCGCCGACGCGCGATGTTGCCTTCCTCGCGATGACCGTGAACGGCTTGCTCGCCCTGTGTCTGATAGCGGCGATTTCATGGGAGATCGGAAAATTATGGACTGCGCGGCGCAAGGGCCGGGCAGCGGCGCGTCTTCATGTTCGGATTGTCGCCCTGTTCAGTGTGATTGCCGCAGTTCCGGCCATCCTCATGGCATTGCTCGCGACGTTTACGCTGGATCGCGGACTGGACCGCTGGTTTGAAGACCGCACACGTCAAATCATCGACAACGCATTGACAGTTGCTCAGGCCTATTTGCAGGAACATGCGCGCGTGCTGCAGGGCGATATCATTGCCATGGCCAATGATATCGACCGGGCGCGGGCCGTGTATGATTTCGAACCGAGCCGCTTCGACAGTTTCTTCTCCGCTCAGGCTTCTGTGCGGGGATTGCTTGCAGCCTTTATTGTTCGCGGCGACGGAACCGTCGTGACGCGCGTGATCCTTGATCCGAACGTGCAAATTCCAGCCGCCCCGCCGGAAAGCCTCAAAAAGGCGGCAGACGGTCAGCCAATCCTGATCGCGCCGGGCAAATCCAATTTCGTCGGCGGAGTGATGAAGCTGTCCGCCTATAACGATTTCTTCCTTTATGCCACCCGCGCGATGGACCCGCGCGTCGTCGAGTACATGCGATTGGCGGAGATTGGCGAGACCGAATACAGCGATCTGGAAAACAGCCGGTTCGGCGTTCAGGTCGCCTTCGCGCTTGTTTACCTCGGCGTTGCGCTGGTCTTGTTGCTGTCGGCGATCTGGATCGGCTTTGGCTTTGCAAACCGGCTGGTCGCGCCGATCCGGACCCTGATATCTGCGGCAGACGAGGTTTCGAAGGGCAATCTTGCGGTTAAGGTCGAGACCACAAAATCGGGCGGCGATCTTTCCAATCTGGGCGCGACCTTCAACAAGATGACCGGCCAGCTGCTCGGGCAGCGTGATGCTTTGCTGGCGGCCAACGAACAGATTGACCGCCGCCGCCGCTTCAATGAGGCGGTGTTGTCAGGTGTTTCGACCGGTGTGATCGGGATCGATGACGAAGCGTCAATCATGCTGGTGAACAGGTCTGCCCAGGCCCTGCTGGGGGTCACCGAGGTGGAAATACTCCACAAACCACTCGGGGAAGTGATCCCCGAACTGGAAGAGGCGCTTGAGCTGTGGTTGCAGCGCGGCAACGATCGGGGCCAGGAGGCGCAGATCGAAATCAAGCGCGGCGGCCGGATCCGGACCGTGAATGTCCGGATTACCACCGAGCAGTCGACGCGCCGCGAACATGGCTATGTCGTGACGATCGATGACATTACCGATCTTGTTTCCGCGCAACGCAATTCCGCATGGGCGGATGTGGCGCGCAGGATTGCCCACGAGATCAAGAACCCGCTGACGCCGATCCAGTTGTCGGCTGAACGCATCCGGCGCCGGTACGGCAAGAAGATCGAAGAAGACAGGACCGTTTTCGACCAGTGTATTGACACGATCATTCGCCAGGTCGGAGATATCGGACAGATGGTTGACGAGTTCTCGTCTTTCGCCCGGATGCGAAAGCCGAACAAGCATCGCGCGGACTTACGCAGTTCCGTGCGTGAGGCGGCATTCATGCAGACGGTGGCCAATGAAGCGATCCGGATTGAAACCAAAATTCCGGACGAGCCGGTTGAAGCGGTGTTCGATGCAAGGCTTCTGGGGCAGGCGCTTACCAATGTGATCAAGAATGCGACGGAAGCCATTACCGGCCGGCCGGACGGAGACCACCCGCCGGGTCATATCGAGGTTGCCTTGCGCGCGGAGGGGGGCCGTATTGTGATTGACGTGACGGATAATGGTGTGGGCTTGCCCCAGGAACAGCGTAGCCGGTTGCTGGAGCCCTACATGACGACAAGAGAAAAGGGGACGGGCCTGGGATTGGCGATCGTCCGGAAAATACTGGAAGACCACGGCGGAGGCATCGAGTTGCTCGATGCGCCACAGGTTGCCGAAGGCGGTACCGGTGCACGGGTCAGATTGACCCTCTCTGCTCATTCCGAAGAAACTGCCGAAAACGGCACTAACGAAGAAGATGCACCCCATGGCTCATGATATTCTGGTCGTAGACGACGAAGCGGACATTCGCGATATGATCGCAGGTATCCTGGACGATGAAGGGTTTGGAACCCGAACGGCCAGCAATTCCGATACCGCAATTGCCGCGATCAACGAGCGCCGGCCATCGCTGGTCGTGCTCGACATCTGGCTTCAGGGCAGCCGGCTCGACGGATTGGAACTGCTCGACGTCATCAAGGATACAGACCCGGATCTGCCTGTGGTGATCATTTCCGGTCACGGCAATATCGAGACGGCTGTCTCGGCGATCAAGCGCGGGGCGTATGACTATATCGAAAAACCGTTCAAGACCGACCGGCTGATCCACATTACCGAACGGGCTTTGGAGGCTTCGAGCCTCAAGCGGGAAATTCGTGATCTCAAGCAACGCACCGGTGAAGTCTCGGAGCTTATCGGCCAGTCGAGTGCTGCCAATAACTTGCGCCAGACGATCCAGAAAGTTTCCGGGACCAATAGCCGTATCCTGATTACCGGACCGTCAGGTGCGGGAAAGGAGCTGGCAGCCCGGCTGATCCACAACATGTCGCCGCGCGCGAAAAGCCCGTTTGTCGTTATCAATGCCGCAACCATCACGCCGGACCGAATGGAGGAAGAGCTGTTCGGCATTGAGGACGAGCAGGGTAACCTAAGGAAAGTGGGGGCTTTCGAAGAAGCGCATGGCGGCACGCTGTACCTCGACGAAGTCGCTGACATGCCGCTTGAAACCCAAGGCAAGATCCTGCGGGTGCTGGTCGAGCAGAGTTTCGTTCGTGTTGGCGGGGCGGCCAAGGTGCAGGTCGACATCAGGATCCTATCTTCCACTGCGAAGAACCTTGAGGAACATATTTCCGCGGGTATTTTCCGTCAGGATCTGTATCACCGTCTGAGCGTGGTTCCGTTGCTGGTTCCAGGACTCGCGGACCGGCGCGAAGATGTGCCGATACTCGTTCACTACTTCATGGAGCAGATCTCTTCCGGCTCCGGCATTCCGCTTCGTCCGATCGGCGAGGATGCAATGGCGGTTCTTCAAACGCATGATTGGCCGGGCAACATCAGGCAGTTGCGCAACAACGTGGAGCGCCTGTTGATCCTGAGCCGGGGAGAGCCGGACAGTGTGATAACGGCAGATCTGCTGCCGGCGGAAGTCGGGTCGATGCTGCCGAACCTACCGACGACGGGCGGTGGGGAACATCTGATGTCGATGCCCTTGCGGGAGGCGCGCGAGATCTTCGAGCGGGATTACCTGCAGGCTCAGATCAAGCGTTTTGACGGCAATATCTCCCGCACGGCGGAATTTGTCGGAATGGAGCGCTCTGCTCTCCACCGCAAGCTGAAGTCGTTGGGCCTTTCCTAAATGTGTTCAAGGGTGTAGGAGCGGCTGTCATGTTCAAGCAAGGTCGAGGTCTTAACCCATGAAGGTCGTTATTTGTGGAGCCGGTCAAGTCGGTTACGGCATCGCCGAGCGGCTGGCCGCAGAGCAAAACGACGTTTCCGTCATTGATTCCTCGCCCAAGCTGATCAATGCAATCGGTGATCAGCTAGATGTGCGCGGCTTTGTAGGCCACGGTGCGCATCCGGATGTGCTGGCTCAGGCCGGGGCCCGGGAAGCCGACATGATCGTAGCCGTCACACTTTACGACGAGGTGAACATGGTTGCCTGCCAGGTGGCGCATTCCCTGTTCAATGTTCCGACCAAAGTTGCCCGGGTTCGCGCCCAGAGTTACCTCACAGGGCAGTATCGCAGTCTGTTTTCCCGGGAAAACATGCCGATCGATGTGATCATCTCGCCCGAAATCGAGGTCGGGGAGATGGTGCTACGGCGCTTGTCTCTCCCCGGGGCGGTCGAAACGGTCCGTTTTGCCGAGGATCAGGTGGTTGTCGTCGGCATCATGTGCGAGGAAGACTGCCCCGTCGTCGATACGCCGCTTCGGCAATTGACGGAACTGTTCCCGGATCTCGGCGCTGTCGTTGTCGGGATCTACCGGAACAACAAGCTCTTTGTGCCGAAAAGCTCCGATTCGATTATGGTTGGCGACCTCGCCTATGTGGTGGCGCGCCGGGATCAGGTGCGCCGGACCTTGGGCATTTTCGGACATGAGGAGCCCGAAGCGAACCGGGTCGTGATTGCCGGGGGCGGCAATATTGGCCTTTATGTCGCCAAAGCTCTCGAGAACCGGCAGACCAGCACGAAAGTCAAGATGATCGAGGCCTCACGCGAACGGGCAGTATCGGTCGCCGATGAACTCAAGCGATCGGTGATCCTGCACGGCAGCGCGCTGGATCAGAATATCCTGAATGAGGCCGATGTTGGCGAGGCCGATACGATGGTCGCGCTTACCAACGAGGACGAGGTCAATATTCTGGCGTCCGTGATGGCGAAGAAGCTTGGCTGCCGCCGCAACCTATCGCTGCTCAACAACCCGAGTTATCCTGCCTTTGCAAATGCCCTCGGGATCGACGCCTTTATCAATCCGCGCGCCGTGACAATCTCGCGCATATTGCAGCATGTGCGGCGCGGCCGTATTCGCGGGGTCCATTCCCTGCAAAACGGGGCCGCCGAAATCGTTGAGGCGGAAGCCCTTGATACGTCTCCGCTTGTCGGCCGGCCCTTACGCGATATCGATCTGCCGTCCGGAATCCGTATCGGTGCCGTTTACCGGCAGGGCAAGGTGCTTACGCCGAATGGTGAGTTGCAGATTCAGGCGCAGGATCGGATCGTGATCTTTGCTGTGGCAAGCCGGGTGCGGCAGGTTGAGCAAATGTTTCGGGTCAGTCTCGAGTTCTTCTGATCTCTTGCGCATTTGTGTGGAGCAATGGCGTTTTTGCACCACATCCGGATTAGTATCGATGCATGGTTGTCTTCAGTCATCTAGCCGGTTGGCAGGTGATGTCCTATGGTTTTCTCCGAAGAATGTGACAAGGAGTGCTTGATGAGCAGAGTCGCTTACGTGAACGGTCAGTACGTTCGTCACGGGGATGCTGCCGTTCATGTGGAAGATCGCGGCTACCAGTTTGCCGACGGCGTTTATGAGGTCTGTGAGGTGTGGAAGGGCAATATCGTTGATATGCCGCGCCATCTGGACCGCTTGGGCCGCTCCCTGGGTGAACTGCGTATCGACTGGCCGATGGCGCGCAACGCACTGGAGTTCGTGTTAACCGAGGTCGTACGGCGAAACAGAGTTGCCAACGGCATGGTATATGTGCAGGTGACCCGTGGTGTGGCAAGGCGGGATCACTTTTTCCCCTCTGATGATGTGGCGCCGTCCATGGTGGTTACAGCGCGGTCAACGAGTCCCAAAGCTGCCGAGGTTCAGGCCGCAAAGGGCATATCGGTCGTAACCTACCCCGAGAATCGCTGGCCGAGGGTGGACATCAAGACGGTTGCGCTGTTGCCGAATGTTTTGGCGAAACAGAACGCCAAGGAAAAGGGCGGCAAGGAAGCCTGGTACATTGACGTTAACGGAAACGTTACCGAGGGCGGCTCGACAAATGCGTGGATTGTTACAAGGGACGGGGTGCTGGTGACACGCCCTGCCGAAAACGGAATACTGCGCGGTATCACAAGGGCGGCGGTGCTGGATCTGGTTGCAAGGGAAGGGATTTCCTTTGAAGAACGGGCATTTAGCCTGGATGAAGCCCTTCTGGCGCGCGAAGCCTTTGTCACCGCAGCGTCAACATTGGTGATGCCGGTCGTTAAGATTGACGATACGATTGTGGGCAATGGGCATCCGGGTTCCGTTGCGACAAGATTGCGCGAAGCGTTCCATACTGCTACTGATCTGCAAGCGGTAGTGGCTTGACAAATCAGGGCGACATAGCCGGAGATTAGGAAGAATTTCATTGGGTAGGCTGCTGGGGGAGCGGAAGCGTTTGTGTTTAAGGCCCCGTTCGCAGGTGAAATGACAAATACCGGGCGCCCGGCCGTGCCCGGAAAAACAGGACAAAAAGACTGATGGCTGAGCGCGCACAAAACCTTCAAGACACTTTTTTAAATCACGTTCGCAAATCCAAGACGCCCCTTACCATCTTCCTCATCAACGGGGTGAAGTTGCAGGGCGTTGTCACCTGGTTTGACAATTTTTGCGTGCTGCTGCGCCGGGATGGACACTCCCAGCTGGTTTACAAGCATGCGATTTCGACCATCATGCCGAATGGTCCCGTCCAGTTGTTCGAGCCGGGCGAAGAATCAACCGAAAAGGCAGGAAGCTGATTGGAACCGAAATCTCGATCGGAAGACATTTCGATCAAGAAGGGCGCCGCCGACCAGGGAATTGACCGGCGCCCCCAAGCCTACCGGGCCATGATCCTGGAGCCGGTTCTCACCCATCGGCGCGAGGAGGAGGGCGACCTGCGCTCAAACCGCAGCCCGGAGGCGCGGCTTGAGGAAGCGGTCGGTCTGAGCGCCGCCATCAATCTCGAAATCGTCCATGCGGGTGTCGTAAAGGTTAACGCACCAAAACCTGCGACTTTGTTCGGAGACGGAAAGGTTTCCGAACTGGCGGGAATGGTCGCGGCCGAAGATCTGGATCTGGTGGTTGTAGACCATCCGCTGACACCCATCCAGCAACGCAATCTCGAGCGGCGGCTCAAGTCCAAGGTCATTGACCGGACCGGGCTGATCCTGGAAATTTTCGGCGACCGTGCGCGCACCAAGGAAGGCAAGCTGCAGGTCGATCTGGCGCATTTGACCTGGCAGAAGAGCCGGCTTGTGCGCTCCTGGACCCATCTTGAACGTCAGCGTGGTGGTGTCGGTTTCATGGGCGGCCCGGGGGAAACCCAGATCGAGGCTGACCGGAGACAGATCCAGGAGCGGATCATTGCGTTGCAAAAGCACCTGGAGCAGGTCCGCCGCACACGGGAGTTGCATCGCAAGAAGCGCAAGAAGATCCCTCAGCCGGTCGTGGCCCTTGTCGGCTATACGAATGCCGGAAAGTCGACCCTGTTCAATCGGCTGACCGAGGCAGACGTTTTTGCCAAGGACTTGTTGTTCGCAACGCTGGATCCGACCTTGCGCCGGATCAAACTGCCGCATGGGCGGGAGGTGATCCTGTCCGACACGGTGGGCTTTATTTCCGATCTGCCGACCCATCTGGTGGCAGCCTTCCGGGCAACACTCGAAGAAGTTCTTGAGGCCGACCTGATCCTGCATGTCCGGGACATTAGTCATCCTGATACGGACGCGCAGGCCGAGGACGTCAAGAAAACCCTGCATGACCTCGGTGTGACCGGAAGCCATGGCGCACCGGTCATTGAAGTCTGGAACAAGATTGACGCGCTCGATCCCGCTTATCGGGAGAAGCTTCTGGACAATCAGGGTGCGGACGGGCCGGTCGCCCTATCGGCCTTGTCGGGGGAGGGGCTGGATCAGCTCTCCGCGCGTATCGACACTTTCATGGCTCAGCATGATGATATCCTGTCGGTGCGGTTGCCGGTAATCGAGGGGGCTTTGCTGGCGCGGCTCTATCAGCTTGCCGAAGTCCTGGAACGCACGGATAGCGAGACGGAAATCACCGCCGAGGTGCGCGTATCCGACAAGCAGCGCGGTCCGTTCCGGGAGGTTTTCGGGTCTTATCTCGAAGGCTAGAGTGAACATCGGTCCGGTTGGGCATGTTCATTCTGCGTCTCGATTGCCCTCCCGGAAAAACCGCATGGTTTTATCCGGGACCGCAGAGCCACTGAAATCAGTGGCGTCCATGCTCACCGGTCCCCGATCGCGCTCACGCTTGTCCGGGATGACGGCCACGGGCCTGCTTTGGCTTCTGTCCATTGTCAATAAAGCAGGATTACGGCGATCCCGGAAACAGTGACGCTTGCTCCAACCAGCGCCTGCCGGTTCGGCATCCGCCTTTGCTTCAGCCACAACACAAACAAGACAAAGACCGGGGACAGCGACCCCAGAACGGCAGCTATTCCGGCATTGAGCGTTGCAAAGGCGTAGATCAAAAAGGATGATGCAACGACATATCCGATGATCCCCGGAACAAGCGTCTGCACAAGCAGTGGCGGGGTGAGTTCCGCTCCCCTGCGCACAGCGGCCGTCGGCCAGATCGACGCGATCGAAATGATGAAGGCAGCCCCCAAAAGCCGGAGCGCTGCGGCAGCAAGAGGCTCCGTGCCGGCGGCCATCGCGGGCTTGAGAAGCAGGAAACCAGCGGCCTGACACGCAGCGGACGCGAGCCCGAAGCCGATGATTGCAACAAGCCCTGCGGTGCCCGGCTTGGTTTCAAGGCCCTCGTCCCGATTGGCTTGCACCGCGATCACGACCCCCGACAGCGCCATGGCAATGCCCGCAAGGTCAGGCCCCGTCAAGACTTCGCCAAGCCACAGGAATGCGAGGACCACGGCAATCGGGGCCTTCAGGGCCAGTAGAAGTTCCGTCCGCCTGGCGCCGCCCCGGCGTAGACAGGCAATCATCGCCAGATTCGACAGGACGACGCCAAATGCCGAGCTCGCGGCAAAATGCGGCCAGTAGTCCCAGGCAATGGAGGGCCACAGATCGAAGACCGTGCATAGTGCGGCCATAACCGCGGAGCAGGCAATCAGTTGAATGCGCGTGAACTCAAAGGCACCCAAAGCCCGGGCCGGGGTCTGCGCCAGCACGATGCCGCAGGCCCAGCCTGCCGATGCGCCAATCGCAGTGAGAACGGGCAAGACGAACATGACAAGGCTCCATTTCTTCGCTACTTTAAATGTAGCAGTAGTGCGCTACTAAAAAGATAGCAATGGGTGTCTCATGTCTGAAAACACTCCAAGGCCGGGCAGCCCGGTCCGGGGATCCAGATCCGGCAAGCCGATCATGGCCTTGTTCGATCTTTTGGGGCGCAGCTGGGCGCTGGGGGTTTTGTGGCAACTCTCCGAAAGCGCTCTGACATTCCGGCAATTGCAGGAGCGGTGCGAGAGTGTGTCGCCGACTGTCTTGAACAAGCGTCTCAAGGAGTTGAGAGCGTCGGGCCTGATCAGCCATGACGGCACAGGGTATTGTCTCACGGCCCTGGGCAAGGAGTTGTTTGAGCTGTTGAAGCCGTTTGGCGCATGGTCCGTGAAATGGTCAAGCGCGCTTTGACAAGTTGGGTCTGAACCGATCTGGAAAGCCTGCCAAGGCCGTTCTCCACAAGGAGGGCGGGTCATGCCGCATGAAACGGTGGGTTTTCACCGGACCGCAACTGTGTGCTGCCGCTCCTGACGAAAATGTCCCTGGCAGGCCGTGCCCGCCGGGGATGGCTTTTTGAGCGCTGCCCGGATTTAGGCGATCAGGTCATCGCCGAAGAACGGCCGGTCTTCATCCGTGGCTGTCCCGTCAAGGAAGGCCTGGGTCTGCTCGTAGGCGGCGAGGCCCACTTCGTCACCCAGCTCAAGCCCGTAGGTGTTGCCGTCTTCCCAGTGAACGCCGCCGTAAAGCCGCGACACGCCGTTTTCTTCAGCGGCTTGCGAGAACGTGTCCCACTCAAGCAGAACATCTGTCGAGGGGCCGCCATTTTCGAAGGTTGCATTTCCGGCTTCAAACAGGAATGACGCGCCGAACTCGTCCGACCCGGTGAACTGTTCCAGAACCGCAGCCCCGGCCGCACCGAAGGTCGAGTGTCCGGAGACATATTCGGCAAATGCGGGCGAGGGTTCGCCACTCGGCAGCTGATAGGTGATGAAGTTCTCGGCCAGAATGGTCTGGGTTCCGGTCGAGTTGCCGTTTTCGTCGCGGGTATAGGCTTCGATGACGTAGCCGGATTCACCGGTCACCTCGTCGACACCTTCTTCGCCGATCAGGCCGAGTTCGCCCAGATCACGGATCGCACGCACGGGGCGGGCATAGTCGAAGTCGGCCTTGGCATCCCAGGCAGCAATACTTGCGTCCAGCTGACCATTGCTCATGGCAAGGAACAGTTCGACATCATCTGCCTGCGAATTGTCATCGCGGGCCGACACATATTGGGCAAAGGTCATGAAGGTTCCAGGCGGCAGCGAGGTCCCGGCACCGTCTTCCCAGAACTCCGAAATCACCTTTTCCTCGTCGGTCAGGTTCGC
>NZ_SMMF01000595.1:0-2289 GCF_009711355.1 Roseibium sp. RKSG952 | reverse complement strand
CTCGTTTCACTGGTTTGCTTGCATGGAAAAGGCACTTCACCGAAAACCTTGCATCAACAGCTACCTCGAGGCGCCGTTACGAGATCAACCCGCCAGTATTTCCGCGACAACCGTCACAGACTTCGAAGAATTACCAATACTCATGCAAGGTTATTTTATTACAATATCAACACAACCTCTCTTTTTGACATCATTATTTGATCAAAAATATGATAATCATAATTACTTATCGAATAATACTTAAACAATTCACTTAACGTCACTGTTAATACACAAGTAACGTACCGTTAATATTTCTCAATCGAAGGAAGCCATGAAGGATATTCGAAACCCGGAAATTCAACCGGTGAGTGAGCGGTGCTCTGGAGACGGCTCATGAGAAACCAATTTCAGGACGGACGCGGAAAAGGGCGCACGTCCCACCAAAGGCGACGCGTGCCCTGCGCAGGACATGAAGCCGGGCGTCAAATTCCGGCCGGATACGCCAAGAACCGGCAGCATGGACCGGCAGACGGGCGCGTGCCTTTCTGCCTGTTAAATCCTGCAAGAGGAGTGACCACGCGCGGGTGCAATGCCCTGCGGGACAAACACTGCTCCGTGCTTCATTTAATGTTTGAAGTTCCTGAAACCGTATCGAAACAAAAAGGGTGGCAGAAGCATCTGCCACCCTTCAAAATTACTATAGAAGCCAGCTAGCCTGTCAGCCGTATGACCGACCAGCCCCTCGAAACTACGAAACCATTTTAAGCGAAGTCTTCCCAATCAGTACTTCCGTAAACGACGTATGTTTCACTGGTGTCGGTGTAACCGGAAGGAACAGGCGCTCCCGCAATAAAGTCTTCCAGCCCGTCATCATTCAGGTCAAAACCGCCTTGAACCGCTCCTTCCGAACCCAATATTGTTTCCGACCCACTATCCTCAATGACAAACCCGCCAACCCCTGCCTCGATGGTTTCGAATGTCATGGAAGCTGGCGTTTCTTCCTGACCGAAAACAACATATACGCTGCTTTCCCAGGATTCATATGTGTCATCAGTAAAACTGAAGCCGGTAATCAGGAGGTCGTCGTACCCGTCTCCGTTAAGGTCACTGGAGGCAACAGTTTCCATGTAAACCACTGACGATGTGTCCTCGAACGAAATCTCGTATCCGCCAACGCCATCCGAAACATCATCGAGTTCAACCGTCGCGGCAAGGTTGTCAGAGCCGAGGACAACATATGCCGAGCCCGACACTTCCACATCGTCAACTGTGTAGCCTGTCAGGGACTGCAGCAGGACGTCGTCATGACCATCGCCATTGACGTCACCCGTCGCAACGCTGAAACCCGTCTCCCTACCGTCCGTCGCACCATTGATCTCCACGACACTCTCACCGTCAACGCTTTCCGCTATGTTGATCGGCGCGGAAACATCCGGGAGATCCTCGGCTCCATAAACGATGTAAGCAGCACCGGACACGTATGCATCATCTGTGGTGTCATTCTCGTTTGCATATTCTGCCCCGATGACCAGATCCTCCAGTCCGTCACCGTTGATATCTCCGGTAGCAATGCTATCGCCCAGGGCTTCGCCCTCGCTGGTATATGCAAAACCGCCATCGCCCTCGGCAATATCGGCAAGATCAACGCTGTCCGGAACCTCGTCGGACCCAAGAACAACGAACACCTCACCATCGTCATCATCCGGCCAGTTGGACACGGCAACTTCATCATAGCCATCGCCGTTCATGTCCAGCGTCGCGACCGATACACCTACATAGGTTTCGTCATTTCCATTCTCGAAGGAAATCTTGTACCCGCCGTTTCCTTCGGCAACCTCGTCAAGGCTGACCTCCTCCAGGGTTTCATCTGTTCCCAAAATGACGTAGGCAGCCCCCTCACCATCGTCCTGGTTGGTCGCTCCGACCACCAAATCATCAAGCCCATCGCCATTCACGTCCCCGAAAGTTACCGACTCTCCTAGAAAGGCGTCATCGGACGAGGTCTCCGGACTCACCATGAACCCGCCTTCACCGTCTGCGATATCCGACAAGTCGACATCCGGAATCCCCCCTTCCTCGCCATAGATGACATAAACTGCCCCGTCATTGTCCCCGGTGCCCGGAGCTCCTATTGCAAGATCGGTATGCCCATCACCGTTAAAGTCTCCGGCCGCAACCGCAAGACCTGCATAATCACCTTCGGCTGCGCCTGTGATCTCGGCCCCGGTTCCGGCTTCCGCACTGATTTCATCAGTTGTTACCGTATCGAGCCCGGCAACCTTGACGTCATTGACATAGACATCCAGC
>NZ_SMMF01000040.1:0-215 GCF_009711355.1 Roseibium sp. RKSG952 | reverse complement strand
GTCCGGGAAAGTTACAAACCTCAGCAACCGATACCTCTGGGTCATCAACATCAAGAAGTGACATGAGCGACTACACGGACTTTACCGCCTACAGCACCGCGACCGGGGAAATCCTCTGGACCGGGACGGTGCTTGCATCCGATTTCGACAGCCAGCGGGACGCCGGGATTGATGTGATACAGGGTCACCATGATGCCGAGACACAGTATCTCAAC
>NZ_SMMF01000076.1:0-239 GCF_009711355.1 Roseibium sp. RKSG952 | reverse complement strand
GAAGGGGTTTGCCGCGCTTCTGGATCAATAAGTAACTGAGCTGGACGGAGTTTTTGATCCCTTAACGTCTTCCCAGCCCTGAAGTGCGGGGTTGCGCGGGATTCCGCGCTCTTCGAACGGAAACCGCATCGTTTCCGTATGACTATAGGAAAGATCGGCGTGCCCACTGCCGCGGCGCTCTGGTATACAGAACATCTAAGCAGGTTTTAGGAGCTTGCCCCACGGATTGAAAGCTGATT
>NZ_SMMF01000882.1:0-27405 GCF_009711355.1 Roseibium sp. RKSG952 | reverse complement strand
GTGGCTGCCCCCGCAACTGTGAGCGGAGAGATTGTGTTTGATGACCACTGACGGCCGTCCGGGGACGACCGTTGGGAAGGGGAACACAATCGGAGACCCGCGAGCCAGGAGACCTGCCAGCTGTCGGTCACCCGACCCGCGATACGGGGTGTGTCGAGGGGCGGCTTTCCGTTGAGGTGACACCCAAACCGTGACCGGGAACACGCGGACAGGCTTGCGCATGCATCGCCGTCTCCACCCGGTCATGATTGTCAGACAACCGGTCTCCGCAAGGGCAAACAGAATGCGGGCCGGGAAACGGGTGGGGCATGTCTTGAAGACATCGAATATGCGCCGGGTCACCCCGGCACTTTTGGTTGCGGGTTTTCCCTTGTGTTTGGCCGGGACCGTTCCGGCCAGTGCACAGGACCAGGTGGACGAGGACACCGCTGTGGTCCTGGAACAGATCGTTGTTTCCGCCGGGCGCAATCCGGTCGAAGCGCAGCAGGTCGGACGGGCCTACACGATCCTGACCAGCGACGATCTGGAAGAAACCCAGACCCGCTATGTGGCGGATGCCTTGCGGCGGGTCCCTGGCGTCAGCGTGTCGCGGACCGGCAACAATGGCGGCTTGACGCAGGTCCGCCTGCGGGGATCGGAAGCCAACCATGTGCTTGTCCTGATAGACGGTGTTGAGGTCGCGGGCACCAGTGACGGCGGATATGACTTCGGGGCCTTGCAGACGGCCGACATCGAGCGGATCGAAGTCTTGCGCGGACCGCAAAGCGCGCTTTACGGCTCCAATGCCATGTCGGGCGTCATCCACATCATCACCAAGGGGGGCGTCCGGAACGGCTATCGGGTCTCGGCGCAATCCGAGATGGGGACCGACGAGAGCATCCTTGGAAATGTGCTCGTACAAGGTGGCAGCGACCGGTTCGATGTTGCCGTTTCAGCGGCTGCCAGCCACACAAGAGGGTTCAATATTTCCCACTACGGCTCGGAGAAAGACGGCGGCCACAATGTGACGC
The DNA here is from genome assembly GCF_009711355.1 of Roseibium sp. RKSG952. Lineage (NCBI taxonomy): Bacteria > Pseudomonadati > Pseudomonadota > Alphaproteobacteria > Hyphomicrobiales > Stappiaceae > Roseibium > Roseibium sp. RKSG952. The sequence continues at coordinate 26,395 of NZ_SMMF01000882.1, read as the reverse complement.
TCAATGGCAAGAGCCGTGTCGATATCCTCGACAATCTGTTTCTCGACACCTCGCTGCGCTACACCGAGCGCCGGGCCGACACGGATGATCAAGACTGGGGCGTTGTAATCGACACAAGGAGCCATACCCAGACCAATGACTTTTTTGGCGGCGCCGATCTGACATGGGTGTTGATGGATGGATTATTCACCCAAAAGTTGAAATCAACCGGTTCAGACCTGAATAGCAGGAGTGAAGGCCAAGGTTATCGGTCAGGCTATGACGGCAATCGATATCACGCGAGTTATCAGGGAACACTGGCATTCGAGTTGCCGGATCTATTGCAATCCGCCCACAGCCTGACGGGGGCGCTGGAATGGGAACGCGAAACCTTTAAAAACGCCTACCAAACTGTGTATACGACCAAAATCGGTCACAAGCGCGACTTGCTCGGAAACATTGTTGAGTATCGTGGCGAATTTTCCGATAGGGCATTTGTCACCGGAGCGCTTCGGTACGATCAAAATGATGCGTTCAAGGATACTGTGACCTACAGCACGAGCGGCGCCTATTTGTTCCCGCAAACCGATACCAAGTTGCACGCGTCGATGGGTACCGGCTCCACGAACCCAAGCTTCTTCGAACAGTTTGGCAGTGTTCCGGAGTCCTTCGTAGGCAATCCGGATCTGAAACCGGAGAACAGCTTTGCGTGGGATATCGGCGTTGAACAAAAACTATGGCAGAACCGGGCCGTACTAGACGTCACCTATTTTAACGAACGTCTTCGGGATGAAATCACGGTTGTTTCCGACGCGAACTGGATATCCACCCCGGAAAACCTCGATGGCACCAGCAAGCGGCAGGGTGTTGAGGTGTCAATCGGGCTTCAACTGCTCCAAAACCTGCACGCCACAGCGACCTATACCTATCTGGACGCGACTGAGCCGGACGGCAGTGAAGAGATTCGCCGCCCACCGCATTCGGGATCGCTTACCCTCACCTATGGGTTCCATGACAACCGGGGAACGCTGTTCATGGACGCAGTCTATAACGGCCGGATGAGGGACGAGGATTTCGCCACTTGGCCTGCAACGAGCGTCACCCTCGACGACTATATCCTCGTCAATGCCGGGGCGGATTACCAGCTGAGCGATCAGCTGACGCTGTTTGGCCGGGTCGAGAATCTGCTCGATCAGGACTACGAGGAAGTCTACGGCTACAACACCCAGGGCTTCACCGCGTTTGCCGGGTTCAGGGCAACATTCTGATTACCTGACGGGGCGCGTCCGCCGCGTCCCGTTCGAGACCTTTTCCGGAGACCACATGGCAAATCCCCAAACAGCAGCAGCCCTTGCAGGTTTTGCCCTTGTTCTGCGCCAAAACTTGCAAGTGGGGGCAAGCCGGAAAATCAAGGCCCCCCGTCTCCGGACGTTGTTGTCCGGTTTGATTACCGGGCTTTGCCTCGGCCTCGTCGTTCCCAATGCAAATGCAGAAACCGAAGCGCGGCCTGAGCGGGTGGTCTCCATCAATCTGTGCACCGATCAACTCGCCATGCTGCTGGCTGATCCGGATCAACTGCGAGCGGTCTCCAGACTGGCTGCAGACCCCAGCCTTTCCCTGATGAGCGGCGAGGCGGACAGCTTGGCGGTTCATTCCGGGTCGGCCGAGGAAATATTCCGGCTCAAGCCAGATCTGGTTCTGGCCGGGACATTTACCAGCCGCCCGACCGTGAACTTGCTGCGCCGGCTCGGGGTTCGTGTGGAGGAATTCGAACCGGTGCGCAGCTTCAACGACATTGCCGGCCATACCCGCAAACTGGGTGCAATGTTGCATCGCGAACAGAAAGCCGAACAGCTGATTAAAGCCCTCAAAAGGGACATCGAGACAACAAATGCTGCAGCCGGCAGCCAGCCGCAGGCCTTGCTGGGCTCCTATGGCAGCAACAGCTACACCACCGGCGCAGGGACGCTGGAAAACGAAATCGTCCGCAAGGCCGGTTACCGGCATCTCGGCGAGGAACTCGGTCTTTCGGGAGTATCGCAGCTTGCCCTTGAAACCCTGATCCTGTCCCGGCCCGACTATCTTCTTGTCTGGGACAGATATGCGAACGCAAAGACCCGTGCAACGGAAATCCTGTTTCACCCGGCACTCGATGCCCGGATCGGAAAGGACCGGCGGATTCTGGCCGACAACCGCTACTGGATTTGCGGAACCCCCCTGACAGCTCAAGGCGTTTCGAGTCTCGCCGCATCAGTGCGCGCCAAAGAGACAGACGCTCGACGCACTGACGCCCAAAAGGATGGCGAATGACACCGCGCATGCGTTCCGCCCTGCTGTTGCCGGGACTTGGGCTGCTCACCGCCCTTTTGTTTTTCCTCTCGCTCGGCACGGGGAAAGTCTGGATTGATCCTCTTGCTTTGCTTGGAAGGACAAGCGGGCTTGGAGCTGCCGAGGCCGTCATCTTGACCGAGATCCGGCTGCCCCGAGCCCTGTTGGGCCTGTTTATCGGCGCAACGCTCGGGCTGTCCGGCGCAGTCCTGCAAGGTTTCTTGCGCAACCCGCTTGCCGAACCCGGGCTGCTTGGCATTTCGGCAACCGCATCGCTCGGGGCGGTGATTGCCATTTATACCGGCTTCAGCCTGATGCACCCTTATGCCCTGCCGCTGTCGGCGCTCGCCGGAGCCTTGATAGCGGTGACACTGCTTCAGGCCCTGACCGGGCGGTCGGCAGACATATTGACGATCATTCTGGCGGGCGTCGCCCTCTCCGCCTTGAGCGGAGCCCTCACCTCTCTGGCTCTCAATCTGTCCGACAATCCGTTTGCAGCAGTCGAAATCGTCTTCTGGATGCTGGGGTCCCTTGCCGACCGCAGTATGGTTCACGTCTGGCTGGCCGTGCCTTTCATGCTCGCCGGGGGACTATTGCTCATGCTGACCGGCCGGGCGCTTGACGCGCTCAGCCTCGGCTCGGATGTTGCCGAAAGCCTCGGTGTGTCAACAGCCCGGACCAGAAACCTCGCGATTGCCGGTACCGCAATCGGGGTTGGCGCGGCAACCGCCGTCGCCGGAGCCATCGGCTTTGTCGGCCTGATCGTGCCGCATCTGCTTCGGCCAGTCGTCGGCCATTCGCCCGGGCGGCTCCTGCCTGCCAGCGCCTTGGGAGGCGCGGCATTTCTCCTGGGCGCGGACATTCTGGTGCGCGTCCTGATGCCCGACCGGGATCTGAAACTCGGCGTCGTGACAGCCATTCTGGGCGCGCCGTTTTTCCTCTGGCTCCTGTTGTCCTTGAGAAGGCGCACCGCATGACGTCGATTGAATGCCGGGCACTCGGCGTCTTGCGAAACGCCAGACCAGTCCTTGAGGACATATCTTTCCGCGCGAACGGCGGCGAGTTGATCGGCGTGATCGGGCCGAACGGCGCGGGCAAATCGACGCTTTTGCGGGCCATGGCCGGACTTCTGCCGTCGTCGGGGGAGATCCTGTGGGATGGCGGCCCAATCAAAACCGTGCCCAGGGCCGAGCGGGCCCGGCGGCTTGCCTATATGCCACAGGAGCGGGAAGTCCATTGGTCCCTGCCCTGCCGCGATGTTGTTCTGCTGGGACGCCTGCCGCATCAGTCCCGCCTTGCCGGCCCGTCGGCCTCGGATCGCAAGATTGCCCTGGAGACGATGGACTGCATGGATGTGGCGCGTTTCGCCGACCGTGCCTTTGACACATTGTCCGGTGGCGAGCAGGCCCGTGTGCTGATTGCCCGCATGCTGGCTCAGCAACCGCAAGCGATCCTGGCAGACGAGCCGGTCAACGGCCTCGACCCCGCCCACCAGATCGGCCTGATGCAGACCTTCCACGCCCTCGCCCGGGGCGGACAGGCCGTACTTGTCTCCCTGCATGACCTGACATTGGCCGGGCAGTGGTGCGACCGGCTTCTGGTCTTGTCGAACGGACGCCTTTGCGCAGATGCGGCTCCCCGCGAGGTCTATGCAGGACCGTTGTTGCGCGAGATCTACGGCATCGAAACGCTGCCGGTCGAAATCAACGGCATGCCCAGCGTGATCCCTTACAAAACGGTTTCCTGAGTGTTTCGGGAAACAGTCTCTGGCATTCAGCACAAGCCCGCTGCCAAGGCATAACTCCACGCTTGAAGCCATGCGTTGCTGCTTCGTTCACCACACGGACCCAAATCTTCCCTTACGTGCATTTAACCTTGTCCCGATATTACAATTGGGTAAGCTAAAGGACATCAAAAACAGCGCGCAGCTCGGTCACCATTAAAGCAGACAATACAAAAGGTAGTTCTCCAGCCCCAATGAAGCCACAGATCCGGTCGTGATCGCCAGCAGCGCCCCGAAACCTTCAGCACGTCCCGTGACAGACAAATGTGGAAGCAAGGGAGACCACGATGAATGAGCGGAACAACCCATGGATCACTTCCATGCGGGATGCCCTGATGGGTCGCGTCTCAAGGCGGGCCCTGTTGCGTGGAACGGCGGCGACAACGGGGGGATTGATCGCAAGCCGGAGCGCCTTTGCACAGCTTGCCTCTGACCAACCAACGACAAACACAGACGCTCTGGAGGGAGAAGCGGTCGAGACGGACAAGGCGCCAGACTACACACTTGTGGTAAAATACTGGACCTACGACCTTGATTTTGAATACGGGGTTGACCCGGACGGGAAGCTTAATCCGCTCTCCAAGACCATGGACTCGGGTCCGTTCAAGTATAAAACGAGGACCTATGCGAAGGACGGGGTTGTAGACGAAAACTTCCTCGGTCCAGTTTTGGAATTCCGGCCCGGGGAAACCTTTTCTATCAAGATTGTCAATCAACTAACGCCTGAAGGCGAATATGAGGACATCGGCCCCCCGGAACCGAAACCCGAAGACTGGCTCTATCTGCTCAATCGCAACTCTGGTGCATCAGCCGGATTACGCGAACTGGCACCCGTCGAATTCGCCATGACGAACACATGCAATCAGAATAGCCTTGACGGCATCTATATTGATCATGTGAACATCCCCAAGAACTATGATTTTACAAATCTTCACGTTCATGGCCTTCAGGTTACGCCGCATCTTTTTCAACCGGAGGGCACACTTGACCCTTCGGCCGACTACATCACGATTAAGCCCGGAGAAGACTACACATACACTTTCACATTGGCGGATGATCATCCTACCGGCACATTCTGGTACCATCCGCACCGGCACAATTCGGTTGCCGTGCAAGCCTGGAGCGGAATGGCGGGATTGATCCTCGTGCGCGGCACGTATGACGAAGAAATCAAGAATTTCGGGATTACAACGGAAATCCCGTTTGCCGTACACGATCCGCACTACTACCCGGACACCATACCCAAGGATGGCAACCCCGGAATTGCAACAATCGCGCGGTTCCTTGTCAATCAGAACGAGGAAGACAATTACACATTCATGGTAACCGGCCGGTACAGGCCGGAATATACAGTCAAGCGCAATGAAGTGGTGCTGCTGCGGCACTTGACGGCGACCATCGAAAACCTCTGTGCGTTCCGGATCGTGAAACAGTCGGATGCGGCAAGTGGCCCTCCGCCGACCGATGATGTCAATCATCCGTTCTGGATTGTGGCCTCAGATGGCATCGCCTACGAAAAGCCGGTGGAACGGCGCCTGATGGTTACCGGCGGCGGCGAACGTCACGACTTGTTGGTTCAGCTTCCGGAACCCGGCATCTACGAGATCTGGAGCGACCACTGCGAAACAATCCAGTTCTTCTCTACCGGACCCAAAAACCAGATGCTTGCAACGATCCGGGTCACGGACGAAACCGCTACGGGGCAGGCCGCCATTTCGGAGATGACCTTCACTCCAGGTATCGCTCCCGACAAAGCGATTACTCCCGATGAAATCGTTCGCACCCGGCACCTCGTTTTCGACATGACGAGTGACCGGTGCTGGATCCCCTTTCCCCAATTCAGGATCAACGACCGCCCCTATCGGCCAGACGAAAGCTGGTTTGACGTCAAGGCCGGCACCGCCGAAGAGTGGATCATAAGCAATCCGTCCGCCGCGACACATCCGTTTCATCTTCACGTCAACCCCTATCAGGTCAAGGAGTCTTTCGGCGCTCTGCAGGTCAACGACAAGGTTGTACCCGAAGCACAACGGGCCATGGTCGCGGCCCGGATAAAGGAAATGCATCATATCGACCATCCGAATATGTGGCGCGACACCTTGATCATTCCGCCCAAGGGTGGCCTTCGGCTCTGGATGCGGTTTGACGAAAACCTTGTCGGAAAGACGGTTTTCCATTGCCATTTCCTCGCACATGAGGAAACCGGCATGATCCAGAATTTTCGTATTGTGCCGTGAAGGTTTCCCGGATGGAGGCCCGAGCTGTTTCGAAAGGTTGATCTCATGCGTCGTTTTCCCACGATGACCTGCATTTACACGATAGCTGTATGTTTTTTGTCTCCATTGGCCGTCCAAACCGCCCATGCGGAGCTTCAATATGCCTGCCGGGAACTGTCACCTGAGAATATGGAACAGTTAACGGACAGGCCGGCAGTGGTGGCGGACATAGACGGAACCATGACCGGCTACATCAATCAGGACTATGTCTCTACAGACGGTACAGCCATCGAGGCTGGCGTTGGATATGCCCGCGTCGATGCCGCGCTCATGATGAACATCTACAACCGCCGCGGATACGTGATCGTGTATCTTGCCGGACGCCCGCGTCAGATGGAGGTCCTTGGGAAGACCATGTGTCAGTCAACCGTCGATTGGCTGCATGACAACGGCTTTCCGATCGAGCAGGACACAGCCCTTGTGCTTCTCCACGATGCCGATCAGGAAACACTTGACGCCAAGAATCCCGGACAGGCCATGGCCGAGATGATGGGCAAAGTGGGGACCGACCTGTTCGTCGCCATGATCACCGATGCAAAACAGGCGATCGGGTTGGATCCACAATACGGGTATTCGGATTCAGATCAGGTAGTGGATGCCTTTATTGAGGTTGGCGTGGCGCCTGAGAAAAACTTCACGATTGGCAACGAGGGGATTTCCAAACTGGGTTACCGTGGCAGCCAGCCGATCATCGGGCCGGGTCTCAACCCCGGTTATACGGCGCACGTCAAGGATTATGTCATCCCGAATGTACCTGAGGCAAAATGAAAACCAGAACGGCTCAAGCCGCCCTCATTTTGATGCTGGTACTGGTATCGGGCCGGACATTCGGACAATCACTGTCCGGTATGACCGGATGCTGGATCAGTATGGATTTCAACCCGACATCCTTGCTGACGGATGCAAGCAACCCCGCGAGCGCGGAAGTGGTGCGGGAAAAAATGCTGCTGACTTTCGACCAGATTGAGGGCACGGAACACCTCGTTTTCGGCCGGATCTACGAGTGGGACAAGGCCGGGACCTATGTGCTCGGCCCGACCTATCAAAACGGTGCTTTCAATCCGGCAGCAAACTTCCTGACATTCGGCTTCCCGAAGGGTGGGCTTGACCACGTGACACGCACCGGGGCCGGCCAGCTTCTCTATGTCCATACCAAATCCAGCACAAAGTCTGCCATGGCCGTGCGTCCCTTGCGCCGGATTGAGTGCTCGGAATTTCGGGAGCAGGAAACGCTCCTGCTGAAGCGCCAGGAGGAGTTGCGTCAAAACGACTGAGCAACAGCGGCGCAGCACGAGCGCCCTGAGCAACATCCCTTGAACAGGAGGTCGAGCTCATGAGCAAATACATCGCCGCATTCGCACTTGCCGCCCTTTTCTTGCCGGCATCGGACCAAGTTGCTAGGGCACAATCACTCGACACCATGACAGGGTGCTGGACAAGCGAGCGGTTTAACCCGTCCGCGCTGCTCCATGATGCATCCGACCCGGACAGCCTCCAGATAACTCATGACAAGATGCTCCTGACGTTCAAGCGGATCGACGGGACGGACCATCTCGTTTTTGGCTACATCATCGAATGGGACAGGTCCGGAACTTACGTTCTCGGACCGATCTACGAAAACGGGGCGTTCAATCCGGCGGGCGGATTTTTGACATTCGGGTTTCCGGAGGGCGGACTTGACCAGGTGACCCAGACCACCCCCGACCGGCTGCTTTACGTGCACAACAAATCGAGCAAACTGTCCGCGTTTTCCGTCCGGCCACTGAAAAGGATCGACTGCGAAGCCTTCGAAGTACAAAAGGAAGAGCTTCTGAGGCGGCAAAAATCCATCAAATGAACCTTTCCTGCATGATGGGGTGAATTCACCGAGGCCAGGCAAAATGGATCACCATGCACCGTTCAACCGCGGAGGCCCGGGTTACCCCACCGGTCGCCGTTTAAAAGAGACCAAGTCCCGATGCATCTCAAAGTCCCTCCTCCCGTGGTTGGTGCTTTCGCGTTTTTCCTCATCTGGCTGTTGGCGCGGCTCACTGCGGGACTGACCTTTACTTTTCCCGGGCAGTCCGTTGGCGCCGCCGTCTTGGCAGCCGCCGGCCTCTCGCTGGACATGTCCAGCCTCGTTGCATTTCTCAAGGCACGCACAACCATCCTGCCGACGGATCCATCCCGTTCCACAACGCTTGTTCAATCCGGCCTCTATCGGATTTCACGCAATCCGATGTATCTCGGGCTGGCGGTACTGATTGCCGCCTTCGGTCTCTGGCTCGGTTCGCCGCTTGCCCTGCTGGTTCTCGGCGCTTTCATCTGGTACATCACCGAATTCCAGATCAAACCGGAGGAACACCACCTTCGGCAACTGTTCGGTGCCGAATACGAGACTTATTGCCGGAGAGTCCGGCGCTGGATCTAGGCCGCCGAACGAAACACATCGAACCCGGATGCTTGTTCCGATTGCATCAGAAAGACAAAGACATTCCCGGCATGAACCTGGCCATTGTATTACCGCGCGGCATGCATTTTTCACCAAACGGCGCGACTTCGATTGACCTTGTCGCCCATGACCTTTTGGTAAAAAGCCGCTATCGCGATACGGCCTGTGTAATCGGACGGGAGGTGCCGGACCCGTTTCACGACGTTCCCTTCGAACCCGTTTCAGCAAAAGATTTCGTGAAAGGGGCTGTTCAGGTTCTCAAGGTCCGGAAACCGGATCTCATTGTCGTGCACCAGCACCCGGAAAGTGCAGCCAAGATCGCACGGGCGCTTCCTGCAACACCGGTTGTCCTTCACCGGCACGGATTGATGCGTCACAAGCGCGGGCTCCTGTCGCGCTGGCGAAAGGGCCGGGCGCTAAAACCGCTCGCAGCAGCGATCTTTGTCAGCGATTTCATCCGGTCGGATTTTCTTGACGCTCATCCGGCAACCGGACTGTCCACGCTTGTGGTGCCCAACGGGGTCGATGGGAGCTATTGGGCGCCAGCGAAAGACAAGCGCCAGGTGATTGCTTTTGCAGGCCGTGCGCGTGCCGACAAAGGCCTCGAGCCGTTGCTTGATGCGTTTCTGGCGATCAAACCACCGGGGTGGCAGCTGAACTTGATGCTTGTTGTGCAAACGCCGGAAGAGCAAGCCTTTTTTTCGCGCCTTGCGGCCAGGGTGCCTGATGACGCTGCCGTGCAGATTGACAAGAACCTCGCCTTTCCGGAAGTCCGGCAGCGGTTTGCAGAGACAAGGATCGCGGCCCTTCCATCCATCGTTGCGGAGGGCTTTCCACGCGCGGTCGTGGAGGCCATGGCATGCGGCTGCGCAGTGGTCACGACAACAAGAGGCGGCACTCCGGAAGCTGCGGGCGATGCAGCGATCCTTGTAGACGCCAGCTCCACCTCTAAGATGGAAATCGGTATTGCCATGGCCCTGACCAACCTTACCAGTGATGCAAACATGCTCGAAAACTATGCAAGGGCAGCACGAAACCGCTTCGAGCAACATCTGGAGATCGGAGCCGTCTCGAACATGTATGATCACGCCCTGACCCAAATTCTAACCGCACAAACAACCGTGGCGATTGAAAAAGGTATCCCTTCATGACCAACTCCGATCGTTCAAACAAGACCGTCGGCGTCCTGGTCTGCACGGCCGACCGGCCGCAAATGCTGGTGGACTGCTTGCGCTCTTTAATTTCGCAGGACTTGCCGGTGGGGTGGCGGCTCGAAATCGCCGTTGTCGAAAACGATGCCACGCCGAAAAGCAAGGATGCGGTTGCCGAACTGGCATCCGGGACAACCGTCCCGATCCACTATGTCCAGGAACCCCGGCGCGGTATCCCGTTTGCCCGCAACAAGGCACTAGAGCAGGCACTTGCCTACGGGTTTGATATTGTCACGTTGATTGATGACGACGAACAGGCGCAGCCCGGATGGCTGGTTGCGCATATCGACACCCTATTAAGGGATGGCATTTCCGTCAGCTACGGTGCAGTCACGAAGACTTATGAATGCGAGCGGCCCAGGTGGTTCCCGCCGGACACGCCATCGGACATGGTTGCCGGAATGGAATTGCCACGTGCCTCAACGAACAATGTCGCCTTCTTGTCCGATTTGATCAGGCCGCCGCACAATCTGAAGTTTAATCCGGTTTTTCTACACGGTTATGAAGACCTGGATTTTTTCGAAAATGCGCATGCCAAGGGGTTTAGAATTGTCTGGAATCCGCAGGCCGTTGTTGACGAATATGTGCCGCGAAACCGGTTGACCGCCGAACGGATGCTCGCCTTTACCCGCGCAAGTGCCACCGCCCACGTCCAGGTCGGCATTTTACGGCAGGGATATGCCCGGACCTTTGTCAAATTCGGGCTGAAAGGCCTTCGGCGCCTGATCAGCAGCATCCTGCTGTTATCCGTAGTCGCCCCGCTCTATCTCGCAGGCGTGACCGGACTTGAACGGCATTACTACAAGAACCGGATGCGGCTGACCAGGGCCATCGGGAACCTGCGGGGGATCTTCCTCAGGTCCGCGAGCTACTACAACCAGATCGACGGCCACTGACGCTCATGGAACCGCGTGTATTCGCCTTTTGGACCGGCACAAACGAAATGTCGGAGGAACGCAAGGCTTGCCTGGAGAGCCTTCGCAACACTGGGCTTGATGTGGTGCTTGTCACCCCGGATACGCTGGACAATTGGATTTTAGCCAACCACCCACTTCATGCGGCCTATGATTGCTTATCGGAAGTCCATAAATCAGACTACCTGAGAGCATATTTCATGCATCACTATGGCGGCGGATATTCGGATGTGAAACGAACGACCCAATCGTGGGAACAAGCTTTCCGGAAACTTGGCGAAACCGAAGACGCTTATGCAATCGGATACCAAGAGGTCTCTCCAAAAGGTGTGGCGCACATCCACAGGCATAAAATAGCAGGTGACTATTATTTACTTTCCGAAAAAACAGGGAAAATAACAAACTATTTGCACTATAGAATATTACGATTAAAATGGAAAATACTTATTGGAAATGGATGCTATATTTTTCGACCACAAACAAAATTCACCCATTTTTGGATAAGTAATGTGGAAAATAGGCTAAGCATTCTCCAGCCTCTGCTCATCCAGAATCCTGCTCGCTCACCCAGAGATGCTCTGAATTGTTCATCAAACGCTTCAGAGCAACTTTATCCTCTGCCCTGGTCAGGAATTTGCGCCGACATTTTTCACCCGCTGGTTTACAGGCACCGGGACCGGATCCTGCAAGGGCTGCCTACGCCCAGTTTCAAAAACTACTTATAATGCGCTTTCAACGCCGCTTCCAGTTCCGGCAAGTCCACTTCCGTGCTGGCCGTAAACGCCCGGCCTTGCGGATTCCGGGTCATGATACTCCGGTAGCCGAAGCCCTTTTCCTGCGCCATCATGTAGTAATGCGGAGAGCCCATTCCGGGTGAAAACAGCTCGACCAGATCGCAGGGACCGGACCGGCGGAACAGGATATTCGTCAGACCTGCGCCGTGTTGCCCCACAACTGCCCGGGCTTCATTGAAAAGCTGCGCCTGATTGCGCAAAGACAGGCTTCCCGGATCGACTGTTTCGAAGCCATGCTGTTCGGCAAGTCTTATGACCTCTTCCCGGTTTCGGAGAGAGCGCCCGTTCGCAGCATCCTCACCACGCAGGATCAACAAGCGCCGGCCGGTTTCCACATTGTCCGGCAAGTCAAGATGCTGACAGACCCAATCGAAAAACGCCTTCCGGCAAAAGAAACTGCGGACGAGATAAAGCCGGTCGACCTTCAGGATTTCCCGGCGCCCCTGGCGGATGATTTCGCGATCCCCAAACAGCCCGAGCTCTTCCGCCTCACGAAAGAACCGCGTCGCTCCGGTCTTTTCGGACACGATCACCGGCGCAGAAGGCGCAATCCCGTGACTGTCGGCGGCATGGAGTTTTGCCAGCACATACAGAAAAAAATGAAAGTAATTGTCGCCGTGAAAGTGGTGCAGCGAGACCGCTTCATCGAATGCCCTTGCAGGCTTGCCGAGATGCGCCGCGAAGGACGGGTTCTTTTCCGATTGCGGCAGGTCGCTGCTGCCCCAAACGACACGGCCCCGGTCAAAAATGATGCCCATCTTCGGATCGATGGTACAAGGTTCCTTGACGCGGTAGAGGGTCTCGAGGTCCGGCACCTTGCTCCAACCGTCCAGAAATGCACGCGCTTGCTCTGGCATCGGACCGGAAAATGACGTGCGACAGGGCGGCAAACGGTTCTCAACAAGAGTGTCGACACACTGACCGAATGCCTTGGCAGGCCATAGGCGTCCCGCTCCAAGGGTCAGTGATTTGCGCAGCCGGTGGTAGGTGTCACGCAAGGGATAGCTCATGCCAAGGCGGCCCCAGCCTTTAAATATCTCATATCAACTCGTCAGCTTCGTTTGAAGTCCACTTGGCCCGGCTTAACGGAAACGCTGAGTTCCCGGCCATGAATGGGCTCGCCGTCCAGATTGAATTGCAGGTCATGATCCGCTTCGATCGTAAGATTCCTGACCTTGCGCATGACAAGCTTGTCGCGCAGCCCTTCCGGGCCGAATTCAATCAGCCGGCCGAGAATGTCGGCAACATCGCCTGCATTCGGGTAGGGCACGATGGTCAGATCAAGAAAGCCGTCGTCAAGCACCGCATCCGGACAGAGTTCGACGCCGCCGCCCGATTGGCGGCCGTTTCCGATCGCAAGAGCCAGAAACGCGCCTTCCCACGTGAAATCATCGGAGGTGATCCGGCCCTCGCTGGAGGCAAGGTCGGAGAAACGATTGAGCCCGGTGAACAGATAGGCCGCTCCGCCCAGCAACCGCTTGAGGTTCGGATCGGTCTCGGTTGTCACACGCGCCCCGAACCCGCCGGTCGCCATGTTCACGAAGGCTCGGCCGTTGACTAAGCCGATATCGGTCGGCTTTCCCTTTGTTCTCGAAGCAAAGCGCAGGCAGGCCAACGGGTCGGCCGGGTCAAGACCGATCCCGCAAGCGAAGTCATTGGCGGTGCCAAGTGGTAACACGGCAAACTCGAAAGGCGGTTTCCGGCCGTCCGGGATGTTTTCAAGAACAGCCGAAACCACCTCGTTGATGGTGCCGTCGCCGCCACCGGCCACCAGGGTTGTGATGCCCTCCTGATCCGCCCGAGCCAGAGCCTCGCGGGCCAGTCTGGGCGCGTCCCCTACCTCCCAGGTGACCCGGACACTGACCTGATGCCCGGTGGCGCGCAGAGTTTCCACCGCACGGCGTACATCGTCCCGGCTGGCGGACTTTCCGTTCAGGATCAGGCGCAAATGCTGTTTGGCCAAGGTATAAGGCGCTCCGTTGAGGGTCAGCCCGGCAGCATGGCTTCGCGATCGGAGCGCGCATTGCGCGCTTCCTCGATCAACCAGCTGCGGAAGGCCTTAACGACCGGACGCAATGTCCGGTTTTCAGGATAGACAAAGTAATAGGCGGTTTGTTGTTTCAGTGAAAGGTCGAATAGACGGACCAGCCGTCCGGCTGCCAGCTCCGCCTCGATAAAAAACCGCGGGATCAACGCCGCACCGGCATGATTGACAGCTGCTTCCGCGATCATGACGAATTGTTCGAAACGCGCGCCCTGAAAGGCGGCGTCGGTCTCGACCCCTGCCAGATCAAACCATTGCCGCCAGGCAAGCGGCCGTGTCGACAACTGCAGCCGCGGCACCTCAGCCAGATCCGCCGGGGCGCGGATGCCGTGCCTGTCGCGAAAAACACGGGAGGCAACCGGCACCACCTCTTCGGCAAACAGGGGCTCGGCGATGGCCCCGGCCCAGACGGGGTCGCCGTGATGGATGGCCCCGTCAAACGGTTCGGCCTCGAAATCGAATGGCTGCAGCCGGACACTCAGGTTCAGGCCCGCAGCCGGATAGCGCTTTGAAAACTGGGCAAGACGCGGCGCCAGCCAGCGCGTGCCGAAGGTGGGCAAAACGGCAAGGTTCAGGACATCGGCGCTGCCCGCATAAGACATCACCTGGCGGGTGGCAGCCGTCAGGTCCTCAAGCGGCCCGCGAATGTCATGCAGGTAAAGCCGGCCAGCATCTGTGAGCACGATCCGCTGCCGCACCCGCCGGAACAGCTCGACCCCGAGCCGGTCTTCGAGATGCCGGACCTGCTTGGAAATCGCCCCCTGTGTCAGATGCAACTCCTCCGCAGCGCGGGTAAAGCTGCCATGACGCGCAGCACATTCAAACGCAATCAGCGCATCGGCCGGTGGGATAAAGGCGCGCTTCATCGTGAGACCCGCAGTGTCCTGTTTTCATTCCAAACCGGCATGAACAATGGACAAGATGTCACTTTCAAGTCAATTGAATTCACCGCAGGTTATTCCACAAGGTGATAAATTCGGTGTGGGTTCGGTGAACAACCGACGGGTGCGCCGGAGACTGTCCAAAAACACGAGGACCCGACTGACATGAACGCTCCCGCATCCGTGAAATCTGCCCCCACCGGTGGCGGTGTGTTTGACTGGCAAGATCCGTTCTTGTTGCGTGAACAGCTCAAGGAAGACGAGCTGCTGATCATGGAGAGCGCCCGCGCCTATGCGACAGACAAACTGCTGCCGCGCGTGATTGAAGCCTACCGGGAAGAAAAAACCGACCGCGCCATTTTCAATGAAATGGGTGAACTCGGCCTGCTCGGCGTGACCATGCCGGAAGACTACGGCTGCGCTGGCGCATCCTATGTGTCCTATGGTCTGGTCGCCCGGGAGATCGAGCGGATCGATTCCGGCTACCGGTCAATGATGAGCGTTCAGTCCTCGCTGGTGATGTATCCGATCTATGCCTACGGCTCGGAAGAGCAGCGCAAGAAATACCTGCCCAAACTCGCCAGCGGTGAATTTGTCGGCTGTTTCGGGCTGACCGAACCGGATGCCGGATCGGACCCTGCGGGCATGCGCACCCGCGCCGAAAAGACTGAGGGCGGCTACCGGCTGACCGGCTCGAAAATGTGGATCTCCAACGCCCCGATTGCGGATGTCTTTGTCGTGTGGGCAAAGTCGGAAGCCCATGACGGCGCGATCCGCGGCTTCGTGCTCGACAAGGGCATGAAGGGCCTGAGCGCACCGAAGGTGGGTGGCAAGCTGTCCTTGCGCGCATCGATCACCGGCGAAATCGTCATGGACAATGTCGAGGTCGGGGAAGATGCCCTTCTGCCGCATGTTTCCGGACTGAAAGGTCCGTTCGGCTGTCTCAACCGGGCGCGCTACGGGATTTCATGGGGCGCACTGGGGGCTGCCGAGGATTGCTGGCACCGCGCCCGGCAATATGGTCTCGACCGCGAACAATTCGGCCGCCCGCTGGCCCAGACCCAATTGTTCCAGAAGAAGCTTGCAGACATGCAGACCGAAATCGCGCTCGGCCTTCAGGGCGCGCTGCAAGTCGGCCGGTTGTTCGACACGGGCAAGGCAGCACCGGAAATGATCTCGATCGTCAAACGCAACAATTGCGGCAAGGCGCTTGATATCGCCCGGACCGCCCGGGACATGCATGGCGGCAACGGTATTCAGGAGGAATACCATGTCATGCGCCATGCACAGAACCTCGAGACGGTCAACACCTATGAAGGCACCCATGACATTCACGCGCTGATCCTCGGCCGGGCCCAGACCGGGCTGCAAGCCTTCTTCTAAATCCTGCCCTCCCCATAACCGTGCCGAAGGGTCTTGCCCCTTCGGCGTCTTCCGGGTCGCGCCATGTCAAACCCTACAGCAGATGTCGTGATCATTGGCGGCGCCGTGATGGGCTCGTCCACGGCCTGCCAGCTTGCCCAAAGGCCCGATTTCACGGGCCGCATAGTCGTCATCGAGGCCGACCCGACCTATCAGACTTGTGCGTCAGCACGGTCGGCCGCCTCGATCCGCCAGCAGTTTTCCAGCCCGATCAACATCGACATCTCGCTGTTCGGGATCGAGTATCTGCGGCAGATCGGGACGCATCTACAGACCGGTCAAGATCGCCCGGCGATAGATCTGCACGAGGGCGGCTATCTGTTTCTGGCAACGCCGGACAAGGAAGCAATTCTCCGCGAGAACCATGTGCTTCAAGAAACGCATGGCGCCAACATCGGCCTGTTTGACCAACAAGAACTCAAATCCCGGTTTCCCTGGCTCAATATGCAAGACCTGAGCGCCGGGTGTCACGGACTGACCGGAGAAGGCTGGTTCGACGGTTACGGCCTGATGCAGGCTTTCCGCAAGAAAGCCCGCTCTCTGGGGGTGGAATATGTCAGTGCCGAAGCCACCCGGATTGCCCCGTCCGGGTCCGGCTGGGACATCACTCTATCGACCGGCGAAACACTCTCGGCAGGTATTCTTGTCAATACAGCCGGGGCCAAGGGGGGAGCCGAGCTCTGCCGGCAGGCCGGGCTGGATGTGCCGGTCCGGTCCAAAAAGCGGTGCGTCTTCACATTCGAGTGCCGCGAAAAACTCACGGGCTTCCCGCTTCTGATCGACCCGACCGGGACTTATGTGCGGCCTGAAGGCAACGGCTATATCTGCGGTTCGGCGCCGCCCGAAGATCAGGACCCGGATTGTGACGACTTCGATGTCGACCACACCCTGTTCGAGAATCATATCTGGCCGGTATTGGCCAATCGCGTTCCGGCTTTCGAGACCATCAAACCGGGTCCGGCGTGGGCCGGGTCCTATGACATGAACCTTTTCGACCACAATGCCTTTGTCGGAGCTGTTCCGGGGATCGGCAATTTCCTGCTGGCGCTCGGATTTTCCGGCCACGGCTTGCAGCAATCCCCTGCTGTCGGACGCGGGTTGGCGGAACTGATCGTGACAGGACGGTATGAAACTCTGGACCTGTCCCCGCTCGGCATCGAACGCCTTGCAGCCAACACGCCGTTGATCGAAAAGAACGTTGTGTGACGCTCTATTCGGCGACTTCTCGGAACGTGGTACCGGAACCGGCCGGCGCCTCGGGTTTGTTATCGGCACTTTTTCCGGTTGCGGCCGGGAGTATGCCGGTATGAAAGGCCGCCGGCTTTTGAAGCGGCTTCGGATGAAGCGCCTCGGCCAGAATTGTCCTGCCCCACTCCCCGGGCATGCGGGATGTGCGAATCCGGTCCCGGACTGCGGAAACGTCTGACCACCCCGCCCAGTCAAGGACCTCGACAAAACTGTCAAGAAGAACGGCTCTCAGACGCATCATCCGGGTTTTGTCGGGCTCAAAAGGCGGTGCTTCATGTTTCAGGTAGCTGCGCTGCGCGACCAAAAGTGTAAGCGCATGCACGCCGTTTGCGGGATCCCCATAGGTTCTGGTCAGGTAACCGCCCGTTACACCGTCATCCAGCGATACCGAGAACCCGCCAAGGCCGGAAAACGTTTCCCCGAAAACAGCGCGAAGGTCCGGATCACAGGACAGTCCGCCGCGCGTTCCAATGCTGATCACCGGAAGCGGCGGTGCCAGCCCCCGTCCCGATCGGGACCGGCGGGACTGGCAATCGAACACCAGAGCCTTGCCATGCCGGGCGCGGACACGCTCGATCTGCTGAAGAACCACTTGGTGATACGGTTCGTGGAACAACATCGCGCGTTGTTCAATCTCGGTCGGCCCCGGCTCTTCGCCCGCCTTGTAAATGGCGTTGGTTTCGACAGTCCAGGCTGGGCAAAGCGCGTCTGTTTCACCTTTCGCCGCCGGGGACATTTGCGCAGGATCCTGATCAACATCAATCACATAGCGCGACATATTGGTGGAGATCACCGTCGCATCAAGCGTTTTGGCGCACTCCAGAACCTGATCCAGATGCCATGATAGATCCGTTTGAAGGCGGCCTGTTGCACTTAACCGCCCCCAAATAGCAGGAGGGATTTCCCTTCCCGTGTGCGGCAAGCAAAAGATCAGCGGACTATTACCTGTAGCCAATAGAATCATGTTGCAATGCTCAAATCTGGAACGCAGGTTCAGTTTGATTTTTTAACGCAACGGAAACAAGACAAATTCGAGCTTAACGCCAAGATTGAGTCAAGCGTGGATTCTGGGCACTACTTATTTTTGGCAGGTATCAATCGATAATATTAACAGTGACACAGGCTATGAGACGCTGTTCTTGATCTCATGGCGGCACGATTTCTTTTGAAAGGTAGAAAAAAGGCATTTTTCGCGCATGCCCGCGACAACGAAATCACCGCTGCCGAAGGTCCGGCCTTGATGAAGGCACGGCACCTTAAGGAGGGTTGTGTAAAGGCCTGCTGCGGTTTCTTCAGTCCGGACGGACGGGCAAGCCAATTTGTTCGAGGCTAAAGTTCCTGTTCCAGCCGCTTGCAGATAGTTTTGAGAACCTCGACCCGGGCATGCTTCTTGTCCTCGGAGGACACCAGTGTCCACGGGGCGTAATGGGTGGAGGTGCGGTCCACCATGTCTCCGGCGGCAATGGAATACTGGTCCCACTTCAGCCGGTTGCGCCAGTCCTCGTCGGTGATCTTGTGCTGTTTGTAAATCGTCTCTTCGCGCGCCTTGAACCGCTTGAGCTGTTCCTCCTCGCTGATCGCCAGCCAGAACTTGCAAATGATGTAGCCGAAATTGGAAAGCTCGCGCTCGAACTCGTTGATCTCGTTATAGGCCCGCAACCAGTCTTCGTGATTGGCAAAGCCCTCGACCCGCTCGACCAGAACCCGTTCATACCAGGACCGGTCGAAAATCGCGATGTGTCCCTTGCGGGGCACGCGCCGCCAGAACCGCCAAAGGTAGGGATGCGCCTTTTCCTCGTCCGACGGAGCCGAAATCGGATGGACCTTGTAGATCCTCGGGTCCAGCGGCCGGATCACCCGCCGGATGGAGCCGCCTTTGCCGGCTGCATCATTGCCCTGAAAGACAAGCACCATACCGCGTTTTGCGAAAGCTTTCGTGTCCGATATCTCCGACAACTGGTCCTGATATTTCGCCCGCTTTTCCTCATAGACGTCCTTGTCGAGTCGTTTCGTCAGATCGATGGCATCAATGGCGGTCTTGCGCTCGATCCCGCCAATCACGGGCGGAGCCGCCACCGGTTTTGCCTCGTGGTCTTCCAGTTTCAGTTTTACGGCCCTCGCCACGGTCTGGGCCAGAGCCGCATCGCGGTATTCCGCATCCTGGGACGGGATCACGAACCAGGGAGCGTTTCCGGTACTTGTTTCAAGTATGATCTGTTCCCCCACCCGGGTCGCCTTTTCGTGATTCTTGAGGGCGACCCAATCGGTCAGGATATGGCGGGCGGCCTGCTTCTTCTTGATTTTCGACAGGCGCCGCTCCTGATCTTCGCGCGGCAACAGGAACCAGAATTTGAGGACCAGCACGTCCTCATTGGCCAGCATGTCCTCAAAATCCCGGATCCTTTCGAGTTCGCGCAGAAACTCTTCATCCGTGAGTTTTCCGTAGATGCGCTCGCGCAAGGGCCGCTGGTACCAGCTGCCGAAAACAATAGAGGTCTCGCCCTTGGGCGGCAGATCCCGCCAATAGCGCCACAGGGGCGGACGCAAGCGGGCCTCTTCCATCGGATCGCCATAGGCGTTGCAACTCAGGTGCCGGGCATCCATCCACCCATAGAGCCGGGCAACCGCTTCCCCCTTGCCCGCGCCGTCAAGGCCGTCCACGACGATCAGCGTCGAGAATTGCTTTTTCTCAACGAGTTCAAGTTGGGGCGCCAGCAAAGCCTCGCGGATTTCCGGCTCCATCTTCTTGAACGTCTTTTTGTCCATCTTTTGCGGCAGGCGTGCGGATTCGAACATGCGGTCGTCCCTCTTCGTAAACAACTCGATTGGGGAATTGTCAGCGTTCTTCGACAGCTTATGCGTCTAACGGACACAAGATCCAGCCCGTTTCGGCAAAACGTTCCGGATTGCTTTACCGGGCAGACGGGCCACGCCGAAATTTTCACTGTCAGCCAGGCGCCCGGTCGCCTATATGATGGCAACCTGATAACCATGTAACCTTGAAGCGATTTCCGTAATGCCGGCAATGATCGTAGCCCAGCGCAGCCACACAGGAAACGACGCGTGACGGACTACCTGACGCAGATCGTAAACTACATCGGCGAGCATCCCGAAATTGCAGGACTCGTTTGTTTCGCGGCGGCGATGGGCGAGGCGCTGTTTATCATCGGGCTGTTTGTCCCAAGCACCGTTGTGCTCGTTGGAGCAGGAACACTGGTGGGCCTCGGCAAGCTTGATCCGGTGTCCACCTTCATCTGGACCACCATGGGGGCGATCGCGGGCGACGCGATCTCCTATTGGGTCGGGTATGTCTACAAGGACAAGCTCCGGCGGATCTGGCCGCTTTCGCGCTACTCCAGCCTGATGGAGCGTGGTGAGGACTTCTTCCGGCAGCATGGCGGCAAGAGCGTCTTCATCGGACGGTTTGTGCCCGGGGTGAAATCGGTCGTGCCGGGCATTGCAGGCATGGTCGGGATGAACGCCACCCGGTTTACGGTCATCAATGTCGTCTCCGCCATTGCCTGGAGCATTGCCCATCTCGGGCCCGGATATCTGGCCGGATCGGCCTTGAGCGCCATCGGTGAGGTCAGCGGGCGGCTGGCACTTGTGCTCGGCGTTCTGCTCGTGGTCCTGTTCGTTGCGGTCATGCTCGGGCGCTGGATGATCCTGATCATCATGCCGCTGTTTCCCGGCGCACATGTTGCAGCCGTCGGCTGGTTTGCCAAGCGCCCCGGCCGGATTTCACAATGGGTTGCCCGGACCTTCGATCCAGACCATCCCCGTTCGGTCGGCATGCTGGCTTCCGCCCTGCTTCTGCTGATTACGATGCCCCTGTTCTTTTGGCTGATCGGCGAGGTCGCACCGGGCGAACCCATGGTGCGGGCGGATGTGGCCATCTTGAACATGTTCGAGAGCTTGAGAACGGTCATCGGCGACAAACTGATGATCGCGGTCACCCTGCTCGGCGACGGAATCGTCGTTGCCGTTGTGACGCTCGCAGTCGCGGCCTATCTGTTTGCCCGAAAGGCGTGGCGCCGTGCGGTAGGGTTCCTGATCGCGATGGGCAGCACGGCGCTGTTCGTGCCGATCATCAAGCTGATGCTTCACCGTTCGCGCCCGATGGACCTCTATAGCGGCGCCGATGCTTTCAGCTTTCCAAGCGGCCACGCCACATTGAACACGGTCCTGTTCGGCATATGCGCGGTGCTCATCGCTCACGACCGCAGCCGGTGGACCAAAGCCGGGGTTTTCACGATCGCCGCCATTTTCGTGATTACAATCGGCTTCTCCCGTATTTACCTTGGCGCGCACTGGATGTCCGACGTATTGGCGGGCCTGCTGTTCGGAACAGCCATGGTTGCGATGTTTGCCTTTGTCTTCGGCTCGATTCACAATGAGAAGATCGGGCGGCTGACCCTGGCCGCCATTGTGGCGGGGACCCTTGCAGTGTTCGGCACCTGGCATGTTGCAAGCAATCTCAAGGACGCCCTGATCGTCTACGAGCCCCAGGCAGACTTGCAGATCTTGACCAGTGCCGACTGGACCACAACCGCCTGGCGCGACCTGCCGGCGCACCGGATCGAACTCAGCGGCGAGATGAAAGAACCGCTGGTTATTCAGTATGCTGGCGATCCTGAGCATTTCGCCCGCGCCCTTGCAGCTTACGGCTGGCAAAAACCGCCGAAATGGAGCCTTGCCACAGCAACCGGCTTTATCGTCGGCGAGACCCCGGCAGACGATTTGCCGGTGCTGCCACGCACACAAAACGGATTGCAGCCGGCCCTCGTGCTCATCCGCAACGATCCGGGCGCTCACCCGGCAAGCGGCCGCTGGATCCTGCGGCTTTGGCCAAGCCGGTTCCGGATCGATGAAAACGGGCATCTGCAGACCATTTACCTCGGCAGTGTGATGCACGAGGAAATCCTGCGGCCGATGGGCGAGTTCTCCGGCCCGAAGACAGATCTGGAGTCCCCTGCTGCGGGAGAAAACCCCGCGCGAGACTTGCCCGGAGCAATCATTCACAGACGCTCAAACGGCTTGCGCGTTGTCCTGGTGACCGACCCCGGACCGGGTCAGACACCTCCGCCACCACCTGCCCCTGTTGCACCAAGGCCCTGATGGGGGCGCGACAACATGGCTGGGGTGACGCTTCTCAGGCGCAGCGCCTGATGGGGAAGCGGTGATGTCTCGGCACGCCACTCGGCCGGGGAGTACATTACACCCTAAATTCATACATATGAAATTTTGATTGCGTTACATTTTACAAGTCCATATATTCAATTATTGGAATATATGGAGTCTTGCGAATGACCGAATTCACCCCACTCGCTTCCTTCTTTGGAGGAACTCTCATTGGAGCCGCAGTGGTGACCCTGATGATGGTTCAGGGCCGCATTGCCGGGATCAGTGGTATTGTTGGCGGCCTGTTGAGCGCACCTGCAAACACCGAATGGCTCTGGAAAGCCGCGTTTGTGGCTGGAATGGTTCTGAGCCCGCTGCTGTTGGCTATCCTGACCGGCTCCATGCCGGCAATCACGGTGCCTGTCTCGGTCCCGGCACTTGCTGTTGGAGGGTTTCTGGTCGGGATTGGCGTCACCTTTGGTGCAGGCTGCACCAGTGGCCACGGCGTGTGCGGCCTTGCACGCCTGTCAAAGCGGTCGCTCGCGGCAACACTGACCTTCATGGCAACTGCAGTCCTCACCGTTTTCATAACCCGCCATCTGATCGGAGCCTGACCATGCTGAAGATTGTTTCCGCATTTTTTATCGGTCTGATTTTCGGAACCGGCATCTTGATTGCCGGCATGGCGGACCCTGCCAAGGTGCTCAACTTTTTCGATGTTGCAGGCACCTGGGATCCGAGCCTTGCCTTCGTGATGGGCGGCGCGCTGATCGTGACTTTTGTCGGCTACCGGATGGTCTTCCGGATGAACCATCCGCTTCTGGCCTCGGGTTTCAGTTTGCCGGCAGCGCGCGAACTCGACACAAAATTGCTCGGAGGATCCGCTATCTTTGGAATCGGATGGGGACTGAGCGGCTTTTGCCCCGGCGGCCTTGTACCGGCGCTCGGACTTGGCATGATGGAACCTGTTGTAACCGCGCTTGCCATTCTTGCCGGAATGGCCGCCGCACGCATGATCCGGTCCGCGTTCTCGTCCAGGACTACGGCGCCAGCTTCGTGACACTTGCCCGCGCAAGTGCTCATACTTCATTCGGAGTTCAATGATGATCAATTCGCCCTCCCCTCTCGACATGGCAATCAGGCCGAAGGTCAAGGCGTTCTTCGATCCTGCCACCAACACGATCAGTTATGTGGTGGAGGATCCGGCCACCAATTCCTGCGCGGTGATCGACAGTGTCATGGACATCGACTACGCGGCAGGCCGCATAAGTTATGAGAGCGCGGACAAGATCATCGGCTATATCCGCCAGAACAACCTCAAACTGGAATGGCTGATCGAAACCCATGTACATGCGGATCATCTGTCCGGAGCCCCCTATATCCAGAAGCATCTGGGTGGAAAGCTCGGGATCGGTAGCCAGATCACGCTGGTTCAGGAAACCTTCGGTAAAGTCTTCAACGAGGGCACCGAGTTCCAGCGGGACGGCAGCCAGTTCGACCGGCTGTTCGAGGACGGCGACACCTACCAAATTGGCGAGATGACCGCCTTCGCCATGTACACACCCGGTCACACCCCGGCCTGCATGGTGCATGTGATGGGC
This sequence comes from Roseibium sp. RKSG952, assembly GCF_009711355.1. Taxonomy (NCBI): domain Bacteria; kingdom Pseudomonadati; phylum Pseudomonadota; class Alphaproteobacteria; order Hyphomicrobiales; family Stappiaceae; genus Roseibium; species Roseibium sp. RKSG952. Next base: position 2,362 of record NZ_SMMF01000882.1, on the reverse strand, counting down.
AACGCCGCCTTTGTCGGCGATACCCTGTTCATGCCGGACGGCGGCTCGGCACGGGCGGATTTCCCCGGCGGCGATGCAGGCGTGCTCTACGACTCTATCCAGAGGGTCCTTTCGCTTCCCGACGACATGCGTCTGTTCATGTGCCACGACTATGGCCCGAATGGCCGCGACATCCAGTGGGAAACGACGGTTGGGACCGAAAAGACGCACAACATCCATGTCGGCAGCGGCAAGACCAAGGAAGAGTTCGTCAAGTTCCGCACCGAACGCGATGCACAGCTCGCCATGCCGAAACTGATCATCCCGTCACTTCAGGTGAACATGCGTGCCGGCAAGCTTCCGCCCGCAGAAGACAACGGCAAGACGTTTCTGAAAGTGCCCGTCAACGGGCTTTGAGACTGTCCGCAAGGGGGCAAGGTTCCCCCGGCACGGGTGCTAGCCCGGCATATGCGGCACCCACCCTCCTTTTTCACACCCGGACTGGTCGCCCAGCCCGGTTTTTGTTGAGTTTTCCGCGTCCATGGTCCGGTCAATGACACCGCTGCAGCGCTATTTTCCCATTCTCGACTGGGGCAGATCCTATTCCAGAAAAACCGCGGCCAATGATCTGGTCGCCGCCGTGATCGTCACGATCATGTTGATCCCTCAGTCGCTGGCCTATGCTTTGCTGGCCGGGTTGCCGCCGGAAGTCGGGCTCTATGCCTCGATCCTGCCGCTGATCGCATATGCGATCTTCGGCACCAGCCGCGCGTTGGCGGTCGGACCGGTTGCGGTCGTTTCATTGCTGACTGCAGCCACAGTCGGCGAATACGCGGAACAGGGAACGGAAACCTATCTTGCAGCTGCGATCATTCTGGCATTCCTGTCGGGATTGATGCTGATGGTCATGGGGATTTTCAGGCTCGGATTTCTGGCCAACCTTCTAAGCCATCCGGTCACATCCGGCTTCATCACCGCGTCCGGCCTGTTGATTGCCGCAAGCCAGCTCAAGCATATTCTCGGTGTTCCAGCCCAGGGGCATACGCTCTACGACATCCTGTGGTCGATTGCGTCGCATCTGGGCGACATCAACTGGATCACATTTGCAATCGGGGCCACTGTAACGGGCTTCCTGTTCTGGGTCCGCAAGGCCCTGAAAGAACGGCTGCTTGGCTGGGGCGTATCCCCGTTCATGGCCAATCTTCTGACAAAGGCAGGGCCTGTTGCCGCCGTTGCCGTCACGACTTTGGCCGCTGCCGTGTTCAATCTCGAAGCCTTTGGGGTCAATCTGGTCGGAGACATTCCCTCCGGCCTGCCCATTCCACGGCTTCCTGCCTTCGACCGCCAATTATGGCTTGATTTACTTGGCCCTGCATTGATGATTTCCGTGATCGGATTTGTCGAATCCGTTTCCGTCGCCCAGACGCTGGCTGCTAAAAAACGCCAACGGATCGTGCCGGACCAGGAACTGATCGGCCTTGGCTCGGCCAATATTGCGGCCGCTGTGTCCGGCGGCTACCCGGTAACCGGCGGTTTCGCCCGCTCGGTCGTCAATTTTGATGCAGGTGCTGAAACACCGGCCGCCGGGGCCTTCACTGCTGTCGGCATTGCGCTTGCGACCCTGTTTCTCACGCCTCTGCTCACCAATCTGCCGCAGGCAACCCTCGCCGCAACCATCATTGTTGCCGTTCTTTCCCTGGTTGATTTCGGTGCAATCCGGCGAACCTACACCTATTCCAAAAGCGATTTTGCGGCGATGGCGGCCACCATTCTGGTGACGCTGTTCTTTGGCGTCGAGCAGGGCGTCGTGACCGGTGTTGTCCTGTCGATCGCGCTCTACCTTTATCGCAACAGCCGGCCTCACATGGCGGTTGTGGGCATCGCTCCCGGCACCGAGCATTTCCGGAATGTTGAACGGCACCAGGTGATCACCGGCGAGCGGGTCCTCACCGTTCGCATCGACGAAAGCCTGTTCTTCGCCAACAGCCGTTATCTGGAAGACCGCATCTACGCATTCGTTGCCGAAAAACCGGATATCGAACACGTGGTTTTGATGTGCTCTGCAGTCAACGAGATTGATGCCAGCGCATTGGAAAGCCTTGAGGAAATCAACCATCGGCTGTCCGATTCCGGTGTGACCTTCAATTTGTCGGAAGTAAAAGGCCCGGTCATGGACCGCCTGAAAAAGACAGCATTTCTTGAGGACCTGTCGGGACAAATTTTCCTGAGCCAGTATCAAGCCCTGTGCGAACTTGATCCGGAAACCACGCATATCGCCGAATCCCGAAGCCCCAAGAAGGTGGCCCGATCCAGCCTGTGGGCGGGGCCCGAGATCTGAGGTTCAAAAATGGCTCGGTGAATTCAAGCGCGAAGTGCAACACAA
>NZ_SMMF01000356.1:0-699 GCF_009711355.1 Roseibium sp. RKSG952 | reverse complement strand
CGCCTCAATTCGCGCAGTCAATTCTTCAACCTGCCAATCCAAAAGCCGAACATGATCGAACAGCCGGATGCATATATTGCGCGCCGAAACGGGCAGTTCACTTTCGGGGCAGCTGACAACGTAGTCTTCCAGTTTCTTCAAATTCGCCGGACCTTTGGCGGCAACAATGCCGAATTCGGCGAGATGTCCACGCAACGCATTCATCATCTGTGTCCGCTGTTCCAAAAACAGGTTGCGTGTCTTCAGCAGCGTGCTCTGGCCCTGTTGCTCGGCACTCTTGACTGCAACAAAACGCATCGTTGGCCGAGATGCAGCCTCGGCAATTGCTTCTGCGTCAGTCGCATCATTCTTCTGGCGCTTCACGAACGGCTTCACATATTGCGGAGGAATGAGCCGCACGGTGTGCCCAAGACGCTCTATTTCGCGGCCCCAGTGATGAGCGCTGGCACATGCCTCAATTGCCACCAGGCATGCTGGCAATGATGCAAGAAAATCCAGAACGCCAGACCGGCGCACTTTCCGGCGCAGGACAACCGCTCCATTTTCGTCTACGCCGTGGAACTGGAAAACGTTCTTCGCAATATCGATCCCAATCGTGGTGACATTCATTGTGGACGTCTCCTCTTTAGCGCGTTTTAACGCCGCTACCTTGGCACACTGTGATGCCGTGAGGGGCGTCCACTCCATCGATTTTGGCCA